>DASRCS010000086.1:0-10160 GCA_035652995.1 Pyrinomonadaceae bacterium
GCCGCGGCTCGACGGGCTGCGGCTCCTGCTCGTCGAAGACGAGAGGGAGTCTTCGGAGATGGTCGCGATGATGCTCGAACAGTGCGGCGCGACGGTCGCGACCGCGGCGACCGCGGCTGAGGGGTTGCGGCTCTTGAAAGAACTCCGCCCGGACGTTCTCGTCTCCGACATCGAGATGCCGGGCGAGGACGGCTACGCGCTCATCGGCAAGGTTCGCTCGCTCGGCGCGGACGAAGGCGGCAACACGCACAGCGTCGCGCTGACGGCGCACGCGCGCGCGGAGGATCGCCTGCGCGCGCTCGCCGCCGGCTTCGACGCGCACGTCCCCAAGCCCGTCGAGGCCGCGGAACTCGCGACCGTCATCGCCGCCTTCGCGCGCAGAAGAAAGAGATGACTCGAACGAGGAAGGTGCAAGGTTTCGGTGGCTTCTGAATCGAAGACCGCTATCGTCGCGGCCATCTTCGGCAACGTCGCGATTGCGGTGACGAAATTCGTCGCCGCCGCGTTCACCGGGAGCGCGGCGATGCTCTCCGAGGCGATCCACTCGGTCGTTGATACGGGCAACGACGCCCTGATGCTGCTCGGCATCCACCGCAGCCGCAAGCCGCCCGACTTCGAGCACCCCTTCGGCCACGGGCGCGAACTCTACTTCTGGACTCTCATCGTCGGCGTCCTCATCTTCGCCGTCGGCGGCGGGATGTCGGCCTACGAAGGCATCATGCACATACGCCACCCGACGCCCACCGAGAGCGCCGGGTGGAGCTACGCCGTGCTCGCGGCGTCCGCCTGCTTCGAGGGCGTCTCGTGGCTCTTCGGCTGGCGCGCGTTCGGCAAAGAGCGCGCGGGCCGCGGCATACTCGAAACCATCCACGCGAGCAAAGACCCGACGACCTTCTCCGTGCTGCTCGAAGACACGGCGGCGCTCGCCGGACTCCTCGTCGCCTTCCTCGGCATCTTCCTCGGTCGGCGGCTCGGCCTGCCCGCGCTCGACGGCGTCGCGTCGGTCGCCATCGGCGCGCTGCTCTGCGCGGTCGCGTCGCTGATGGTTTACGAGAGCAAGGGGCTGCTCATCGGCGAGGGCGTTGACCGCGAGACGCTTGAGAGCCTGCGCGCGCTCGTCGAGTCGGACGCGGATGTCGAGCACGTGCAGCACCTCCACACGATCTACCAGAGCGCGCACGTCGTCCTGCTCATCATCGAACTCCGCTTCAGGAGCACGCTCTCCGCGCCCGACATCAGGCGCGCGGTCACGCGCCTGCAAGACAACATCCGGGCGCAGCACCCCGACATCCGCCGCGTCTTCTTCGGCGCGGAATCGCTCGCCGAAGGCGGGCACGGCGAGGACACGGGCGCGCGCGCAGACCCGCGCCGCGCGCGGACGGCGTCACGCGGCGGCACGACTCGCTAACCACAACTCGCTAACCGCAGGACGGCAACGCCGGTCGCGTGCCTGTGCGCGTTGACGCGGCGGTGGAGCCAACCCGCCGGATGTTGTGACGTGCTGCTCGACGTGAGTGACGAGATGGTTTAACATTCGGTGTCCCCCTCCACATCACCGCGTCGAGTTTTTAGGTCGGAAGTCTCCGCGTCATCGAAGTCCGCGCAGCCGCGCGGCCCGGCGGAATCGTGACGGCGAGACGGGAGGGCACGCCCGCCGTGAAAGGCTGATATGTCCGAAGACGTTTTGAAGCGCAACAACGTGAAGGTGAGCGGCAGGGGCACGCGCCCGCTCGTGTTCGCGCACGGGTTCGGGTGCGACCAGAACATGTGGCGGTACGTTGCGCCCGCGTTCGAGGACGACTTCCGCGTCGTGCTCTTCGACTACGTCGGCTCCGGCAAGTCAGACCTCAGCGCCTACGACCCGCAGAGGTACTCGACGCTCGACGGCTACGCGCGCGACGTGCTCGACATCTGCCACGCGCTCGGCCTGAGTGACGTGGTCTTCGTCGGCCACTCGGTGAGCAGCATGGTCGGCGTCCTCGCCTCGATCAGAGAGCCGCGCCTCTTCTCGCGCCTGATCCTCGTCGGCCCCTCGCCGCGCTACGTCAACGACCCGCCCGAATACTTCGGCGGCTTCGAGCGCGAAGACATCCTCGGACTGCTCGACCTGATGGAGAAGAACTACATCGGCTGGGCCAGCTTCCTCGCGCCCGTCGTCGCGAAGAACCCGGAGCGGCCAGAGCTTGCGGGCGAACTGGAAGAGAGTTTCTGCTCGACCGACCCGCGCGTCGCGCGCCGCTTCGCGGAGGCGACGTTCCTCGCGGACAACCGCGGCGACCTCTCGAAGGTGCGCGTGCCCTCGCTCATCATGCAGTGTTCCGACGACGCGATTGCGCCGCTCGAAGTCGGCGACTACCTGAGCCGGCATCTGCCGGGCGGGAGGCTGCGCGTCCTCGAAGCGACGGGCCACTGCCCGCACATGAGCCACCCGGAAGAGACCGTGCGCGTCATCAAAGAGTACCTGAAATCGGAAGGCATCTCGTGAGCCGCCGCCGCCCGAAACGCTAGATGGACGAACTGCTCAACAACGCGCCATGCGGCTTCCTCGCCTTCGCCGACGACGGCACGATTCGGACGGCGAACGCGACGCTCCTCGGATGGCTCGGCTACGCGGAGGGCGGGTTGTGCGGTCGCCACTTCGAGTCGGTTCTGCCGCCGGGCGGTCGCATCTTCTACCAGACACACTTCTTCCCGCTGCTCAAACTGCACGGCAAGGCCGAGGAGATTTACCTGTCGCTCCGCACGTCGGGCGGCGAAGACGTGCCCGTCCTCGTCAACGCGGCGCGCAGGGAGCGCCAAGGCTCGGCGGTCAACCTCTGCGTCTTCGTCCCGATGCGGCAGCGCAGGCGCTTCGAGGACGAGATACTCGCCGCCAAGAGCGAGGCGGAAGAGGCGAACCGCGTGAAGGACGCCCTGATCGAAGAACTCTCGACGCCCGTGCTGACCGTCCGCGAGGGCATACTGCTCGGCCCCGTCATCGGGAGTCTCACGCGCGAGCGCGCAGACCTGATGACCTCGACCCTTCTGCGCGCGGTCGTCGAGCGGCGGGCGCGCTACGTCATCCTCGACGTGACCGGCGTGCGCTCGATGGACGCCGACGCGGCGCACTACCTGACGCGCGCGGCCTCCGCCGTGCGGCTGATGGGCGCGGAGTGCATCCTCACGGGGATAGGCGGGAACGTCGCGCGGACGCTCGTGCAGACGGGCGCAGACCTTTCCGGCGTCGAAGTAAGGCGCACGCTCGCCGACGGCCTCAACTACGCGATTCGTTAGCCGGGTCAGTCAAGCGATTCGTCGTGAGCACGTTGATGACGGGCGCGGCTGTGCGCGCCCTGCTGTCGTCTTGAGGACTTGGTCAGCGCGTCGAGCGCACTTCGATCTGACCGTCGCGCACGCGCGTCTCGAAGCACGGCTGCGGGAAAGTCGCGGGGCCGTCAACGACGCTCCCGTCAGTGACGTTGAAGCGCGAGCCGTGCCACGGGCACTGAACAACGTCGCCTTCGAGTTTGCCTTCGGAGAGCGGCCCGCCCATGTGCGAGCAGGTGTGCGCGACGGCGTGAATCTCACCGCCGCGGCGGACGAGCAGGACGGGCACGCCCTTCGCTTCGACCTTCTTCAACTCGCCTTCGCCCAACTCGTTTTCGTCCAGCACGGCGACGAACTCTTTGGGCATCTCCTGCGCCGCCGTGTGATCAACGCCGACCTGCTCGCCGTAAACGAGGTGGCCGCCGAGGTAGGCCGCCGCGCTCGACGCAGCGTAGCCGAGCATCGCGAGTCCGACCCCCGCGCTCCTCTTCTTCCTCCGGCGCATCAGGAGCGAGGTGGTGTAGAGCACGGTCGCGCCCGCGTTCAGAAGCCCGTGCAGCATCCCGACCTTGCGCGCGCGCCCGCTCGTCGCAGACCAGTCGGTCAGCCCCGTCACGGCGGAACCCAGCGCGCCGACCAGCCCGACGGCGATGGCCGCGTCCGCGCCCGCCGCGAGTTCTTTGCGACCGCTCATCGTCTCCATCGCGTCGAGCGCGAGCGCCGCAGTCCAAGCGCCGACGGGCACGTCCGTCAGAACCGGATGCAGCGGGTGTCCGAGCCAGGTGCCGTGCAGAAAGTTTTTCACCTCCTGCCCCGCCGGGCCTGCGGCCTCGAACGCGCCCGTGACCGCGGGCTGTATCGCCTCGCTCGCCTGCTCAAGAAAGTCCTGCCGGTCAATCACATTCAACAGAGCCTCTGACGCCATGACGATTCATCTCCCTCGTTTGTTTGGCTCCATCATTCGTCAATGTTTGTCATGAGATTATCTCTTCCCCGTTAAATTTCCGGCGCGACACTCAAAGCGTCCACAAAACACACAGCGCCTCCAAAGCCTTTGCGTGAGGTTGTCACCTGCAAAGGCGTCGGAGGCGCTGAGAAAAGCGACCCGATTAAAACGGACTCTTAAACTGCGAACGAACCGGCTTCAATCTTTTACTCACGACTACCTGCGGTTGAAATCCACGGCGACCGTGTTGCCGCCGCTTACCATCACGCCGACGCGCTCGCCCGGCTCCGGCCTGTACCTCCCCGACAGCAAGGCGGCGAAGGCGGCAGCGCCGCCCGGCTCGGCCACGACGCGCAAGACACGCCAGAGCGTCTCCTGCGACTCGCGTATCGCTTCGTCGGTGACGAGCGCGACCCCGCTGACGTAACGCTGCGCCAGCGGGAACACCAGCTCGCCGACCCTGCGCGGCGCGAGCGAGTCGGCGGCGATGCCGCCCGCCTCCGCGTCAACCGGACGGCCCGCTTCGAGCGCTTTGTGAAGCGTCGGCGCCAACTCCGGCTCGACGCCGACGACTTTCACGCGCCCCGCGTACCACGCCGCGATGCCGCCGATGAGTCCGCCGCCGCCGACCGCGACGAGCAGAGTGTCGAGTCCCGCGGCCTGCTGCTCCAACTCCATCCCGACCGTGCCCTGACCGAGCAGAGTCTCGACCTGATCGAAGGCGTGGACGGAGAGCGCGCCCGACTTCGGAATCCACTCCTCGCACGCGGCGAGCGCGTCGGCGTAGCGCTCGCCGGTGACGACGAGGTCTGCGCCGTAGTCGCGCAAGCGTTGCAGCTTCGCGGGCGACGAGATGGTCGGCACAAAAATCTTCGCCGGCACGCCGAGCCTCATCGCCGCGTAGGCGACCGCCGCGCCGTGGTTGCCGCCCGAAGCCGCGGCCACGCCCGCCTTTGGTATCTCGCGCGTCAAAAGGTTCGTGAACGCGCCGCGCGCCTTGAACGAGCCTGCGTGCTGGAAGAGTTCGAGCTTGAAAGTTATGTCTTCTATCTCAAGGCCGAAGTCTCGACCCTTAACTTCGATGACGGGCGTGCGCCGGATGTAAGGCCGTATGACCGGCTCGATCTCCGCGATGCGCTCGCGCGTGACCATGTCTCCGACCGTTTGTGTCATACACATGATGTTACCGCCGACGGCGAACGCGCGGCCACCCGTGATTGCTTTCGGCAGGCGCGACCGTCTTCAATAGCTCAGCCGCGGATTCATGTCCGGCCCGCTCGCGTAGGCGATGAGCGAGTCGAGCAGTTGCGTCGCGTAAGGGTCACGCCCGTATTCGTCGAAGCGGAAGGTCGTCGCCAGCACGCGTCCGTTGCCGACGCGGGCCTGCACGGCCAGCGCCCCGTTGCTGTTGAGCCAGCCGTAGGTGATGCCCGAAAGCACGTCGTCGTAGTTCTCGCCCTTCACGCCCTCGATCACGAAACGCGGCACGACGCGTTCCGACTCGAAGCCGAGAATCTTCGTGAACGCGACGCGCGCGAAAGGCGACGGCACGTCGGTGCGAACCCAGTTGAAGTTTGAAATCCAGTTGCCGTCCAGATCAGAACCCGCGCGCGGCGTCACCTTCAGCGGTGCATTCGCCGGCACCGCGTCCTTCGAGTCCGCGAGCAGTAGCACGCGCCCGCCCGCGCGCAGGAAGCGGTGCGCCTCTTCGTCCATGCTCGAAGCGATCATGAGCGTCGGGCGATTTGCCGCCGCGCCCGCCGACTCGTTCGAGACGGTGTAGCCAGCGGCTGTCAGTTGCCCGGCCTTCAGCTTGAGCATCTGCTTTGGGTCGTGGAAGAAGATTGCCGTCCGCGTCGCGGGCGTCGGCTTCGGATAGACGTAGATTTCCGCGTCGTTCTCCGCGACAAGATGGCCCGCGGCGTCGCGTAATTCAAGGACGATTCGCTGGCTCTCAGGTCGAATGACCGTCGGCGCGTCGAATGAGCCGTGAGTGAGAGTTATGAGGGTTGCCGGAGTAATCGTCTCTGGAAGTTCGACTATGCTCGTCGGTATGCGGTTAATAATCTTAATCGTTTTACCGGCGGGGGCGGGCTTTCCTTCAACAGGCCCGCCCGTGTCTAATCGCCAGGTTAATTGCCCGCCGCGCAGGTCGCGCTTACTGTAGTGTGAGAGCAGCACGTCAACCTTCACCGGCTCTCCGCTCGTGTAGTTGTGCTTGTCTGTGCGCGCGAGGACGATGTCGTCCTGCTGAATCTTCGCAAGCTCCGCAGCGTATGCCTTCGGCTCGCGCCACATGTTCATGAGGCCGTTGGCCTCCCAGTTGATGTCTGTGAACTCGGTGATGACGTAGCCCTGAATCGAGTCGTGGCGGCGAATCTCCTCGATCTCGTGCTTGAGCGAGACGAACTGGTGCCACTCGGTCGCCTCGGCCAGCGCGTCGTAGTCGCGGAAGAGCGTGCCGAACTTGAACTCACGGAAGCGGTCGAAGAGTCCCGCGGGTCGCGTGATGGGCCGGTCGCCGAAGCCGCGCTCGAACCACCACGGCAGTTTCGCGGGGAGCTTCGGCAAGCCCCAGTTGCCGAACTCCGAGAGGACGAGCGGCTCGCGCCCCATCTCTTCGGCGTCGCCGAACGGGCTGAAGTTCCACTTCGGGCGTGAGGCGAAGTCGGCGACCCAAGCGTCGAAGGGCTGGTACTCGTCCGGGATCGTGTTGTAGCGGTGATTGTCCGTGATGTCGGTCTTCAGATGAAAGTTGTCGCAGCAAGCGCTGTTGTCAACGATGAGGCGACCCAGGGGCGCGGTCAACTGTTTCGCGCGGTCGAAGGCCGAGCGCAGCCAGCGCCGAGTCCCCGCGTCGTGCGGGAGGTCAACGCCCCAGCCCTCGTTGACGACCGACTGGATGACGATTGAAGGATGGTTCCAGTCGCGCGCGACCATCTCGCGGAAGGTCTGCTCGCCGCGCTCGCCCGCCTTCTGCGAGAAGTGGTGCGCGGAGTTCCACGAAGGTATCTCGTACCAGACGAGCATTCCCACTTCGTCCGCGGCTTCGAGGTATTCCGGCGAGCAAACCTTGATGTGGCAGCGCAGGAGGTTCAGGCCCATGCGCTTGCCCTTCAACATCTGCTCGCGCACGTACTCCTTCGACGGCGGCGTGTAGATCGTATCGGGGTAGAAGTCCTGGTCGAGCGCCGCGCGCATGTAGAACGGCTCGCCGTTCAGATACAACTTCCCATCGCGCGCCTCGAACGTGCGGAAGCCGAAGCGGGTCGTGTAAACATCCTGATAACTCCCCTCCCCGAATCTGACCTCGACGGTGTACAGCGTGGGCTGAGAAAGGCTCCAAAGTTGCGGCGAATTTATTTTCCCCTGAAACACGCCGCCCGACTCTGGAAGCTCACTTTGCCGCGCGCGGAACTCGACCTTGCCATGCGGGTCGCGCACGATGACTTCGGTCGAGTCAGGCTCAGCGAACCTACTTCCGCGCAGCCTCACTCTCACGCTGAAACTACCGTCCGCGCTCGCCGTCACGTGTACTTGTTCGACGTAAACGCCCGGCTTTACTTCAACCCACACGGGCTGCCACAGGCCGCCGGTCTGCGCGTACCAGTCCTGCTTGCCGTGCGGTATCTCGTCGTAGAGCATTTCGGGGAAGCGCGCGCGGCCTTCGTCGCCCATTGGCGGGTCTGTGACGCGCACGGCGAGTTCGTTCGCGCCCAGCTTCAGGGCGTCCGTCACGTCGAACGTGAAAGGCGTGTAACCGCCCTCGTGCGTGCCGACGGGCTTACCGTTGACGAAGACCTCCGCGAAGTAGTCGCACGCGCCGAAGCGCAGGAGCGCCCGCCGCCCGCCCGCTATGTCTGGCCGGTCGAACGTCGTCCGATACCACGCGACGCCCATGTAGTCGCGCAGGTCTTCAAACTGCGCGTTCCACGAAAGCCCGACGCGCACGTCGCGCCAGCCACGCGCCGAGCCGAGGTCGGACACTTTCAACGCGCCGTCTCTGTCCGCGATGAACTGCCAGCCGCGTTCGAGCTTGACCGTCTGCGCGCCGACGCTTGAGGCCAACAGCAGCAGGAGCGCGGCGCACGCCGCGGACGCTCTCAGCTCACGGCGCAAGGTCGGCGGCGACGCCTGTCTCGACCGCGACGACGATTCCCTGCCCTCGTTCATTGACTTGATTCTCCGACCCCTTTTCAACTTCCCCATCACGCTGCTTCCGCACCCTTTCGCTTCCGGCTCAGTCTTCGTAGCCGTCGGGGTGCGACTGCATCCACTCCCACGCCGACGAGATGATCGTGCGCAGGTCTTGAAACTTCGGTGACCAGCCGAGCTCCCGCCTGATCTTTTCGGAACTCGCGACGAGCACCGCCGGGTCGCCCGGACGACGCGCGCCCGTCCGCGCCTCGATGTCGCGCCCCGTCACCTCGCGCGCGGCGGCGACGACTTCGTTGACCGTGTAGCCATCGCCGCCGCAACCGAGGTTATAAATCGCGCTGCGCTCGTCGAGTATCGAGAGCGCGAGGATGTGCGCGCGGGCGAGGTCAACGACGTGGATGTAGTCGCGGACGCACGTTCCGTCGCGCGTCGGGTAGTCCGTGCCGTAAACCTCGACGTGCGTGCGCCGGCCCGCGGCGGCTTGCAGGACAATCGGGATGATGTGCGATTCGGGGTCGTGGTCTTCGCCGCAGCGCGCGGTCGCGCCCGCGGCGTTGAAGTAGCGGAGGCTCGCGTACCTGATGACGTATGCGTGTTCGTACCAGCGCAGCGCACGCTCGAAGGCGAGCTTCGACTCGCCGTAAGGATTCGTCGGGCGCGTCGGGTCAGACTCTTCGATGGGCTGCTTCTCCGGCTCGCCGTAGGTCGCGGCGGTCGAGGAGAAGACGAGGCGGCGCACGCCCGCGTCGTGCATCGCGTCGAGCAGCGCGAGTCCGGCCACGACGTTGTTGCGGTAATACTTCGCCGGGTTCGTCACCGACTCGCCGACGAGCGAGTCCGCGGCCATGTGAATCACCGCGTCCACGCCGCGCAGGGACGAGCGCAGCAACTCGCCGTCCATCAAGTCGCCTTTGACGAACTCCGCGCCCTCGACGACCGCGCCGCGGTGGCCTTTGTAGAGGCTGTCATAAACGACCGCCTGGTGCCCGTCCTTGACTAACTCCTCCGTGACGACGCTCCCGATGTACCCGGCCCCGCCCGTTACAAGAATCCTCACGTCAACCTCCTGTTGGAATACGACTGTTTCGACTTTAACGCGCGCGCCGGGCGTGTCCACACAGGCTTGACGAACGAGCCGGCACTGAAACCTCTTCCAAGTTCCGTTGAGATTTCATCAAATGCCACTAGCTGAAGCTAGTGGCATTTGATGAAATGTTGACACAACCTAGTACGCGAACGACTGATAGACCTCCGTGCCTTCGTCATCCACAGATTCGACGACGGGGTTGAAGCGCAGGAGGTGGCGTGCGCGCTCGGACAGTTTTTCGTAAGTCGCGCTGGGGATGCGTATCGAGACTTCGGGCCGGAGCAGCCAGCGGCGGCTGTAGCCGAGGACGACCATCGGGCGCGGCGTGTCCGTCCGGTTCGGCGTGCCGCGGTGGAGCACGCGCACGTCGCGTATCATCACGTCGCCCGCCTTCATCAGCAGCGGCTCGATCTTCACCTCACCCGACTCGATCAGCCGCAGGCCCACTTCTTTCGACATCATGTGCGTGCCGCGCGTCGTGTCGAAAGGCCCGTTCTCCAATGTCACGTCAACGAGCGGGAAGTTGACGGCGAGTTGGAACGGCGGAGTCTCTTGCCCCGTTTCGGGGAAGAGCGGCGGCGCGTCGCGGTGAACGTCCTGGTACTCCGAGCCTCTGAGCGGCGTGTCGGTCGCGAGTTGATGTAGCTGCGCGTCGTCGCCCAC
>DASRCS010000087.1:0-12246 GCA_035652995.1 Pyrinomonadaceae bacterium
CCGCCGCCGGGGGCGAGACGCGAAAGCCGCGCTCCTCGCGCTCGCACGAGACCATTGCCGCCGCCGAGGCGACGAAGACCAGAACCGTGATGACGCGCGCGAGTCTCATCCCCGACCTCCTCAAATTAAGTCCCCGGCTGACCTTCGGAGTCGCCGACGCGGGGCACGCCGTACTCGTCGAGTATCTTTTCGATCTCCGCGCGGTCGCGGTTGATGATCTCGTCCAACTTGTCGCGCATCGCGCCGTCGCCGCGGCGCACGCCCATCGAGATGTCGAAGACGAAGGGCAGGTGCGGCAGGTCAACCTGCGGCGAGACGGGCACGACCGCGAGCGGCACGCGCTGCCGCTTCGCGAAGTAGCCCGCGAGCGGCCCCCACGCGACGGCCACGTCAACGTCGCCCTTTGCTACGGCCTCGATGATCTGCGAGGGCGGGTTCGCCTGCGCGTAGTCGCCGTAGATGCTATACCCCTTCACGTTCTCGACGATGTGCCGGTTCGTGAGCGCGTGCGCGGGCGGCGTGTTGGCGAAGTCGTCGCCGATGAGCTGCACGCCGACGCGGACGTTTCTGAGCACGGGGTCGTCGAACGAGTTGACTTGCAGGCCGCGGTCTTTGCGATAGACGAAGGCGTAGGTCGAGCGGTAGTAGGGTTGCGTGGTGAGCGCCAACTCGTAGCCGCTCGGCACGCCGATGACCACGTCGCACAGGCCGGCCTTGAGCGTGTTGCGCACGAAGCCGCGGCGCTGCGCCCACCACGTGTACTCGACCGGCAGGTTCATCTCGCGCGCGACGAGCGCGGCGATCTTGTTCTCGAAGCCTTCCTGTTTCTGATTCGAGAAGGGAAGGTTGTTCGGGTCGGCGCAGACCCTCAGCGCGTGGCGCTCGGCTTCGGGTTGCTGAACCTGCTGGGCCGACTGCTCCGGCTGAAGCTGTTGCGCCGTCGCGGGTTGAGAGTCCTGCTCCGTCTGACTCACTTCTCCGCTGCGCGAGCACGAGAGAAGAGTCAGCACGAGCAGCACGAACAAAGATGCTCGAAGCCACGCGGACGCGCTGCCCGCCCGCGACGATGACATCAGTCGCGGGCGAAGCGACGCGGCTCGCCGCAAACGTCTTTGCGTCGGGCGACGCGCGGCAGTCGTCTCTCGCGTCTCAGCTTTTTTAGGGAAGCGAGAAGACATAGAGCGTGCCCCCCTTGGTCGAGTGTCCCGGCAGGTCGGACATCGCGTTGACGAAGCCGAGCGCGGCGGTCGGGTCGCGCGCGTCGAGTCCGCCGGCGACGATTGCGCCCGACCAGCCGCCCACGCCCGAAAGAATCGCGACGTACTCCTTGCCGTCCGGCCCCTTGTAAACGACGGGCTGGCCGATGATGCCGGAGCCGACTTTGAACTGCCACAGAACGTCACCGTTGCGCGCGTTGACGGCCTTGAAGTAGCCGTCCATCGTCCCGTAAAAAACTACGTCGCCCGCCGTCACCGCCGCGCCGCTCCAGACCGGAAAATTCTCCTTGATGGCCCAGACCTCTTTGCCCGCGACCGGGTCCCACGCGCTGAAGACTCCGCGGTTGCCGCCCGGCCCCGCGTACATCTTCACGTTCATGCCGACGTAGGGCGTGCCCGCGATGTAGCTCGTCTGCACGCTCTCGGCGTCTTCGCAGAGGTTGCTGTGCGGGAGGTAGAGCAGCCCCGTGCGCGGCGAGAAGGCCGAAGGGTTCCAGTCTTTGCCGCCCGGTGACGCCGGGCAGATGTCGCGTATGACTGTGCCGACCTGCTCGGTGTTCTTCTCGTCGTTGTAGATGAGCTTGCCCGTTTGCAGGTCAACGCCCTTCGTCGTCGTGATATGGACGAAAGGGTTGGCCGAGAGCACTTGGCCCGTCGTGCGGTCGAGCACATAGACGTAGCCGTTGCGCTCTGGCCGGACGAGGACTTTGCGCTGCTGGCCGTTCACGGGAAGGTCGAGCAGGATTTGTTCGTTGATGCCGTCGTAGTCGTGCAGGTCGTGCGGCGACCACTGGTAGTACCAGACGGCCTCGCCGTTGTCGGGGTTGCGCGCGAAGATGCCCGAAGTCCACTTGTTGTCGCCGGGGCGCTGCGCGGGGTTCCAGGGGCCGGGGTTGCCGGTGCCGTAGAAGATGAGGTTCTGGTCGGGGTCGTAGGAAATCCAGCCCCAGACCGTGCCGCCGCCGATCTTCCACGTGTCGCCCTGCCACGTCTTGACTCCGAGGTCTGCGCCGCGATCCTGCTGGTAGAAAGGTTTGAAGTTGGGGCCGATGAGAACTTCGTTGTCCGGGCCGGTGTTGTACGCCTGCCAGGCGACCTGGCCGGTCGCCGCGTCGAGCGCTTTGATCCAGCCGCGCACGCCCATCTCGCCGCCGGAGTTTCCGACGAGCACCTTGCCCTTGACGACGAGCGGGGCCATCGTCATCGTCTCGCCCTTGTTGATGTCGCCGAGCTGCGTCCGCCAGACCTGCTTGCCCGTCTGCGCGTCAACGGCCACGGTCGAGTCGTCGAGCGTGTTGAAAAATATCTTGCCGTCGAAATAAGCCGCGCCGCGGTTGACCACGTCGCAGCAGGCGACGCCCTGCGCGGCGGAGGCCGGTTCGGGTTCGTACTTCCACTTCGTCGTCCCCTCCTTGCCGGGCGTGAGGTCGAGCGCGTAGAGGATATTCGGGTACGGCGTAACGACGTACATCGTGCTGCCGACGACGATGGGCGCGGCCTCCTGACCGCGGTCAACGCCGGTCGAGAAAGTCCACGCGACCTTCAGGCTCTTGACGTTCTCCGTGTTGATCTGGTCGAGTCCGCTGAAGCGCGTGCTGGCGTAGTTCTTCGCGGGCATCAACCACTGTCCGTCCTCCGGCTCGTTCGCCGACTGCGCGCCCGTCGGCAGCTTGACCGCGCCCGCTTTGGAAGTGTCGAGCGACTGTTCCTGTGAAGACTTGCTTGAGCAGGAGGCTGAAAGGGACAGCGCAAAGAGGGCCAGCGATAGTACCAGCTTGCCCGACAAGTACGCGGCAGGTCTGAGCCGTCTCATCTCATCTCCTATTATTTCGCGCACAGTCTCGCCTCTTGCAGAGGGCTGGTAGAACACAAGAGGGGGAAGCCGAAACTTTTAGAAACTAGGATTTAGGCGATGGGTGATTCTTATTCAGGCGTGCTGCCGCAGTCTGTACGAATGAGGACAGACTTCGTGGCAATCTCTTTACGAAGGCATCGCGATTTTGCGGGGTCATCGGGCGAGTGGCGCGACCGCCCGATGGCCCTGCACGGTTCGTCGGCGAGCTGCCTCTCGTCAGGGCGTCGTGACGAGAGGCAGCTCGACGAAACTCGCCTGCGCGGGCGTGTGATAGACGCGCTGCGTCGCCTTGCGGTAGTCGCCGGGCTTGGCCCAGAAGATGCTGGGCACGAAGGTCTGCGGGTTGCGGTCGTAGAGCGGGAACCAGCTCGATTGAATCTGCACCATGATGCGGTGTCCCGGCAGGAAGACGTGGTTCGCGTTCGGCAGGGCGAAGCGGTAGAGCAGAGGTTTGTCCGGCTCAATCGCCTTCGGCGTCTCCAGGCTCTCGCGGTAGCGCCCGCGGAAGATGTCCGCCGAGACCATCAACTGATAGCCGCCCATCATCGGCTCATCTGCTACCTCATCCGGGTAAACGTCAATGACTTTGACGACCCAGTCGGAATCAGTCCCGCTCGTCGAGGCGACAAGATTGGCGACGGGCTGGCCGCTGATCTTCACGGGCGCGGTCAGAACGTCGGAGACGAACGCGAGAACGTCAGGGCGGCCAGAAGCCTCACGCTGGTCGTCAACGAGCCACTGACGCCAGGTGCTGTCGGGCGCGCTGACGGGGCGCGCGGGCCGCGCGCGGTAGGGCACGGGCTTCGAGGGGTCTGAGACGTACTCGTCGTAAGCGGCGTCGCTCGCCTTCGGCGCGTCGAAGCCCGCCTTAAGATTTGCGTCGAGATAGAGCGGCGTCGCCTTCATCGTGCAGCCGCGCGCGCAGCCCGAAGGCCACGCCTCAAGACGACGCCACGTGTTCGTCCCCGTCTCGAACGCGTTGACGGGCGCAACGTCCATCTTCGGCTCGCCGTCTTTCAGGTAGTGCGCGAGGAACGGCGCGAGTATCTCGCGGCGGAAATACGCGGCGGTGTCGCTGCCGAAGCGGAGCGCGCCGAGCGAACTGCCTTCGCGAATCTCCTGACCGTGGAACCACGGGCCGAGGACGAGAAAGACTTTGTCGTTGTGCGTGTCCTTCGGCTCGATGGCCCGATAGACGGCGGTCGCGCCGTAGATGTCCTCCTGATCCCAGAGGCTGTCAACGAGCATGACGGGAACTTTCAAAGGCTGCGCGGCGAGAATCTTGTCCATCGCCTGCTCGCGCCACCACGAGTCGTAAGACGGGTGCTCAAGAAGCTTGCGCCAGAAGCCGACCTGCTCAAGACCGCGGCGTCGGCCAAGCTCGCCCGCCGACCCCGCGTTCATGAACATGTCGTAGTCGTCGAACTCGCTCGACCACCAGTGCGCGCTGTTGTCGCGCGTCGCCTCCTGCTCGTAGATGTAGGCCATGTTCTCCTCGCGGAACGCGCCGTTGTGGAACCAGTCGTCGCCCATCCAGCCGTCAACCATCGGGTTCATCGGGACGGAAACTTTGAGCGCCGGGTGCGGGTTGACTAAAGCCATCAGCGGCAGGAAGCCGTCGTAGGAGATGCCGAGGATGCCGACGCGACCGTTCGACTCGGGGACGTTCTTCACGAGCCAGTCAATCGTGTCGTAGGTGTCGGTCGAGTGGTCAACGCTCGTCGGGTTGAGCGGCCCGTGCAGCGGGCGGTTCATCACGTAGTCGCCCTCGGAGCCGTACTTGCCGCGCACGTCCTGCACGACCCGTATGTATCCGCCCTCGACGACAACGTCCGTCGCGTTGTCGTAGCCCTGAAGGCTCGGCCCCATGTGCGAGCTGTACGAATGAGTCGTCAGCGCCGTCGCGTCGTAGGGCGTGCGCGTCAAAAGTATCGGCGCTCGTCGCGCGCCTTTCGGCACGAGGATGACCGTGTGCAGGCGCACGCCGTCGCGCATCGGAATCATCACGTCGCGCCGCTCGTAGTCGAAGCCGTAGTCGGTCGGCGTGAACTTCTGCGGCGTCTCGCTCTGCAAGGTCGCGGGCGAGTTTGACGTTTGAGCCTGCGCCATCGCCGCCTGCGCGACGAGCAACAGCAAAGCGACGAGTCCCGACGCGAACGAGTCAAAGCCACGAACGCACTTGTGCGAGTTGACTCTACGAACATTCTTTGACGGGTTGACGGTGCGGACACTCTTCGTCGTGGTCATCTGCCGATCACCTTCGTTTGAAGTTTTGTTACTTCGGTTTCCCTTGTGAGAATGCGTGCTTCAGGCCGGCATCATACACGAGACGGCGTTCATTCGACACGCGCATCAAGAAGCTTCTTCACTTCGGCGCTCGACGCGAGGGCCGAAGACCACTCGAAACTTCCGGCGTCGAGCATCTCCGCGCTCACGCGCAGGAGCGCGGTGATGGCCGCGCGCGCCAGAGCGCCGCCGGTGCTGATGCGCTTCGCGCCCGCGTCGGCCAACTGCGCGACGGTCGCGCCCTTCACCAGCGGCCCCAGCACGTTCACAGGCTTCGTCAGCGCGCCCGACACCAGACGCACCTCTTCGAGCGTCGCGAGTCCCGGCGCGTAGAGAACGTCCGCGCCCGCGGCCTCGAACGCTTGCAGGCGGCGGACGGTGTCGTCGAGGTCGTTCCTCTCGTGAAGCAGGTTCTCCGCGCGCGCCGTCAGCGTGAAGGGAAAGTCGAGCGAGCGCGCGGCCTCGGCTGCGGCGTGGACGCGCTCGACCGCGAGGTTGAGGTCGTAGATCGGGCGCGACGGGTCGCCGCTGTAATCCTCGATTGAGCCGCCGGCGAGTCCTGCGCGCGCGCCGAGCAGGATGGTCTCGGCGGCTTTCGACGGCTCGTCCGCGAAGCAGTTCTCAAGGTCTGCGCTGACGGGCAGGTCGGTCGCCTCCGAGAGCGCGCGACAGTGTTCGATCACTTCGTCGCGCGTGACCTGTCCGTCCAGACGCCCGACCGAGTTGGCGAAGCCCGCGCTCGTCGTCGCCAGCGCCTCGAAGCCGAGCGCCGCGAGCATTCGCGCCGAGCCGATGTCCCAAGGGTTCGGAATGACGAACGCGCCCGCGCGCTCGTGCAGCGCCCTGAACCTCGCGGCCTTTTCATGCTGAGTCGTCATCGCATCCTCCCAACACGGTCAACCAATCGTCCGATCCGACGGCAAGCCGCGCCGTCGCTTTCACCTTTACCCCTTACCTTAAGCGGCGGCACGACGCCGCGCAAGCCGCCCGGCCCACCTCAGAATTCATAAACTTGAAAAATCAATTTGAGGAAAAAGCGACGGCCTGCTGCGCGTTACCGAACAGAAAGCCGGCGCGGCGCGCGCATATCATCGCGAAACAATGAACGTGAGGACACACAGCTTCGGTGGGGCGGCGTGCGCGCGGAGGTGACGCCTTACGAGGGGCGGTTCCGCGTGAACGTCGTCGGGCCGTATCACCCGCACGGACTGCTGCCCGTCAGCACGGACGAGCGCGTCGAGGCGGCGATGAGCCACGCCGACAGCCTCGCATCGGAAATCTATCCGCACGCCTGCGACGCGCCGGCGTGCGGCGAATGGGCCGAGGAGGGCGAATGAGCATGAACCGGGCGGAGACTTTCGCCGAGGTGCTGAACAACTACCTCGCGGGCGAGGGCGTGTCGGAGCGCGAGTTCGTCTCAAGGGCGGGGCTTCACCCGACGACGGTCGCCGAGCTTCGGCACGGACTCGACACGTGCAACAGCGTCGTCCTGAAAAAGATTGTGAGCGGCCTCGGTCTTAACCGCGAATGGACTTCGCGCTTCTACGTCGCGCTGCTGGCCGAGCGCGACGGCGAAGAGTTGCTGCGCGCCGCGGGGCTGGTCGAATAGTCGCCGCCTCGTCGTTCGGGTGCGTCTCGTCGGTGCCCGTCACCGCCTCGCGAACTTCATCCCACGTTGCCTTCGCGGCTCACCGCGCGGGGAGCGCGCGCCCAGTCCGTGCCGGCGCAGCCGCGACCGTGTTAGACTTGAGCGGTCGCAGTAACCCCCTTCAGAACAACTCCCCCGGAACTTCAGCGCCGCCGTGCGCCGGTCGCACGACTGCGTGAGGGAAGCATGGTCACGTACATAATCTACACACTCGCCTTCATCGTCATCGGGGCCGCCATAGGTTACGTCGCGAAGGACTACATGCCGAGCGGTTCGGAGGTGAGCCGCGGGGCGAACTACGCCGCGGCGGTCGCGGGCGCGCTCGCGGGCGGTTTCTTCTGGGTGTTGCTGAGGCGCTTCACGTGGGGCGGCTTCGGCGGAGGAATCGGGTACGGGATACCCCCGGAGTCGGCGAGCTACGCGCATCACGCGGGAGACACGACGCAGCCGGGCTACTGGGTCGGACTCGTCTTCGCCATCGTGGGCGCGCTCCTCCTGCTCGCGCTCCACAGGCTTTTCTTCACCGAAGAGAACGCGTAAGCGTCGCGCGCGGCGAACCGGCGGCGTGTCGTCAGCGAGCCGCCGACGCGTCGCGCAGGGCCGCGGCAATCTCGAACGAGCGCAGGCGCGCCGCGCGGTCGTAGATTTGCGCGGTCAGCATCAGTTCGTCAACGCGAGTCGCCTCGACGAAGGACGTGAGCCAGCGGCGCACGCTCTCCGGCGAGCCGATGGCCGAGTAGCGGAGCGCGTGCCTCACGCCCGCCAGTTCGACATCCGAAAAGTTCGCTTCGGACGGTTCGACGGGCGGCGGCAGAGGGCCGGGCTTTCCGCGGCGCAGGTTGATGAAAGCCTGTTGGAGTGAGGTGAAGAGACGGCGCGCCTCTTCGTCCGTGTCCGCCGCGAACAGGTTGACGCACGCCATCGAGTGGGGCTTGTCCAAATACTCCGACGGTCGGAACCCGCCGCGGTAAACGTCGAGCGCGTCCAGAAGGTAGTCGGGCGCGAAGTGCGAGGCGAAGGCGAAGGGCAGCCCCAGCAGCGCGGCGAGCTGCGCGCTGTAGATGCTTGAGCCGAGAAGCCAGACCGGCACGCGCAGGCCCTCGCCCGGCACGGCGCGCACCAACTGGCCGGGCTTCGCCGGCTCGAAGTACGAGAGCAGTTCGGCCACGTCGCGCGGGAAGTCTTCGTCCGCTCCGGCGAGCTTGCGGCGCAGCGCGCGCGTCGTGAGTTGGTCGGTGCCGGACGCGCGACCTATCCCCAAGTCAATGCGTCCGGGGTAGAGCGATTCGAGCGTGCAGAACTGCTCGGCGACGACGAGCGGCGCGTGGTTCGGAAGCATCACGCCGCCCGATCCGACGCGTATCGTCGAAGTCGCGCCCGCGACGTGACCGACGAGGACAGCCGTCGCGGCGCTGGCGATCCCGGTCATGTTGTGATGCTCGGCCAGCCAGAAGCGCGCGAAGCCCAAACTTTCGGCGCGGCGCGCGAGTTCGAGCGTCTCGCGGAAAGAGTCCGCGACCGACGCGCCCGCCTTGACCGGCGCGAGGTCGAGCACCGACAGCGGAGTTTCTCTCAGGACGTTCGTGGCGTCTCCGACGACATTCATCTCTCTTCGAAAAAGGCCGACCGCAGTTCGCCCGTGCTTCGGCATCGCGATCAAAGCCTCCGCATCGAGCGACGCGCGACGCCGTCGCTCCCTGAGCTTGATTATAGGCACGCGCGATTCACGCGCTCGCGTTTAAAATTTCAAAGTTTGATGGCGCGTGTGGCGCGGGGCTGTCAGCGCCCTTTGGTTTGGCGTGTCGCGTCGCGCGGGCTTTTCCGGTCGTTGTACCGCGGCCACTCTTCTGCTATCCTTCGCGCCAACTTAAACGGTCGAAGGCGCTCGCCGAAGACGCGGTCTTAAACCTGAACCCGCGAGGTCTCCCTTGGCAGTCACGTACAGAATCGAACCCGAAGAGCGCATCGTTTATCTGACGACGGTGGGCGAGTCAACATTCGCCGAGTGGCGCGACACGATGCTCGCGATCCTCGACGACCCTGCGTACCAGCGCGGGATGGGATTTTTAAGCGACCGCCGCCAGCAGACCGGCGTGCCCGACCCGGAGTTCGCGCGCGAGGCCGCGCTGTTCCTGATGCAGCACTCCGACGAGATGGAGGGCTGTCGCTGGGCCGCCATCTCCGAGGACGCCGAGGTCATCGGCGTGCAGCGAATCTTCACCGTGCTCGCCGAGGCGACGGGCGTGACCGCGCAGGCGTTCGGCAACTACGAAGAGGCGCGCGCGTGGCTGGCGCGGTAAACGCGCGCCGACTCGGCCACGGCTTGCCCTGTTCGTATCGCGACTTGAGAACGCCCGCCCACGCGCCGTGAGTTCCGGCTCTCTCCGCTGCCCGAAATCATCCGCCGCCCTTTTCGCGCCTCACATTTCCGAGCGCCGAAGGACGTATTGAAGACACAAAAATAGGGACGGGCCGCTTTCGCCGAACCCGTCCCGGATTAAATGATTTCATCGAGGGCGAAGCCGCACACACCGCGTGCGGCTTCGCCCTCGTCGTGCCTTACGGCAGGGCCTCGGTGATGATCAGGAAGCGGAACGTGCCCGTCTGCTGCACGCCCAGCTTGAAGTTAACGTCTATCGAGGCCCCGTTCGCCAAGCCCGGCCCCGGCAGCGTCACCATCAGCGTCGAGTTCAGCCCGCCACCGAGAGCCTGCGCGGGCGGCGTCTCCAAAGTCGTCACCTGAGCGGTCACCTGGCACGGCGCGGTCGTCGGCGTCCCCGTCGCCGCGCACGTCGCCGGGTCGTTGACCCCGTTGATGACCACCGCCGACGAGGTCAGCGCCCGCAGGTCGGCCACCCCGCCGCCCGGACTCAGGAAGGTCGTCATCTCGACTATCCTGAACCGCAGCCTTGTGACCGTCGAGCCGGTGTTGTTCTGCACTCTGCGGCGGATCGAGAGCGTGCCGAACTGCTCGGTGTTCGTGTCCGCGTTGTCGTTCGGGTCGCGGAAGCGGTTCGGCGGCAGCGACGACGAGGCCGTGCTGTCTAAGAGCAGCAGCCCGATGCTCGAGTCCCTGCGGATCGGCGACGAGAGGTTCTCCGGCCCCGGCGCGCCCAACTGCCGCGGCACCCCGGAGATGTTCGTCCCCGCCGTGTCGGCGAACTTGAAGTCCGCCGAGTTGTCGTTGGTGTCCTTCGGGTTGCCGGGCGTCGTGCAGCCGACGCCCGCGACGAAGTCGCACTCCTTGCGGAAGAACGAGTGCTCGGCGGTCGTGCCGCTGACCGGCGGCAGCGTGTTGCCCTCGCGCAAGAGGTCGCAGACGCCGCCCGTGTTGGTGCCGAAGCCGACGGCGTCGAGGCGGTTGGCCGACGAGATGGCGGTGATGTCGGCGGTCGTAAAGACCGCGACGTTGCCGTCCTGCCCGATGTCGGCGGTCATCGTCTGGTTGCCGGCTGCCGCGCCCGTCCCGCCGTAATTGGCGAGTGAGTACTGAGAGCCGACGATCAAGTAGTGGCCTCTGGCCGGGATGATTGTCGGGCTGGGGCTGCTCGGGAGCGTGGCGATCAGCACCGGCGTCGAGTTGCAGTCCGCGCCCATCGCGAACACCCCATAGCCGCTGGCGTCAACGGGCGAGTCCGTGTTGTTGTAGAGTTCGACGAACTGGTCGCCCGCGCCCGCAGGCCCCGAAGTCCTGAGTTCGGAGATCAGGAAGGTGCCGGCGGTGTTGCCCTGCGTGATCGTGCCGGTCGCCTGCGCGCGCTGGATCGTCCCCAACGTGGGAGACGTGATGTTGACGAGCAGGGTCTCGTCCGTTTCGCCCGAGACGTTGTCGGCGCAGATCGTGACCGGGATGGTCGTCACCTTCGAGCCTTGCGGGACGGTGGCCGTGCCCGAAGTGGTGACGTAGTCGGAGGTGCCGTCGCAACTCGCGCCGCCCGTGGCCGGGTTAGCGCCGCCGTCGGCGGTCGCGAAGTTGACCGAGACGCCGCCCACGGGCGCGGCCTGCGAGAGCGTCACGGTGAAGAGCATCTGCGTCGTGCCCGAAGCAGGCTCGGATGCCTTCGCGTCGTTGACGGCGATGTTCGTCGGGTTGTTGACCACCTGCGAGACGTTGTTGCTCGTCGAGTTGTTGTAGTTGCCGTCGCCCGAATAGACGGCGCTGATCGTGTGCGTCGTCACGCTCAAAGACGTGGTGGTGCAGGTGGCCTGCCCAGAGCCGTTGAGCGTCTCGGTGCTGCTCGCGTTCTCCGAGCAGGTGAGCGGGCTGGCGCCGTCGAAGAACTGGACGGCGCCGGTCGGGGTGGTCGGCGTCGCCGGGGTCGGCGAGACCTCGGCGGTGTCGAAGGCGACGGTGGCCGTAAACGTCACGGACTGGCCGCCCTGCGACGGGTTGTTGTTCGAGCCGAGGGTCGTGGTCGAGTGGAAGCGGTCAACCGGCGTGTTGACCGTGTTGGTGTCGAGCGGCGAGCCGGTGAACGCGCCCGTCACGGTGCCGTGGTTCGAGACCTGCGGCGGGTTTGTCTGCGACAGGTTCGGCAGGTTGTTGACAGTCACCTGGAAGGTGATCTGGACGGAGTCGCCGTTGTGCAGCGTCGGCAGGTCAACGCAGATGGCCGTGCCCGCGTTGTTGATGCCCGAAGGCGAGCAGGTCGCGAGCAGGACGGCTGCCGCCGCCGGCTTGACCATGAGCGGGGCCGAAGTGCCATTGGGCGAGTAGCCGAGTGCCGCGCCGCGCTTCGACAGTTCGGTCTGGTCTGCGCTCGCGCGGTTGGACGGGATGACTTCGTCGAGTCGCTGGCGCAGCGAAGGCACCGCCGAGGCTGAAGCCGAGACGCCGGCGAAGGCGGTCTGCCGCGCCGCGCCGGAGGCCGGAGGCGTGGCGGCCTTCGCGAGTTGTTCGCGCCGGTCGGTCTGCCGCGGGCTGAGCGACGAGACGGTGATGTTCGGCAGCGTCGGCGCGGTGTTCGAGAGCGTGATCGTGCCCGCGCCCGGCGCGCTAACCGTCGGCGGGGTCGCGTTGGCGTTGCCGCCGCCGCCCGTGTCGCCGTTGTCCTGAAGCACGCCCGCCGCAGTGCCCTGCGCCGAGCCGTTGCGGAACAGGTTGAACGTCGTGCTGGCAGCGACCTTCAATTGATAGCCGGTTGTCGAGTGGATGTTTTGCAGGAAGAGGTTGAAGGTGTCGCCGCTGGTCGTCGTCTGCGCGTAGAAGGAGTTCGAGAATCCCGACGACGGGTCGTTCG
>DASRCS010000088.1:0-45362 GCA_035652995.1 Pyrinomonadaceae bacterium
CGCAACCAGCCGCGACTGACACACCGCGCAAGTATCAACTCTTCATTGACGGCCAGTGGGTTGACGCCGAATCGGGCAAGACTTTCGAGACGCCGAACCCGGCGACGGGCAAGACGCTCGCCGAGGTCGCGGAGGGCGACAAGGCCGACATTGACAAGGCCGTCGCCGCCGCGCGCAGGGCGTTCGAGGGCAAGTGGTCGAAGATGTCGGCGCGCGACCGAGGGCGTTTGATCTACAAGCTCGCGCAGCTCATCGAGTCGAAGTCGCAGGAACTCGCCGCGCTCGAAACCGCTGACAACGGCAAGCCGATACGCGAGTCGCAGTACATAGACCTGCCGGGCGTCGTCGAGAACTTCGAGTACTTCGCCGGCTGGGCGACGAAGATCGAGGGCGAGACGATTCCCGTTCCCGGTCAGATGTTCAACTACACTCTGCGCGAACCCGTCGGCGTCTGCGGTCAGATCATCCCTTGGAATTTCCCTCTGCTGATGGCCGCGTGGAAACTCGCGCCCGCGCTCGCGGCGGGGAACACGGTCGTGCTGAAGCCCGCGGAGCAGACGCCCGTCACCGCGCTCGAACTCGGAAAGCTGATTCAGGAGGCGGGCTTCCCCGACGGCGTCGTCAACATCGTGCCGGGCTTCGGCGAGACGGCGGGCGCGGCGCTCGCTTCGCACAAAGGCATTGACAAGATCGCGTTCACAGGCAGCACCGAAGTCGGCAAGCTCATCGCGAAGGCCGCCGCCGACAACCTGACGAAGGTCTCGCTCGAACTCGGCGGCAAGGCCCCGAACATCATCTTCGCCGACGCCGACATGGAGCAGGCCGTCAACGGCGCGATGATGGGAATCTTCTTCAACCAGGGCCAGGTCTGCTGCGCCGGCTCGCGCATCTTCCTGCACGAAGAGGTCAAGGACGAATTCCTCGACCGCTTCAAGGAGAAGGCGAACAAAATCAAGGTCGGCGACCCGACCGACAAGACGACGCAGATGGGGCCGCAGGTCTCGGAAGAACAACTCAACCGCATCAAGTCTTACGTTGACATCGCGCGCGAGGAGGGCGCGAACGTCCTCGCGGGCGGCTGCCCGCCGCAGTTAGAAGGCGAGTTCCAAAAGGGCTACTTCTTCCAGCCGACGATCTTTTCGGACGTGCAGAACTCGATGCGCGTCGCGCAGGAAGAGATTTTCGGCCCCGTCGTCTCGGTCATCACGTTCAAGGACGAGAGCGACCTCATTCGGCAGGCGAACGAAATCATCTACGGACTCTCCGCCGGAATCTGGACGCGCGACATCACGCGCGCCCACCGCTTCGCGCGCGAGGTCAAGGCGGGCGTCGTCTGGATCAACACCTACAACATGATGAACGCGGCCTCGCCCTTCGGCGGCTACAAGCAGTCGGGCTACGGTCGCGAGATGGGCAAGCACGCGCTGGAGATGTACACGCAGGTCAAGAGCGTCTGGGTTGACCTTTCGGGCAAGCCCATCGGCTGGTTCGGGAAGTAAGACCTGGTTAAAGCTTCTTGTAAAAGTCGCGAGCCTGCGAATTCAACTTCGCAGGCTCGCGACTTTTACGCGCACGCTCGTCGCTTGTGACGAGTTTTTGGTTATTGAGAAGCGCCGTCCGTGACGGTGAACTTGATGTCGTCGGCGCTCTCGGCGAGTTTCTGGTCGGCACTGTTGTAGGCTTCGACCTGCCATCGGTACGTGCCTTTTTGCAGCGGCTTGTCCAGAGTGTACGAGGTGCTTTCGACGCGCTCGTCAATGTAGGGCGAGGTGACGCTCAGGTCGTCCGGGTGGACGCTGAACTTGTAGTAGGCCGCGTCGGGGTACGGCTCCCACTTCAGCTCCAGGTTCTGCGCGCTGACCTTCGCGCCCGCCTTCGGGCTGGAGGTCTTCAGGTCGCTCTTGAAGAGGTTGATGGGGCGGACGAACAGAGTCTTGTCGGCGGCGACTTCGTACTTCGCCGTGTCGAGTCCGAGGTTCCCCGCGGTCTGGAAGATGTACATGTTGGTGTCGAAGACGTATGCGAGCAGTCCCTCGTAAACCTTCGGCGCGACGTTGGTGATGACATAGACGCCGTCCTTGTCGGTCTGCGCCGTGTAGGTCTGGCCGTCGCAGCCGCCGACGTACTGGCTGAACTTCTCGCACAGCTTCACGCGGATGTTCTCGGCGGGCTTGCCGTCGAAGAGAACTTTGCCCTGCACGTTGCCGGTTCCGGGCGCGGGCTTCACCTTCTCGACGCCGGCCACGGCGTTGTTTGCGGAGGCCGGCGTCGTGCCTGAGCCGTTCGTTGATGATGAAGAGTTCGACGCGGAAGAAGAGTTCGACGAACCGTTCGACGGTTGCGAACTCTTGTTGAGAAGCGTGCAGGAAGTAAGCGAGACCGCGACGGTCAGGGATAAGATTACGGCAGGCAGATTCTTATTCGACATTGTGTTCCCCTTTCTTTGTTCTCAGGACGTGCGTGGGAGTTTGACGAACTTGAAGATTAAGCCTTCGGCTTAGGCAACAGCGCTTCGCAGTTGAGCGTCTGCGGGCCGGCGTCGGTGCAGACGGCGTACCTCGCGCCCTCATACATCGTCACGCCCGCGTACTCGCCGCGCGCGTTGAGGATGTAGAAGTTGATGCCGAAGTCCGGGTTGCCCTCCTTGTTGAGCAGACGCTTCTCGACCGTGCTGGCCTTGATGCGCCGGAGCGCCTCCATCCCCGCGTCCTTCGGGTGCGCGCCGCGCCGCATCTCCTCGACGATGAGGAACGAGCAGAGGTTGTAGAGGTTCGCTTCTCCCCTTCCGGTCGAACCCGCCGCGCCGACCGCGCCGTCAACGTAGAGACCCGCACCTAAGATCGGCGAGTCGCCGACGCGCCCCGGAATCTTCCACGAAAGCCCGCTCGTCGTCGTCACGCCGCAGATTTCGCCCTTCGAGTTGACGCCGTCGCAGTTGATCGTGCCGTAGATGTGATCCTCGCGCAGCAGTCCTTCGGCGACCATCCTTTTCAATTCGCGGCGCAAAACTTCCGAGCGCTCCTTCGGGTCGAGGTAGTGCGAAGGGTCTGTGCGCCGCTTCCATTCGAGCCAGAGCTGGCGCGAGTGTTCGGTGTTGAGGTCGTCTTCGATTTTAAATCCCATGTTGCGCGCGAACTCCTGCGCGCCCTTCCCGACGATGAGGTGGTGGTCGGTGTTCTCCATCACCGCCTTCGCGACGAGCGAAGGCGTGCGGACGCCCTCGATTGCGGCGACCGCGCCCGCGCGCTTCTTCGGGCCGTGCATGCATGACGAGTCGAGCTGCACGACCCCTTCGGCGTTCGGCAGGCCGCCGTAGCCCACGCTGTCTTCGAGCGGGTCGAGTTCCAGAATGTTGACGCCCGCGATGAGCGCGTCGAGCACGTCCGCGCCCGAAGTCATCAGCCGGAACGCCTTCTGCACGCAGGTCTCGTCGCCGCCGTTCTTGAAATAGTTGCCGTTCGCGGACGAGACGACCGCGGGTTTGACTCCCTGAATGATGACCGTCGGCGCTCCGCCCCTGAACGCTTTGGGCGAAGCCAGAACCGCGCCCGCCGCCGCGGTCGTGCGGATAAAATCGCGCCTCCTGATTTTTCTGCTCATGCTCCCTCCGTCGAATTTTCGTTTGCGCCGACCCCGCGCGGTCTTTCGAGAATAACTTTTGTTCGCGCGCGTTGAGCAACCGACTTCGTCGCGCGCGCAATCAAACGTCGCGTCGGACTTCTCCCGTTGCCGATAAAAAAACCGTGTTGCTGTCGGGGCACTGCTGAGGCTCGCTTGCGCCGTGTTTTATACATCAATTCGGGGATTTAGAACACCCCGTCCGGCGGAAATTTCGGCGGCGTGTTAACGAACGCGCGTCCGCAGGCGTCACTTTTTTTGGAGACAGTTTCGGCGTGCTATGATTGCCAAGCTCTCCCGACATTCCCGAACGGAGGACAAGGAGACGCCATGCGCTCATTCGTCAGACCAGTAATCTTCGCCGCCGTCTTCGTCGTCGCGCTTTCGACGGCGGCGTTCGCCAAGACCAGCATCAACAAGATCAACGCAGACCCCGGTCGCTACTACAACAAGAAGGTCACAATCGAGGGCCGCGTCACCGACAGCTACGGCGTTCTCGGCGAGGGCGCTTACGAGATTGACGACGGCACGGGCCGCATCTGGGTCGTCGCCGAAAGGGCGGTGCCCGCCCGCGGCTCATACGTCGAGGCGAAGGGGCACGTCGTCACGGGCTTCGTCTATCGCGGAAGGAATCTGGCCGCGGCCATCAGGGAGACGGGGCGCAAGGCCAAGGACAAGCATTGAGCCGGCGCGCAAGACTGGCGTCGAGACGAAGCCGGGCGACCGGCTGCGTGCCCAAACGCAAGACGCCGCCGCGCCTCAGAGCATGATGCAGATAGTCCGCGGACTCGACGAACAGTTCGCGCGCCTGCACGGGCGCTCGCTCGCGCTCGTGCGGGCCGCCGCGCCCGACCAACTCTACTCGCAGCCGCCGCGCATTCAGGCGCGCGTGCTTCCCGCCTACTCCTGCGGCGAGCACATCCTGCGAAGCGCCGCCGCCGTCGAGCAGACCTTCGGCGGCATCAACGCGAACCTCTGGGACGACCCCTTCGAGTGGACTCTGCCCGAAGCGCTGCCGACCCCGGCGCACGTCGCCGAGTACCTGAACGAGGCCGAGGCGACACGGCTTCGAGCCTTCCAAACATTCCGCGAAGACTCCGACCTGTCGAAAGAGATCGCGACGCCTTCGGGCGAGATGATGACCGTCTTCGCCCTCGTCGCGGAGACGCTCGTGCGCGCCGCGCACCATCAGGGCAGGGCATACGCGACCTTCCGGCTCTTCTCCGACGAGAGGCTGCCGCGCGTCTGATTCTCCGACGTGCGAACCGAGCGGATTCGTCTCTCGTTAGGCAAAGAGCGGAGGCGCGCGGTGACAATCGCGCAGGAGTGCGGAGAGACGCCGCGCGGCGCGAGGCCCGGCGTTGCGTTTGGAATTCACTCGTGGGATATTCGCTCGTGCCGCGGAGTTAAATACAGCGCGAGTCGCGTGACAGCGCAGGAGAGTTTCGGAAATGTTCTGCCCGCAGTGTGGACAAAGACAGGCCTCGGACGAATCGCGTTTCTGTTCGAGTTGCGGCTTCGCCCTGAACGTCGTCACCGAACTGCTAGCGAACGGCGGCCAGCTACCTTGGCGGCCCGCGGCCCAGGGCGGGGGCGAACTCTCGCCGCGGCAGAAGGGCATCAGGCAGGGCGCGATGCTGATGCTCAGCACGATCCTCATCGTCCCGCTCCTCGCGATCCTCGGCGTGGCGATGCTCGGACTCCCCGGCGAGTTCGTCGCAATCGCGGCCATCGGACTGCCGGTCGGCGGCTTCCTCCGAATGCTCTACGCGTTTCTCCTCGAAAGCAACGCGGCGTCGGGCGTCGGGTCGTCGCAGGCCGCGTACACCCCGCCGCCCGTCATCCCCGACTACCTCGGCACGCCCGCGAGCGCGCCGACGCTCCCGCCGCAGCGGAGCGCGCCGATACCCGCGCCCCGCTCGCAGCGTTTCGACACGGGCGAAATCGCCGCGCCCCGTGCGTCGGTCACGGACCACACGACGCGCCTGCTCGACAAGCAGCCGGATGATCCGCCGAAACAGTAGCCCGAGCGGACGCGCCGATGTCAGCAGACGAAAGACCAGCCTCCGCGAACTCCGCTTCGTCGCCGGCGCCGGCAAGCCGCACCACGCCGAAAGAGGGAAGCGACTCGACGCTCGGCGCGAGGCTGCGCGAGCGGATACGTCTCGGCGGCGCGTTGACTTTTCGCGAGTGGATGAGCGCCGCGCTCTACGACGAGCGCGAAGGTTATTACAGGCGGCGCGGCGCGGCGCGTTGGGGCCGCGCGGGCGACTACCGCACGAGTCCTGAGCGAAGCGCGCTCTTCGCCGCGACCTTCGCGCGGCGCTTCGCCGAAGTCTTCGACGAACTGGGTGGGCCGCCGACTCTGCACCTGCTCGAAGCCGGCGGCGGCGCTGGACACTTCGCGCGCGGCGTCCTTCAAACGCTCCAAAGAGACGCGCCACAGGTCTTCTCAAGTCTCCGATACATCTTCGACGAGTCGAGCGAAGACTCGCGGGGCAGCGCCGCGACTCTGCTCGCGCCGTTCGCCGACCGCGTCGAGTTCCGAAGCCTGCGAAACATCAACGGCACGTTCGACGCGCTCATAGTCTTCTCGAACGAACTGCTCGACGCCTTCCCCGTCAACCGCGTCGTGATGCGCGGCGGGGAGTTGCGCGAGTTGTACGTCGGCCTCGACGGTGACGGAAACTTTGTCTGGCTCGAAGGCCAGCCCTCGACGCCGCGGCTCGGGGAATACTTCGGGCGGATGAAGGTCACGTTGTCGGAAGGGCAGTTCGCGGAAGTGAGCCTCGGGGCGGAAGAGTGGTTCGCGCGCGTCGGAGAGTTGTTCGGGCGCGGGTACGTCTTCACGGTTGATTACGGCGAGGAAGCCGCCGCGCTGTTCGACCCGGCGCGCAGGCGCGAAGGGACTCTGCGCGCTTTCCGCGGGCACGAGTTCGCGGAGGACGTTTTGTCGAGTCCGGGCGAGCAGGATTTGACGACGACCGTCAACTGGACTCACGCGGTCTCGGTGGGCGAGCGCGCGGGCCTGCGCGCGGTCGGGCTTGTGGGGCTGGACAAATTTCTCCTCGCCAACGGGCTGCTCGAACAGCTTGAGCGGGAAAGCGCGTGCGCGGCGAGCGAGGCCGAAGTCGCGAGCCTGCGGCTCGGCGCGCGCGAGATGATTCTGCCGGGCGGGATGTCGGCGCGCTTTCAGTTGCTCATTCAGAGGAAGCCTTGAGACCAATTGAAATGCGGGCGCGCACGGCCCGGCAAGGAATGATTCAGTACGAAACCTTCACAGAATCGTCACGACGGGCCTCAAGGGGTTGCGAAGGTTAAAGCTTGAAGTAAAATGGTTTCAGAGAGAATCCGCCGAATCGCCGGGCTGAAGGAACGGGGCTTGCTGTAACCTCGATGACGGTTCGGTTGTCCGACGTTAAGAGTGCAGTTTCAGTCGGACGCTCGAAAGGGACGATCAGAGTCTTGATGCGAAGCCACATTTTGACGGGCGACGAACGGGAGCGCGTCCGTCACCAACCCGCTTCCGAAAAACCTGTTCTCCTCGCGGGGCCAGCAAGCGGAACATTTCGGCGCATCATAACTTCGCCGCCGATTCGGCGAGTCGGGACGAATGAATAGAATCACAAACACACAGCCTGTGGACGACGAGTCGAATGAGCAGACGCACGCCAACTGGCAGCCGCCGCGGCACGACGGCGCGCGCCTTTTCTTCAACCGCGAGCTGAGCCAGATCGAGTTCTACCGCCGCGTGCTCGAAGAGGCGCAGGACGCGACGCAGCCTCCGCTCGAACGCCTGAAGTTTCTCGCCATCTTCGCCGAGAACCTCGACGAGTTTTTCATGATCCGCGTCTCCGGCCTTCAGGAGACGCTCGCCGAGAACGTCACCGAACCCTCGCCCGACCAGATGGCGGCGGCTGACCAGTTGCGGGAGATTCGCGCGCGGCTCGTCCCGCTTTTTGAAGAGCACGCGCGCTGCCTGCGCGAAGACGTGCTGCCGGAACTCGAACGCGCCGGGATTCAGATCGTGCCCCACAGCACGCTCTCTCTGCCGGAGCGGCAGGTGGCGCGCGAGTTCTTCAAGCGGAAGGTCTATCCGGTTCTCACGCCGCAGGCCGTGGATCAGGGCCACCCTTTCCCGTACATCTCGAACCTGAGCCTCAACCTCGCCCTGATGGTCGAGCCTTTGCAGGAACTCGGCATCACGCGCTCGCTCACGGGCAAGATCGAGCCGCGTTTCGCGCGCATCAAAGTCCCGCCGCTCGTCCCGAGGCTCGTCCCCGTCGGCAAGGGCGCGACCAAGTTCATCTACCTCGAAGACCTGATCGCCGCGAACGTCGAGTCGCTCTTCCCGCGCATGAGCGTCAGCGAGTGCCACGCGTTCCGCGTGACGCGCGACGCCGACGTGGAGATTCGCGAGGACGAGGCCAACGACCTCCTGCGCTCGATGGAGCAGACGCTCCGCAAGCGCCGCTTCGGCACGCCCGTCCGGCTCGAAGTCGCGGCGGCGATGCCCGCCGAGATGCGCGACTACCTCGCGGAGTCGCTCGACCTCACGCCGCAGGACGTTTACGAGGCGGAAGGCCCGCTCAGGGCGCGCGACCTGATGCAGCTCTACGGACTCGAACGCCCCGACCTGAAGGACGCGCCGTTCAAGCCGAAAGTCCCTTCGTTGCTGCGCGGCGCGTCGAACTACTTCGACCTCATCCGCGAGCGCGACGTGCTGCTGCACCACCCGTACGAGTCTTTCGAGGTCGTGACGGACTTCATCGCGCAGGCGGCGCACGACCCCGACGTGGCGGCGATAAAAATCTGCCTCTACCGCACGGGCGCGAAGTCGCCCATCCCGCAGTCGCTCATCGAGGCGAGCGCGCAGGGCAAGCAGGTGACGGCGCTCGTCGAACTCAAGGCGCGCTTCGACGAGGAGAACAACATCGAGTGGGCGAAGCGGCTCGAAGAGTCGGGCGTGCACGTCGTGTACGGCATCGTCGGGCTGAAGACGCACTGCAAGGTGGCGCTCGTCGTCCGGCGCGAGGGCGAGGGGCTGCGCTCTTACGTCCACGTCGCGACGGGCAACTACAACCCCGTCACGTCGAACTTCTACACAGACCTCGGACTGCTGACCGCGAACGAGGAGATCGGCGCTGACGCGACCGACCTCTTCAACTTCCTGACGGGCTTCTCGCGGCAGAAGGAGTACCGCCAGCTTTTCGTCGCGCCGTCGAACATGCGCGAGAAGATGCTCGCGCTCATCCGCCGCGAGGCCGAGCACGCGCGCGCCGGGCGGCCCGCCCGCATCGCCGTCAAGATCAACCGCCTCGCCGACACGCAAATCATCGAGGCGCTCTACGACGCCTCACGCGCAGGCGTCCCCGTTGATTTGATCGTGCGCGGCATCTGCATGCTGCGGCCCGGAGTCGAGGGGCAGTCGGAGAACATACGCGTCCGCAGCGTCGTCGGTCGCTTCCTCGAACACAGCCGCGTCTATTACTTCGCCAACGGCGGCGACGAGGAGCTTTACACGGGCAGCTCCGACTGGATGTCGCGCAACTTCGACCGGCGCGTCGAGACGGTCGTGCCCGTCCACGAAGCGCGGCTGAAAAAATATCTGAAGGACGTTCTGCTCGACGCCTACCTGCGCGACAACGTGAAGGCGCGCGTGCTGGGGCCGGACGGTAGGTACGAGCAGGTGCCAATCGCGCCCGGCGAAGAGCGCTTCAACGCACAACTTTACTTCATCAACGCCCCGGAACCCTGACGATTGGACGGACATGGTCACGCGCGCGGCACCCCGAAACCGCACGGCGTTGACGGCATCCCCCGAAGCTGGTTGAGAAATGAATATTCCGTGAGAGGGGAAGCTTATGAGTTCGATCAAGTCTTTACGCACTCTGCCCGTTTTGCTGTTGGCGCTGTTGTTCGCGCTCTCGCCTGCAATGCTTGTCGCGCAGGACGAGCCGAGTCAGAAGGAGTCGAAGAAGGAGAAGAAGGAAGAGCGCAGGGAGGCCGCGGCGCAGGCCACGCCCGTCCTCTGGAGAGAGCCGACCGACATCGCCACGCGTGACCTCTTCAAAGGCCCCGGCGGCGACGAGATGGCGCCCGACCTGACGAAGGTCACGTTCGAGAATGCCGAGACCGGCGGCTACTCTGTGAAGTGGGACGTGCGCGACGGGGCTGGCAAGAAGTGGACGGCCAAGCTCGGCAGCGAGGCGCAGACCGACACGGTCGCGCTCCGGCTCGTCTGGGCCGCGGGGTACTTGACCGAGGTCAGCTACCTCGTCCCGTGCGCGCACATCGCGGGCGCTCCGAAGCCTCCGGGCAACAGGGGCATTGAAAGATGCGAGGGCGACGGCTTCGTCAACGTGCGCTTCAAGTCGAAGCCGGAGGGGACGAAGAATCTGGACACGTGGAGTTGGAAGGACAACCCGTTCCACGGCACGAAGGAGTTGCAGGGTCTCATCGTCCTGATGGGACTTCTGAACAACTGGGACTTGAAGCAGGACAACAACAAAATCCTTCTGGCGAAGGGCGCGGACGGGCAGGACGAGTTGTGGTACGTCGTCTCAGACCTCGGCGCGACCTTCGGCAAGACCGGCGGCGCGATCACGCGCAGCCGCAACAAGCCGGAGGATTACGTCAAGAGCGGGTTCATACAGAAGGTTGACGGCGACCGCGTCAAGTTCCAGTACCACGGCAAGCAGTCGGACTTGTTCGACAACATCACCGTCACTCAGGCGAAGTGGCTCGGCGACCTGCTCTCGCAACTGAGCAAGCAGCAGATTGACGACGCCTTCCGCGCCGGCAACTACAAGCCCGAAGAGATTGACGCGCTCTCCTACGAGCTGCGCGCCCGCATCAACGAACTCCACAGCCTGCACGCGCCCGGCGAGGCCGCGGGGCAGGGGAACTGAACAAACTTCCGGCAGAAAGCAAAGGGCCGCTCGATTGCGAGCGGCCCTTTAACTTTTGGAGTTAACCTGTCCTTTGTTACTTCTGGTTCCCGGTCAGCACGGTCTCGGCGGAGGTCTTCACAGCCGCCTTGACGACCGGCGCGCTCGCGGTCGAAGTCGCGTTCGCGGCGCGGGCCTGCATCTGCCTGCCGTAGTCCTCGACGAAGGTCTTGATGTCGCCGTGGCCCCAGGTGGTGTAGAAGTCGTACTGCTTCATCTCGGCATAGACCTGGTCGAAGTTCCACCCGTACTTCTCGTAGCGATAGACCGCGCCCATCGCGCCCGTGCGGTGGCGACCGCCCGCGCAGTGTACGAAGAACTTGCCGGTCGAGGGGTCGTCAACGGTCTTCAGGAAGGACGCGACCGACTCGGCCTCCGGGTACGACTTGTCGCTCATCGGGATGTTGACGTAGCGCATTCCGAGTGACTCGACCCAGCCGCGCTCGTCGGGGTTGGGGTCGTTCTTGAGGTCAATGACCGTCTTGACGCCGAGGTCTTTGAGCGACTGAACGTCTTCCACGTTCTTCGGCTCGGCCCCGCGGAAGAAGCGCTCATCCATCTGGCCGAAGTTCTTGATGTGGACGTTGGGGAAAGCCAGGCTGTGCTCGCCCTTGGCGGCGGCGGCGACCGAAAGAAGAAGAATCGCGAATATCGAGGCGGTGAGGGAGCGCAAGTGGGAACGATTAAACTGCATTACAGACCCTCCGTGAATTATCAGGACAGACTCTCGATTGTCGGGTGAATCGAACCTGGGGGATTCAATCTCGCTCGGCTCTTGACCAACGATTCTGCACCCGCAAGCGCCTCCTCGTCAATCGGGAAATTAGATTCGTGACCCTGTCACGAAGTTGTACCGGGCTGTTGTTTGGGGCCGAGAAAATCCGCGTTTCATCCGCCGTCCGCCGTCGCAATTTTGGAAGACGTAAGGCCCGTCATTGTCCAACTTGGGGGCGGCTTTTTCGGACACGGCGCGGCTATTTGAGTGTACCGAAATTTAAATCAAATAGCCGCGACGCCGAGGGCGAGCGGGGTTCAGAAGAGCGAGAATTTGATCGTCAGATACTTCTTCGGGTTCTGGCGGAAGTCGTAGATGAGCTTGACGGACTCGGCGGATAGCTGGTTGACGTTGTTGTAGAGCTGGTCGTCGGTGAGCAGCTTGCCCGCGGTTCCTTCGCCGCGCTGGACTCCGGCGACGACGTTGTCAATCCGCTCGGCGGCGGTGTTGAAGCGGGCGATTGCCGAGCGCGCGTCGTTGTAGATGGCGTCGTCGGTGAGCAGCTTGCCCGCCGTGCCGCGGCCCGCGCGGAGGTCGGCGACGATCTGGTCAATCTGGTCAACCGAGCGGTTGAGGTGGACGATGGTCGCGCGCGTGTCGTTGTAGAGCGCGTCGTCGGTGAGGAGTTTACCCGCGGTGCCGCGCCCGCGGTGGAGGTCGTCGGCGATCTGCTGGAGCGACTGGCTGACGGCGTTGAGGTTGTTGTAGAGCTGCGGGTCGTTGATGAACTTGCCGGCGGAGCCGTTGCCGTTCTGAATCTGCCGCATGAGGTCGTTGGCGTCGCGGACGGCGGAGTTGAGGTTGTTGTAGAAGGCCTCGTCGTTGACGAAGCGACCGATGCTGCCCTGCCCGGAATTGATCTTGCCCGCGATGTCGGTGAACTGCGCCGAGAGCTTGTTGAGCTGCTGCATCAGGTCGTTGCCCGAAGCTTCGAGCGCTTCGATGTCGCCGGTGGGCGCGCCGGGCGGGAGCAGGTCGCCGTTCTTGATCTTCGCGCCGAGCGCCGTGCCGGGCGTGAGGTTGATGACCTTGTCGCTGCCGAGAAGGCTCGGCGAGCCGAGCACGGCCTTCGAGTCCTGGCGGATGAGTTCGTCGGCGGGCCTGCCGTCAATCTCGCTCTTGATCGAGAAGGTGGCCTCGACCTGCGGCGCGTCCGGGTTCGTCGAGGGCGGGAGCAGGCGCACGTCGTCAACCCTGCCGATGGTCACGCCCGCGAGGTTCACGTCCGAGCCGGAGCGAAGCCCGTCGGCGTTCTGGAAGCGCGCCCTGAGCTGCACCTTCCGCGTGAAGGGCGAGATGTCGCCCGACGCGTTCAGCACGAGGAAGATGAGCACGGCGATGGCGACGATCACCAGCAGCCCGACCCTCACCTCGCGCAGCCCGACCCCTTTTTTCGACGTAGGCATAGAAGCATGAGTGATGAGTGACGAGTGATGAGTGATGAGTGATGAGTAAAAAGGCAGCCGCTTTCAACTCATCACTCATCACTCATCACTCGTCACTCATCACTTCTCCTTTCAGTGTCCGCGGATGAACCGCTGGATGTAGGCGTCTTCGGTCTTGTGGAGCGACTCGTCGGTGCCCTCGAAAATTATCTTGCCGCCGCGCAGCATCAGGACTTTCGTGTTGACGAGGCACAGGCGCTGGCCTTCCTCCTCGAAGACGATCTCCCCGTCCTCGTTGACGACCGCGTACTCCGAGGTCAGGTACTTGACGTTGTTCATCTCGTGCGTGACGAAGATCGAGGACACGTCTTCGAGGTCGCGCAACTTGATGGCGAGTTCGCAGATGGTGCGCGCGGTCGGCGGGTCGAGTCCCGCGGTCGGCTCGTCGAACATGACGATCTTCGGGCCGCCGACGAGCGCGCGCGCGATGCCGACGCGCCGCCTCATGCCGCCCGAAAGCTCTATCGGCATCTTGTCAATCGCGTCTTCGAGGTTGACGAACCGGAGCATCCGCGTGACCTCCTGCTCGACCTCGTCTTCGGGGACGCCCTGCTCGTGCAGGCGGTACGCGACGTTGTCGTAAACCGAGAGCGAGTCGAAGAGCGCGCCCTCCTGGAAGACCATGCCGATCTTCTTGCGCACGCTCATCATCTGCGCCTCGGTGTAGTTGGTGATGTCCTCGCCGTCAACGAGGATGCGCCCCTCGTCGGGTTTCAGCAGGCCGAGGATGAGCTTGATGGTCGTTGACTTCCCGCCGCCGGAGCCGCCGAGGATGATCTTGGTCTCGCCCTTCTGAACCTTGAAGCTGAGGTCGTCGAGGACGACGCGGTCGTCGAAGGCGAGCGTCACGTTCTGGAACTCGATGGCGGGCGTGATGCGCTCGCGGTCGTCAACCTCGTGGAAGGTTGACTCAGCCGCGGCCTCGCTCACGCCGCCCTTGGCCTCGCCGTGCGGCCTGTCTTCCCGGACTTCAACGTCAGCCGATGACATTCGTCTCTTTTCGTCGCCTCAGGTTGTGCCTAGGATAACCTGAAGCGCTTTCGTAATAAAGAAGTCGGCGATGATGACGATGATGGACGAGGCGACGACCGCCGTCGTCGTCGAGCGACCGACGCCGACCGTGCCGCCCTCCGTGCTCAACCCCTGCCGGCACGAGATGACGCCGATGATGAGCGCGAAGGCCATTGACTTGATGAAGCCGCCGAACAGGTCGTCGGTCGTCAAGCCCTGCCACGCCGAAGAGGAGAATGCGCCCGAAGCGATGTTGTAGAGCTGCGTCGAGACGATCCACCCGCCCGCGATGCCGACGGCGTCGGCCATCAGCGTCAGCAGCGGCAGCATCGCGCACAGCGCGACGAGCCGCGGCGCGACGAGCTTGCGCACCGGGTCTGTGCCGAGCGCGCGCATCGCGTCAATCTGCTGCGAGACGACCATCGAGCCGAGTTCCGCAGCGATGGCCGAGCCGACGCGCCCCGCGATCATCAAGCCCGCGAGCACGGGGCCGAGTTCGCGCACGAGCGAGGTCGAGACGAGTTCGCCGATCTGATCCTGCGCGCCGTAGTATTTTAAAGTCGGGTAAGACTGGAGCGCGAGCACGCCGCCGGTGAAGAAGCCCGTGAGCAGGATGATCGTGAGCGAGCCGACGCCGATCACGTCCATTTGCGTGATCATCTCGCTGATGTAGGCCGGGCGGCGGAAGAGCCTCCCCGCGGCGCGCGTCGCGAGCAGCGTGGTCTCCTGAACCTCAAGCAGGGCACGCAGGGCGAAGTTCATGCGAGCAGTCGGATAGCTACCAGACCCGTCGTGCGGGGAGACGTGCCGACCGGCAGAGAGACTTGCGCGCCCGAACCGCCCGAACGTCAAAGGCGTTCGCGTGCGGCGCAGAGACTAAAAACTATCTCTTAGCAGTCAGCCGAAAGCGAGCGCGCTTATCATGTGCAAAAAGGGGCGGGTGCGTCAAGCAGGAATGTCTGAAGTCCGGTGCCGGTGCCAAGTTCGGATGAACTGCCTTGACCTCGGACGCGGGACTCCGAGAAGGCTCCAAACGTTTAGGGCTGACCGAGAAGATTGCGTCGGCGCTCGCGCGGAGTCTGCGCGTTGGGGCGCTGGACGGCGCGGTTCTGGTTGTTCTGCCTGTTCTGATTGTCGAGCGCGTTGCCCTGTCGCCGCGGGTTGGCCTGGCGTTCGAGTCTCCGCTCGATGCGGCGCTCGCGCATGGCCTCCTGCCGGAGGTTGCGGAAGGTCTGCAACTGTTCTGGCGTGAGTATGCGTCGGACGCGAAGCTCCGTCTGCGCGCGGAAGCGAACGAGCGCGGCCTGCGCCTCGGCCACGTCGCGCGCGCGCTGTTCGATCAACGCCTCGTCAACGTTGTCGGAATAGATCGCCTCGTCGAGCGCGCGCCGCGCCTGGTTGAGCTGGCGGTTGAGCTGCTGCGCCTGCGGCACGCTCTCGCTCTGGATCGAGCGCATCTGCGTTACCTGTTCGGGCGAGAGATTCAGGTGGCTGAGTATGGTCGCGGGGTCGTTCGGATTTATCTGTGCAGCCGTGCTGTCTTGCTGCTGCGCCTGCGTAGGCGATGCTTCCTGCGCCCGCGCGACTTGTGCGGACACGATGAGCAGGACGAAGACAAACCCGCACATGATTGCGACGGGGGATTTGCGGGCAGATGTTCTCATCGTCGGAAACCTCAATTTAACTCCGGGCAGCGGAGCGAAAGTCGTTCGCGCGTTTCTCTCAAACTTCAACAACTCGGCCAAAGATAAATCTCAAAGCCTCTCAACTCACTGGGGCGTATTGACCGCGTCGAGCAGGTCGGTCAGGTGCGGCACGCCCCTCTCCTCTCTCGTCGAGAACGGGTCAACGGTTCCAGCGTCTGCAAGCTGACTGCGAGCAGAATTGCCCCGCATGGAAGTGCGCGGGCCTCTGGCAATTTGAGTCGCGTTTCGGCTGGCAGACTTCTGCTGCTGCAACGCGGCCTCAAGGTATTTCACGCGCTGGTTGTTGTCGGCTTCCCATTTCGCCCGAATGCCATCGAGTTGATTGTTCACTCGGTCATTGACCAACGCGTTGACCTGCTCATCGGTGTAGCCGGTCTGAACCGGCACACGAACCTGCTCTTTGACGACGCGCGCGGGGACGCCCGTCCTGAACGCGAGGCCGTTCGCGTCCCAACTGACTTCGGTGCGCGCGAACGTCAGCGCGGCGAGCGCGCAGACGACGAGCGCCGCGGTCACCGTCCCGAACTGAAGCCACAGCGGCGAGAGCGAGAAGAACTCGCGGAGCGCGGCGACAGCCGAGCGCTTCCGCTCAGGCTCGCGCCGCTCGACGGCGGCGGTCGTCAGCGCCTCGCGAATGTCGAGCGCGGGCGTCCCGCTCAGAACCTCTGTGCGCCACTCGCGGACGGAGTGGCGCACGCCGCCGAAGGCCGAAAGCTCTTCGCGGCAAGCGGCACAAGAGGTGAGGTGCTGGCGAAAACTGTTCGACTCGGCGGCGTCCGACTCGCCGTAGAGGTACGCGACGAGTTCTTCGCCGCGACCGCAGCCGCGCGGGGCCGTTCCGTTCGACGTGTGTGTGGCGTCCTTCTTCTCGTTCATCGCGGGGCAACCTCCAGACTGTATCTTTCGAGCCTCATGCGCAGTTGCTTGAGCGCCGTGTAGAGCCTGCTCTTGACCGTGCTCAAAGGAATCTGAAGCGCGTCGGCTATCTCCTGAAAAGTCAAATCCTCAAACTCTTTCATCACGACGACCTCGCGCAACTCCGGCGGGAGCGAGGCGACTGCTTTTCTCACCGCCTCGGTGCGCTCCCTCTTCTCCGTCGCGCTCGCGGGCGACTCGCGTTCGCCGGTCGAGAGGAAACGCTCGCCCGTCGCCTTGACCTCGTCTTCGATGCCCGTCTCCGCACGAACGCGCGCGCGGCGCTGGCGCGAGATGCACTGGTTGACGGCGATGCGGTGCAGCCACGAAGAGACTTTCGCCTCGCCGCGGAAGCCTTGCAGGTTGCGGTAGGCGGCGATGAAGGTCTCCTGCGCGGCGTCGCGCGCGTCCTCGACGCTGCCGAGGATGCCGTAGTTGAGCGCGTAGATTTTGCGCTCCCAGCGGCGCACGACCTCGCCGAAGGCGTCCGAGTCCCCGGCAAGCGCGCGCTCGACTAACTGCTCGTCGGTCTTCACCGTCTCTCCAAAACTCGCTGCGAGCATCCCAACTACCGAGCGCCTCCCACGCGCGCTCAACAACTTAGACGCCCCGCCGCGCCCGTTAGTTTGTAAAAGTCTGCCGCCCCGTCCTAAATTCCCTCATGAATATTCGAGTTTAAATCATCCAAAACGTTGACAATCAACCGCCCCGCTTCGTACTATAAATTTGCACGCCGCACAGGCGGCACGAGCAAGCGCTGAAAGCTTTTTCAAACTTCCGACCGGCCCCGATTTTACTCTCACCTCCGCCGATTTTTTTCTCCAAATGTTCGAGAAACTTCGACGCATACGACTGCTCTACATCGTCCTCGGAACGCTTCTGGTCGTCGGACTCGTCCCGCTGAGCATGGCCGGGTGGATGCTCTCCGACCGCAGCGCGACCGAGCTTCGACAGATCGAGGGGCGCTATCAGGCCCAGCTCGTGCAGGACAAGGCGCGGCAGATCGAGCTGTTCGGCCAGCGCTACCGCGAGGTCGTCACCGGACTCGCGCGCGCGTTTGAGCTGACGGGCGGCGTCGGCGTCCTCGGCCAGCAGGGGGGCGACGAGCGTCTTCAGAAGGCGGTCGAGGCCGACCGCAATCTGGACGCGCTCGCGATCATGCCCGTCGGCGGCACGCCGCACGTGGCCTACAAGCCCGACGCCATCTCGCGCGACGAAGTGAACGCCCGCGTCAACGAGGCGCTCGCGCAGATGGACGAGCCGGGCGTGCGTATCGGCGACCCGCGCCTGATTCGTTCGAGTCAGGAGATGGCCCTGACGATTGCCGCGCCCGTGATGGGCGGCCACGATTCGAGCGAGGTCGTCGCGGCGGTCGTCGCCATCATCTCGTTTCAGGATGTCTCCGCGTCCGTCCAGTCGTCCGCCCCGATGAGCGAGCGCGAACTCCTCGACCGCGGGATGCCCGTCATCTTCGTCGTCAACAGGGAAGGCCGCGCGGTCGCGCACCCGGACGCGCGCGTCGCGTTCGCGGGCCGCTCGATGTTGGACTTGAAGGTCGTGCAGGATTGGAGCACGACGGGCAGTCAGGTCAAGTCGGCGCTCGCGCCCTTCAACGTCGAGCGCGACGGGCAGGAGGTCAGGATGCTCGGCGCATACGCGACCGCGCGTCTCGACCAGGACGCAACCCTCGGCGTCATCGCGATCCAGGACGAGCACGCCGCGCTGAAGTCCGTCACCGACATGAGGAAGCAGACGCTCTACATCAGTCTGCTCGCGGCCACGTTCGCGCTGCTCACCGGCTTCATCTTTGCGAAGCAACTGACGCGGCCCGTCCGAGACCTGGCGGCTGGCGCGCACCGCATCGCCAGCGGCGACTTCTCGCAGCGCATCGAAGTCCGCAGCCGGACGGAGTTGGGCGAACTCGGCGAGTCGTTCAACCAGATGACCGACCAGCTCGAACACTACATCGAAGACCTCCGCAACTCTTCGGAAGAGAACCGCCAACTCTTCATCGGCACGGTCAAGGCGCTCGCCGCCGCGATTGACGGCAAAGACCCTTACACGCGCGGCCACTCCGAGCGCGTCTCGCGCTTCTCGCTCGCCATCGGCGAGAGCCTCGGCCTTCCCGACGACGAGATGGAGAAGCTTCGCATCAGCGCGCTGCTTCACGACGTTGGCAAGATCGCCATCGAGGATAACATCCTGAAGAAACCCGCCGCGCTCACCGACGAAGAGTTCGAGATCATGAAGCAGCACCCGCAGCGCGGCTACAAAATCATGTCGCAGATTCCGGCGATGAAAGATTTTCTCCCCGGAATGTACATGCACCACGAGATGATGGACGGTCGCGGCTACCCGCAAGGGCTGAAGGGCGACCAGATTCCGATGCAGGCGCGCATCGTCTCGGTCGCCGACACCTTCGACGCGATGACGACCGACCGCCCGTACCAGAAGGGCATGAGCCTCGAAGACGCCATCGCGCGCATCAAGACCTTCGTCGGCACGCGCTACGACTCGCAGGTCGTGGACGCGCTCGTCGCCGCGTGCGAGTCGGGGCAGATCACACCGGGCCGCGTCCGGCTCTCGCAGCGCGCGAAGGATTTGGCCGCGGGCAAGAGCCTCAAGCCGACGCTGAGCCAGCGACCCGCGCCCGCGGTCGAGCAGGCACCCGTGGCCTGACCGCCGGACAAGCTTCGACTCGTCAACAACCCGAACCGCCGCGCCGCTTTTGTCCCGGCGCGGCGGTTGCGTTTATAATCGTCAACTTTCAACCGGGAATAATTTTTCAAAGGCATTCGTCTATCACATGGCACTTTTCTGGAAACGCAAAAAAGAGGATCGCTACGTCACGCTCGGCCTCAACACGCCGCCATCGCAGACTCCCGAACCGCCCGCCGCCGACGAGACGGCGACACAAACAACAGCAGAGACTCCCGAAGCTACACGCGGAGCCGCAAGCCCCGCGCCGCAAACACGCGACGCGGTCGCGACTCCGCCCGCGGTCGAGCCTGTCCCCACGGGCGGCCAACCGACGCCGCAGCCCGCCGCCGAAAGCGGCCTGACCGAGACGCGCAAGCGCGAAGTCGTCGAGACGCCGCGCCCCGCGCCGCGCTCGTCCTTCTCGTCTTCCGTCCTAGGACTCGACCGCTCGATGGACGAGTTGCAGGCCGAGGTCGAGTCGTTAGAGCAGACCTACTCCGCGCGCTTCTCGCGCGCCATCTCGGCCACGCGCGAGTCGCTCTCCGAGAAGATTGACACGGTCTTTCAGGGCCGCAAGACGATTGACGCCGAACTCCTCGACGAACTCGAAGAGGCGCTCATCGCCGCCGACATCGGCGTCCCCGTGACGCTCGAAATTCTCGACAAGGTTCGCCGCGGCATCTCGCGCAAAGAGATCGGCGACATCGCCGCGTTGAAAGAGGCGATCAAGAACGAACTGCTCTCGATCCTCCGCGAGTCGGAGAAGAAGGGCGTCGCGACGGAAGAGAGCGTGCCGGAGTCCGTCGCGCCTTACGTCATCATGATCGTCGGCGTCAACGGCGTCGGCAAGACGACGACCATCGGAAAGCTCGCGCAGCGCATCAAGGCCGAGGGCAACGACGTTCTCATCTGCGCCGCCGACACCTTCCGCGCCGCGGCCTCCGACCAGCTCGCCATCTGGGCCGAGCGCACCGGCGTCCCGCTCATCCAGCAGAAGCAGGGCACAGACCCGGCAGCTGTCCTCTTCGACGCGCTGCGCGCGGCCAAGGCCCGCGGCTCGGACGTGCTCATCGTTGACACGGCGGGCCGCCTGCACAACAAGTCGAACCTGATGGCCGAGCTTGAGAAGATGAAACGCGTCGCCGCGCGCGAGGTCGAGGGCGCGCCGCACGAGACGCTGCTCGTCGTTGACGCCGTGACGGGCCAGAACGGACTCGAACAGGCGCGGCAGTTTTTGAAGACCGCGGGCGTGACCGGCATCGTGCTCACGAAACTCGACGGCACGGCCAAGGGCGGCATCGCCGTCGCCATCGCGAAGGAACTGAGCCTGCCGATTCGCTACGCGGGCATCGGCGAGCGCGTTGACGACCTCGTCGTCTTCGACCCCGAGCAGTACGTCGGCGGGCTATTCGCATGAAAGCCGTTGGCCTCGCTGCTCCTGCAACGGCCCGAATAGCCTTGACTCCAGACTCCAGACTCCAGACTCCAGACTCCGACGCGCGCATGATGGCGCGCGCGCTCGAACTCGCCGCGCGCGGCGCGGGGCAGGTGAGTCCCGGCCCGCTCGTCGGGTGTCTGATCGTTGACGGTCGGGGCGAAGTGGTCGGCGAAGGCTTCTACGTCTTCGAGCGCGTGAAGCACGCCGAGACGCTCGCGCTGGAAGAGGCCGGCGCGCGCGCGCGCGGCGCGACCTGCTATGTCACGCTTGAGCCGCACGCGCACACGGGGCGCACGCCGCCCTGCACCGAGGCGCTGATTCGCGCCGGCGTCGCGCGCGTCGTCGCGCCGATTGAAGACCCGAACCCGCTCGTCTCTGGCCGCGGCTTCGAGCGTCTGCGCGAGGCGGGCGTGGCCGTCACGGTCGGCACGCTCGCGCGCGAGGCCGCGCGGCTCAACGAGAAGTACATTCACTCCGTCCGCAACAAACGTCCCTTCGTTCACCTCAAACTCGCGACCTCGCTCGACGGTCGCATCGCGACGCGCACGGGACACGCGCGCTGGATAAGCTCGGAAGAGTCGCGCGTGCGTTCACACTCTTTGCGGCACGAGATGGACGCGATACTCGTCGGCTCAGGCACGGCGACGGTTGACGATCCGCTGCTCACAGACCGCAGCGGACTCGCGCGCCGCCGCCCGCTGCTCCGCGTCGTTTTGGACGAGCGGCTGCGGCTCGGCACGCAGTCGAACCTCGCGAGGACTGCGCGCGAAGCTCCCGTCCTCGTCTTCACTTCGACGGACGCGGACGCGCGGAAGGTCGCCGCGCTGGAAGAGTGCGGCGTCGAAGTCTTGAGGGTCGGCGCGGGCGTCCGCGACCTCGCGGGCGTTCTCGAAGAGTTGAATCGCCGCGAGGTGCAGGGGCTTTTGGTCGAAGGCGGCTCGAACGTCGCGGGTGCGTTCCTGCGCGCGGGCCTCGTCAGCAAGGCGAGCTTCTTCGTCGCGCCGCTCATCCTCGGCGGCGACGCGCTCGGCGCAATCGGCGGCGAGGGCGCGCTGACCGTCGAGGGCGCGACAAAGCTTCAGGACGTTGAGATTACTCGCCGCGGCCCGGACGTTGAAGTCACGGGATACATTCCCGACTCGACTCGGATTCTCAAATGAGTGTCCCGCGCGCGAAAAAGAGGCTCGGCCAAAACTTTCTCGTTGACGAAGGGTACGCGCGTCGCATCGTCTCCGCGCTCGCGCCGCGCGCGGGCGAGGCGGTCGTCGAGATCGGGCCGGGGCGCGGGGCGCTGACCGCTTTGCTCGTCGAGAGTGGCGCGCGCGTCGTCGCCGTCGAGCTTGACCGCGAACTCGTGCCGCTTCTTCGAGAGCGATTCGGCGGGCGCGATAACTTCACACTGCTTGAGGCCGACGCGCTCGAAGTTGATTTCTGCTCCGCCGTCGAGCCGGCCACGCGCGCGGGCGTCGTCGCGAACCTGCCTTACAACATCTCGACGGCGATCCTGCAACGACTCATCGGGCAGCGTCGGTGCGTCGCCGAGATGGTCTTGATGCTTCAGCGAGAGGTCGTCGAGCGGATCACGGCGCGGCCCGGCTCGACCGCGCGCGGATACCTGACCGTCCTCGTCGAAGCGTTCTGCGAGACGGAAGCTCTCTTCGACGTTCCGCCCGCGGCCTTCCGCCCCGTCCCGAAAGTCTGGAGCACGGTCGCGCGCCTGCGCGTGCGCGAGAACCCTTTGCGCGGCGCGGACAACCCGCTGCTCTGGCGCGTCGTGAGCGCGGGCTTCGCGCAACGGCGGAAGACGATCCAGAACAACCTCCGCCACGCGCCCGAAGACGTGCGCGCGCGCGTCGAGTCGGCGGGCGGCGCATCGTCCGTTCTCGAAGCGGCGGGCGTCGAGCCTTCGCGCCGGGCCGAGACGCTGGCGCTCGAAGAATGGCTGAGCATCGTCGGGGCTATCGCCGGAGGCGGCGCTGGGTAATAGTTTCGAGTCGAGATTCTTCCATCGCGACTCGACGGATGTGTCCCGCGGCGGGCGCTCGTCGCAGCCCCGTGTGTTATACTTTCCGCCTACGCCCCTCTTTTATTAACCCGCGGCGTGACCGCTAACCTTTGGAGAGAACTGTTAAGAAGTGAGTAAAGTGATTGAGCTGATGCCGCTCGGCGGACTCGGCGAGTTCGGCAGCAACTGTCTCGCCGTCCGCTACGGCGACGACATGATTATCATTGACGTTGGGATGGGCTTCCCCGAAGAGAGCGCCTACGGCGTTGACGTGTGCATCCCCGACTTTGAATTTCTCGAAGAGTACCGCGAGAACATCATCGCCGCCGTCATCACCCACGGCCACGAGGATCACATCGGCGCGCTCCCCTATCTTCTAAAAAAATTCAACGTGCCCGTCTATGCCTCGCACTTCACGATGGGTCTGATCGAGAGCAAGCTCGAAGAGCACGACCTTTTGAACGACGTGCTGCTCCACCGAGTCGAGCCGCGCGATGTCGTCGAGATCGGCGAGTTTGAGGTCGAGTTCATACGCGTCTCGCACTCGCTCATTGACTGCTTCGCGCTCGCCGTCAACACGCCCGTGGGGACGCTCGTCCACACCGGCGACTACAAGGTTGACGAGACGCCCGTCATCGGCGAGCCGATTGATTTGAGAACCCTGCGCCGTTACGGGCAGGAGGGGGTGCTCGCGCTGACTTCCGATTCGACGAACGCGACCGTGCCGGGCCGCACGCCTTCGGAGCGCGCGGTCATCCCCGACTTCGAGGAGATTTTCTCGCAGGCCGAGGGGCGCATCTTCGTCGCGACGTTCGCGTCCTCGATTCACCGCCTGCAAATCGTCTTCGACGTGGCGCAGCAGTTCGACCGCAAGGTCTGCGTGCTGGGCCGCTCGATGGTCAAGAACGTCGAGATCGCGGAGCGCCTCGGCTACCTCGACCTGCACGAAGGGATGCTCGTCTCGCTTCAGGATTCGCGCAAGCTCGACGACGACGAAATCGTCTATCTCGTCACGGGTTCGCAGGGCGAGTCGCGCGCGGCGCTCTCGCAGTTGTCGTCGCAGTCGTACAAGGGCCTCTCAATCGGCGAGGGCGACACGGTCGTGCTCTCGGCGCGCATCATTCCGGGCAACGAGCGCGCCATCTCCCGACTCATCGGCGAGATTTACAAGCGCGGCGCGGCCATCATTGACGAGAAGCGCCGCCTGATTCACGTCAGCGGCCACGCCTCGCAGGAGGACATTCGCATCATGACCGAGGCCGTGCGGCCCAAGTTCGTCGTCCCGGTCCACGGCGAGTACCGAATGCTCTACCGCCACAAGGAGTTTCTGAAAAACCACTGCGACTTCCCCGAAGAGAACATCATCCTCATCGAGAACGGCGACGTGCTGCAACTCGACGGCGAGCGCGCGTCGGTCGTTGACAAGCGCCCGGTCGGTCGCACCTTCATTGACGAGACCGGCTTCGAGGAGATCGGCGGCGAGGTCGTGCGCGAGCGCCGCCAGCTCGCCTACGACGGCGTCGTCACGCCCGTCGTCACCATCAGCGAGGAGACGGGCAAGCTCGAAGTCCCGCCCGAAGTCGTCGCGCGCGGCCTGCTCGGACTCGACGGCGACGGAACTTCCGTCCTCGTGCGCGACATGCAGCGCGTCGTCACCGAGGCGGTCGAGGCCGCTTCGCGCGAGGAGCGCCGCGACACGTCGCTCCTGAAGGAGCGCGTCCGCGTCGAACTCAAACGCTTCATCCAGAAGCAGACCGGCTCGCGCCCCGTCATCATGCCGGTCGTCGTTCAGGTCTGAGCCGTGACGAGCGACGCAGCGGAACTTCTGCGCCGGGCGCGGGTCGAGGTCGCGCCCGCGACGTTCGTGCTGGTCGGCATCAGGCACGAGGACTGGAAGCGGCTGCTCGAAAACCCTGAGCTAAGCCCGCGCGCCGAGTCGAACTTCATGCTGCTGCGAGACAGGTTCGAGGTGACGCTGCTGCTCGAAGAGGACGACTGGCGCGCGATGCGGCACGCGGCGCGCGACGCGAAGTTCGAGGGCGGATTCAGGCTTGTCACACTTGACATCGAACTGCCGTGGAACGTCGTCGGATTTCTCGCGCGCGTGACGGAAATTCTCGCGGGCGGGGGCGTCGCGGTCGGCGCGCTCTCGGCCTTCTCGCGCGACCACCTTTTAATCAAACAGGACGACTTGGGGAAGGCCCTGCGCGTGCTCGGCGAACACGTCGCCGAGCTTTGTTGACAAGCAGATTACTTTGGTTTTTCTTTGTGCCCTTTGTGAATACCTCTGTGGCCTCTGTGGTTAAGTGAGACTGTCTTAACCACAGAGGACACGAAGGCATTCACAAAGGGCAGGGAGGAGAACTGATTGCTGAACGCTCCTATGGGCTACGACTGGAAAAAGAAGGTTGTCATCATCACGGGCGCGTCGTCGGGCATCGGTCGGGCGCTCGCGGTCGAGTTGGGAAAGCGCGGCGCGCGCGTCGGGCTGGTCGCGCGGCGCGCGGACGAGTTGTCGAAGACCGCGGACGAAGTGGCGCGCGCGGGCGGCGAGGCTCTGGCGTTTCCGTCGGACGTGCGTAACCCTTCGGAGTTGGAAGAGGCGACGCGGCGCGTGGTCGAGACGTGGGGTCGCGTTGACGTTCTCATCGCGAACGCCGGGATGAGTTCGACGACTTCGGGCGCGAGCCTCGAAGCCGCCGAGGCCGGGAATGTGATAACCGTGAACGTCATCGGCGTCGTCAACAGCGTCGCCGCCGTGCTGCCCGCGATGCTGAAGCAGCAGAGCGGTCACCTCGTCGCCATCTCAAGCCTCGCGGCGTACCGGGGACTTCCGAAGTCGGGCGTTTACAGCGCGAGCAAGGCCGCCGTCTCGACCTTCTTCGAGAGCCTCCGCCTCGACCTCCGCGGGAAGGGCATTGACCTGACCGTCATTCATCCCGGCTTCATCCGCACGCCGATGACCGCGCACAGGAAGAACAAACTCCCGTTCCTCCTCGAAGCCGACGACGCGGCCTGCCGCATCATCCGCGCCATCGAGCGGCGCGCGCGCACCTACGCCTTCCCCTGGCAACTCGCCAGCGCCGTCCGCCTCATCCGGCACATGCCGGGCAGACTCTACGACAGCCTCTTGTCGAAGGCTTCGCTCAGGGATTGAAGAGCTATTAGCTTTTGGCTGTTAGCTCTGAGCCTTTGCACCTGACCTTGAACAACGACAACAACAACGACTGACAAGAGACGGAAAGCTAAAAGCCAACAGCTAACAGCTACGATAATGAACATCATTCAGGCAATCATCCTCGGCATCGTTCAGGGGCTGACCGAGTTCATCCCCGTCAGCTCCACCGCGCACCTGATCTTCGCGACGAAGGCGCTCGACCTGTTCGGCGGCGCGGGCACGCAGGCGCAGGCCGAGCAGACGACCGCGGTCATCGCGGTCATCCAGTTGGGCACGCTCGTCGCCGTGCTGGTCTATTTCGCGCGCGACATCTGGAACATCTGCTCGGCTTTTCTGCGCGACCACATCATCCTGCTGCGCGGCGGCACGCCGCCCGGCGTTGACGGTCGAGGCTTCTTGGGGAGCCGCCTGTCGCACGACGCCAAACTCGGCTGGCTCATCTTCCTCGGCTCGATCCCCATCGGCGTGCTCGGACTGCTCTTCAAAAAGGTCATCGAGGGGACGCTGACGAAGAACCTCTGGATCATCGCGACGATGATGATCGTCATCGCGCTGCTGCTGCTGGTCGCGGAGAAGGTGGGCCGCAAGCGGCGCGGGATGGAAGACCTCGGACTCGGCGACGCGTTGGCCGTCGGCTTCGCGCAGTGCCTCGCGCTGATTCCGGGTTCGAGCCGTTCCGGCTCGACCATCATGGGCGGACTCCTCGCGGGCGAGAAGCGCGAGACGGCGGCGCGGTTTTCGTTCCTGCTCTCGATCCCGGCGGTCGGCGCGAGCGGCCTGCTCGAACTCAAAGAGGCGTACCACAAGCTCCCGCACGGAAACGGCGTCCAACTCTTCGTCGCGACCGTCGTCGCCGGCGTGGTCGGCTACGCCTCGATCTGGTTCCTCCTGCGCTACCTCCGCACGCACTCGACCGCGGTCTTCATCGGCTACCGCCTCATCGTCGGCGCGCTCATCCTCTTCCTCCTCTTCCGCGGCGTCATCCAGCCGCTTTGAGGAATGCGGGTTTCGGATTGCGGAATGCGGATTGAAAAGACCGCTCGTCTTCAAATCCGCATTCCGCAATCCGAAATCCACAATCTATAATCGCCAACCGCCGAGCGTTTCGGTTACACTAAGGCCTGCCCCTCCCGTTAAGTAGCTCACCCCGTAAGTGTGCCGGAGGGCATTGATTTGATGAACGACCGAACCAGAGAGGACACTACCCCGCCCTCGCAGCGACCGCGCAGCCCGCGCGTGCCCGTCAACTTTACAGTCGAACTCGAAGGCAGCGGCGCGGACGGCGAGGCGTTCCACATCACCGCGGAGGCCGTCCGCGTCAGCCGCGGCGGCGCGACGCTCGTCTCGGAAGTGCAGGTGCGCGCGGGCACGACCGTGCGCCTGACGCCGCCGTTCGGGCGCGCGCTCGACGCCGAGGTCAACGGCGTTTGGACGGACGAGTCGGACGGGCGGCAGCGCATCGGCGTCAGGCTGCTCGACCCGAACGGGTGGTTCGCCGAATGACGGTGAACGAATGACGAGAACCGCGAGCCGCACGAAGACCGAAGGGAAGCGCTGGACTGCGCGCCGCGAACAGGGCGCGGGCGCGGACGCACTCGCTTCGGCGCTCGGCGTCTCGCCCGTCGTCGCGGGCGTGCTGGCGGCGCGCGGCGTCGAAGACGAACGGGCGGCGCGCGCGCTGCTCCGTCCTTCACACGAACAGCTTCACGACCCGAACCTGATGCTCGGAATGCGCGAGTCGGTCGCGCGCGTGCTGCGCGCGGTGGACGCGGGCGAGCGCATTCTGATTTACGGCGACTACGACGTTGACGGCACCACGGGGACGGTCGTCCTGCGCCGCGCGCTCTCTGTCCTCGGCGCGCGCACGGGCTTTCACGTGCCGCACCGCTTCACCGAAGGCTACGGCATCCGTCAGGACGTTCTCGAACGCGCGAAGGCCGACGGCTACACGCTCGTCATCAGCGTTGACTGCGGCATCCGCGCTCACGAGCCGCTCGAATGGGCGCGCGCGAACGGCCTCGACGTGATCGTCACCGACCACCACCTGCCCGACGAAGACGAGGGGGCGCCGCCCGCGTTCGCCGTGCTGAATCCGAACCAGCGCGGCTGCGCGTATCCCGACAAGACGCTCGCCGGAGTCGGCGTCGCGTTCAAACTCGCGCACGCGCTTCTCCGCGAGCGCGGTCGCGAAAGTCTCGTCAGCGGCTTTCTCAAGGTCGTCGCCATCGGCACGGTCGCCGACGTGGCGCAACTGACGGGCGAGAACCGCGCGATTGTCTCGCTCGGACTCGCAGACCTGCACCGCGCGACGAATCCGGGACTGCGCGCGCTGATGGAAATCGCCGGCTGCGGCGACGGTCGCGGCATGAAGGCTTTTGACCTCGGCTTCCGCATCGGCCCGCGCATCAACGCCGCCGGGCGCATGGACGCGGCGCGCGCGGTCGTCGAACTGTTCGAGACGAAGGACGGAGGCGAGGCCCGCCGGCTCGCCGAGCACCTCGACGCGCGCAACCGCGAGCGCCGCGAAGTTCAGCAGCAAGTGACCGAGCGCGCCGTCGCTCAGCTCTTCGAGAGCGGTCAGGACGAGACGGCGGTCGTCGTCGTCGCGGGCGAGGGCTGGCACCGCGGCGTCATCGGCCTCGCCGCGTCGAAGATCGTCGAGAAGCTTGGGCGACCGGCAATCGTCATCTCGCTCGACGAGGACGGCCACGGTCACGGCTCCGCGCGGAGCATGGACGGCTTCCACATGCTCGACGCGCTGACGAGTTGCGCCGACCTGCTCGAAGGCTTCGGCGGCCACGCGCACGCCGCGGGCCTCGGCGTCCGGCGCGAGAACGTCGCGGAGTTGCGCCGTCGCCTGAACGAGCACGCGGCGCGCGTGACGTGCGGAGAGGACGGCGTGCCGTGCCTCGAATACGACATGGAGTTGAAGGCGGACGCGCTCTCGCTCGAACTCTGCGGGGCGCTCGAAGCGCTTGAGCCTTTCGGCGCGGGCTGGCCCCGACCCGTCTTCGTCACGCGCGGTTTGAAGGTCGTCGGCGAGCCGCGCGTCGTCAAAGAGCGGCATTTGAAATTTAACTCCGTCGCATCAGACGGACGCGTCCACGACTGCATCTGGTGGGGCGGCGCGGAAAAGGTTTCAGCAACGCCGCGGCCCGGACAGAGCATCGAACTGGCCTACTCGGTCGAGGCGAACTGCTGGCAGGGCAGGACGCGTTTGCAGTTGGTCGTGGAAGATTTGAAGGCAGGTGATGAGTGATGAATGATAAGTGATAAGTCAAGAAGTCGGCGGGGCCTTTTGTTTTTCTTATCACTCATCACTCATCACTCCCGAAGGATGCAAGAGATTCGGCGCAGAAAAGTGGCGGGGCTTGGGCTGCGGATCGCAGCGCCGAAGTTCGTGCGCGTTCTGGCGCTGGCCTTGCTGGCGTGCGGCGTCGCGGCGGTGGCGATCTCGTACTGGCGTCTGCGAAATCACGAGGACTTCCGCATGAAGGCGGGGCAGGCGCAGCTCTCGACCGAAGTCGTCGGCGACGTGCGCAACCTCGAACACCGCGAGATGAAGGACGGAAGGCTCTGGGTCGTCCTGACAGCCGACCGCGACCTGACATACTCCGACGGCCATCACGAGCTTGAGAACGTCCACCTCGAAGTCTATCCCGACAAGGGCGACAAGCCCGACAAGATCATCTCGCAGAAGACCCTGACGAACGACGACAACACGCAGTTCATCTTCACCGGCGACGTGCAGATCGAGACGCGCGACGAGTTGTTTGTGAAGTCCCAGACGGTCAGTTACGACGTGAAGACAGAGGTCGGCGACGTGACGACGCCCGTGACGTTCGAGCGCGAGAACGTGAGCGGGCGCTCCGACACCGCCACGCTCGACTCGAAGGCGAAGAAGCTCAACCTGAAAGGCTCGGTCGAGATCACCGTCAAGCCCGAAGCCGAAGGTCAAAAACAGTCGGAGCCGGCGGGCGTGCCGAAGGTGAACTTGAAGGGGCAGCCCGTGACCGTGAAGTCGGCGCAGGCCGACTTCGACCAGAACGCGATGACGATTAACTTCAGCGGCGGCGCGGTCGCCGAGCAGGGGCAGGACGTTTTCAGCGGCGACACTCTGACGGGACAGCTCAGCGAGCAGAAGCGCGTCAAGCACATCGCGGCGCGCGGCAACTCCTACCTGCGCTCGATGAACGAGGGGCACGCGGCGGAAGTCTTCGCGGGCGAGTTCGATTTTTACTTCGACGACAACCAGAAGCTCACCTCCGCGCAGTCGCGCCAGAACGTGCGCGCCAACACCATCAACGCCGACTCCGACGCGCACCTCGAAACGCCCGGCAACGCCGACCTCAGCTTCGCGGTGCAGGGCGACCGCAGCCTCCTGCGCGAGTTGAAGACGGGCGCGCGGACGGTTCTGACGCTCGCCGCGCCGAAGTCGAAAGCCGGAGACCCGAAGGCCGCGAACAAGCGCCTGACCGCCGACACGGTTCACCTCGTCTGGCGCGAGACGGGCAAAGACCTCGAACACGCCGACGCCGCAGGCAACGCCGAACTCGTCGTCGAACCCGTGCAGCCGAACCCGGCGGCGGACAAGAAGTCGCTCTACGCGCCGAACTTCCAGTGTGATTTTTACGAGGCCGGCAACCTCGCCAAGACCTTCACGGCGACGGGCGGCGCGAAGGCGGTCGTCGAGCCGTACCAGGAGACCCCGAAGCGCGGCACGCGCACGCTCAACGCGCAGACGATGACAGCGCAGTTCTTCCGCGACACGCAGGAGGTTCAGCGCTTCGACGCCGACGGCGACTCGCGCTTCGTCGAGCGCGAGCGCACGATGACCTCGCAGAAGATGACGGCGACATTCTCGGCAGACACGCACGCGTTAGAGCGCGTTGACTGCGACGGCGACGCGAAATTCAACGAGCAGGATCGCAACGGCCAGTCGGACACGATGACCTACACGGCTGCCGACGGCGTCATCCACCTGCGCGGCGGCGAGCCTGTCGTCTGGGACTCGCGCGCGCGTTTGAAGGCGACCGAGATTGACTCCGACACCGTCAACAAAATCTCGAACGCGCGCGGCAAAGTCCTGACGACTTATTACAGCCAGGAGCAGACGAACGGGGCCGCGCCCTTCAAGAACGTCAAGAGTCCGGTCTTCATCGCGTCGAACGCGGCGGAGTTTCAGCACGAGACCGGCATCGGCATCTACACCGGCAACGCGCGCGCGTGGCAGGACGACAACTTCGTCAAGGCCGACCGCATCACGCTCCACCGCGACCAGAAGCGCATGGACGCCGAAGGCAGCGTGCAGAGCGCGCTCTATCAGGCGCGGCGCAAGGACGCGAGCGGCAACCGCACGGTCGTCCCCGTCTTCGCCACTTCGCGCAGCATGACCTACACCGACGACAACCGGCTGATTCATTACGAGGGCGACGCCGACATCCGCCAGGGCACGGACAGGATCACGAGCGCCGTCGCCGACGTTTATCTTCTGAAGGACTCTTACGAGGTCGAGCGCACCATCGCGCAGCGCAACGTCGTCGTCACGCAGCCCGGCAGACACGGCACGGGCGACTGGGCGCAGTACACCGCGGCGGACGACACCATCCTGCTCACCGGCAACCCGGCGCGCGTCGAGGACGCCGAGAAGGGGACTTCCGAGGGCAACCGCATGACCGTCTATCTGCACGAGAACCGCGTCGTCACCGACGGCGGCAGCGACGCGCAGCAGTCGGCGGGGCGCGTGCACTCGACGCACAAGGTACGAAAGCAGTGATGAGTGATGAGTGATGAGTAATGAGTGGAAAACTCTTGCCTCATCACTCATCGCTCATCACTCGTCACTACGGATGGCAACGGAGCAGATCACAGAAAGGATCGTCGCGGAAGAGGCGCGCGAGGCGGGCGCGCACGACCGGCGCGTGCCTTCGGAGCGCGCGCTGGCGGCGTTCGACCTCGTGAAGATTTACGGGCGGCGGCGCGTCGTTGACGGCGTGAGTTTGCACGTCGAGCCGGGCGAGGTCGTCGGGCTGCTCGGCGCGAACGGTGCGGGGAAGACGACGACCTTCTACATGGTCATCGGGTTGGAGCGCGCGAACGCGGGCCGCGTCACGCTCGCGGGCCGCGACGTGACGAAGTTGCCGATGTATCTGCGCGCGCGCCTCGGCGTCGGCTACCTGCCGCAGGAGCCTTCGGTCTTCCGAAGGATGACCGCCGCCGAGAACATCCTCGCCGTGCTGGAAACGATGGGCCTCCGGCGGAGCGAGCGCCTGAAGCGCGTCGAGGAACTGCTCGAAGAGTTCGGCATCCAGCACGTCCGCAACACGCGCGGCGACGCGCTTTCGGGCGGCGAGCGCCGCCGCACAGAGATCGCGCGCTCGCTCGCCACCGAGCCGCAGTTCATCCTCCTCGACGAGCCTTTCGCCGGCATTGACCCGAAGGCCGTTGACGACATCCAGCAGATGATCCTCTACCTGCGCCGCCGCGGCATCGGCATCCTCATCACAGACCACAACGTGCGCGAGACCCTGGGCGTCACAGACCGCGCCTACATCATGGCCGACGGTCGCATCTTCCGCTCCGGCGCGCCCGACGAGTTGACCGAAGACCCGGACGTGCGGCGGCACTACCTCGGCGAAAAATTCAGGATGTGAAGCCACGGGCGACTTGGTTGTACACGCTCCGGCCTCAAATCGGTTATAATCTCTCCCGAACCGCGTGACGGTTTCTTGAAGTTCAAAGCATCATAATTTAGAGACTGAATTATCCGAATGAAGTATGTCGGTTAAGCTCACGACCAGCCTTTCGCAGCGACTCGTCCTGACGCCGCAGTTGCGCCAGCGCATCGAGATGCTGCAAATGACCTCGCTCGAACTGAGCGACCTTATCCAGCAGCAGCTCCTCGAAAACCCCGTCCTCGAAGAAGTGCACACGCAGGACGAGCAGCGCGAGTTGGAGAAAGAGATACTCGACCAGTTGGCCGGCGCGCCCGACGACTCCGCCCCGGTCGAAGCCGCCCCGCCCGAATCCCCGAACGGCAACTCGGCTTCCGCCAACGGCGCGGGCGACGCGCCGCCGGTCGAACTGACGGCGGCTCCCGAAGCCTTCGAGGGCGAAGAGGGGACGCGCGTTGACGAGTTCGGCGACGAACACGAGATTTCGGAGCAGTCCGGCGACTCGTTCGAGGAGATTGACTTCGGTCGCGAGTTTCAGGACTACCTCGACCCCGGCTACAAGACGCAGGAGTTCGAGTACAAGGAGGACGCGCCGACCTTCGAGCAGTTTCTGACCCGCGCGCCGTCGCTCGCCGAACACCTCGAATGGCAGTTGCACATGACGCAGGTGGACGAGCGCCTCGTCTCGGTCTGCGAGTGCGTCATCGGCAACCTCGACGGCGACGGCAGGCTGAACGCGACGAACGAGGAGGTCGCGGAACTCGGCGGCTGCACGCCCGAACTGGTCGAAGAGGCGCGACAGATCGTCATGCACCTCGACCCCGTCGGCTGCGGCGCGCGCGACGCGCGAGAATGTCTGCTCGTCCAGCTCGCGGCACTCGGCCCCGACGCCTGCACGCGCGGCGGCGGCGAGAACTGCATCGCGGCGAAGCTCATCAGCGAGCACCCTCTCGCAGAGCTTCAGCAGCACAAGCTCCCGAACCTCGCCAAGCAGGTCGGCGTTGACGTGAAGGATTTGGTCGAGGAGCTTCAGCACATACGCAAGCTCGACCCGTATCCCGGTCGCCGCTACTCGTCGGACGAGCCGATACTGATCGTCCCCGAAGTCTTCATCGAGAAGGTTGACGACGAGTACGAGATTTACTTCGCCGACGACGGCGGCCCGCGCCTTCGGATCAGCCGCGACATGCAGTCGCTCCTCTCGCGCGACGGGACGACGAAGGAGACGCGCGACTTCATCAAGGAGAAGATGCGCTCGGCGGTTGACCTCCTCAGAAACATCGAGCACCGGCGGCAGACCATCTACCGCGTCGTCGAGTGCATCGTCCGCCGCCAGCGCGAATTCCTCGACAAGGGCGTGCAGTTCATCAAGCCGATGATGCTCAAGGACGTGGCCGAGGACACGGGGATGCACCTCTCGACCGTGTCGCGCGTCGTCAATCGCAAGTACGCGCACACGCCGCAGGGCGTCATCGAGTTGCGGCGCTTTTTCACCGAGGGCATGGTGAACGAGGAGGGCGAGGAAGTCTCGACCCGCATCATCAAGCTCCGCATCAAAAAGCTGATCGAGGAAGAGGACTCGCACAACCCGATCACCGACGACCAGGTCGTCAAGATTTTAGTCAAGGAAGGCATCAAGCTGTCGCGCCGCACCGTTGCAAAGTACCGCGACCAGATGCAGATTCCCGGCTCGCGCGAGCGCAAGGCGGTCGTTTGAGGGGTGAAGGATGAAAGAAAACTGTCTCCACTTCGTCCCTCGTCCTTCCGCCTCCATCCTTAAGTTCGCGCCGCGCGTTGGAAAGTTTAAGCAGTGAACAATCAGGCATGAGCCGGTGCGTTCGGGGGCGTTGCCTCCCTCGCCGCGCCCGCGGACTACGCAGCGGCGGAAAGGTTAGGGTATGGACTTCGAGTACACGGGGCGTCACATAGATGTCACGCCCGCACTGCGCAGCCACGTCGAGGAACATTTCGGGAAGCTCGAACACCTCTTCCCGAACTCGACCACGGCGCGCGCCCACGTCATCATTGATGTCGTCAAGAACCGCCACATCGCGGAGATTCTTTTGCACTGGCGCGAGCACACGCTGACGGCGAAGGACACGAACGCCGACATGTATCAGGCGCTCACGCGCTGCATTGACAAGATCGAGAAGCAGGCCGTCAAGCTCAAGAAGAAGATCATCGAGCGCAAGCAGAACGCGACCCCGCTCTCGGCGGTCGCGCCGGACGAGTCGGGCGCGTCCGCAAAGGCCGAGAACGTCCAGCCCAGCGCGCCGCGCATCATCAACGCGCGCCGCTACCGCGTGAAGCCGATGACCGCGGAAGAGGCGGCGCTGACTCTGGCGGAAGACTCCAACCAGTTCGTCGTCTTCCGCGACTCCGACACCTCGCGCGTGAGCGTCCTCTACAAGCGCAAGGACGGAAACTTCGGACTCATCCAGCCCTGAGTGCGCGCGAGGCTTTTGAAAACTTCCGGCGCGGCGAAACGTTTATCTACCCGTCCGGGTGGATTTATAATCGCCGCGCCTTCGTCATTGCAGGGTCGCGGGCGGACGCGCTCCTAAATTGCCGCCCGACTTCTAAAGTTTCTCGGATGGCCGCGACTTCAAACATCTCAGGCGACGCCCCGACGATAACCGTCGGCGCTTTCGTCGCGAACGCGCCGCAGCGCTTCGGCCTCCGCTTCGTGGCGGGCGCGCGCGGGGCCGAGTCGCGCTACCTCCGCGTGCCCCGCATACAAAAGCTCGGACTCGCGCTCGCCGGCTTCACGCACTACGTCCACGAGGGGCGCGTGCAGATCGTCGGCCAGAGCGAGCTTCAGTTCCTCGGCCAGCTCACCCCGGCGGAGCGCGCCGGCGCGGTCGCGCGTCTTGAGCTTGAGAAAATCTCCTGCATCCTCGTGACGAAGGGTTTAAAGCCGCCCGCCGAGTTGGCCGAGGCGGCGGAGCGCGCGGCGCTCCCGCTGATTCAGACGCCGCTCGTCAGCTCCGTCGCGATCACGGAGATCACCGAGCACTTGGAAGAAGTCCTCGCGCCGCGCGAGACACGGCACGGCGTTCTGCTCGACCTCTACGGACTCGGCGTGCTGCTCGAAGGCAGGTCGGGCGTCGGGAAGTCGGAGTGCGCGCTCGACCTCATCATGCGCGGGCACCAGCTCGTCGCCGACGACCTCGTGGAGATTCGGCGCACGCGCCCCGGCCAGATCATCGGCAGCACGCCCGAACTCCTGCGCGAGCACATGGAGATTCGCGGCCTCGGCATCCTGAACATACGCGAGTTGTTCGGCGTCTCGGCGGTGAGCGGCCCGAAGCAGATCGGACTCGACATCAGGCTCGAACGCTGGAAGGAGGCGGGCGAGGTCGAGCGACTCGGACTCGAAGAGCGCACGGTCGAGATTCTCGGCGTCGCCGTCCCGCACTTCGTCCTGCCCGTGAGTCCGGGCCGGAACCTCTCGACCCTCGTCGAGACCGCGGTGCGCGTCCACCTCCTGAGCCTGCGCGGCTTCAACGCGGCGCACGGACTCGCGGCGCGACACCGCGAGATGCTGAGGGTTGACGAACTGAAGGCCGCGCGCGACGTTGAGTCGCGCGGAAAAGAGAGCGACGGGTCGAAGGATGGCCGCTAAAAGACAGCCCGACAAAAACTCGACCGAGGCGACCTCGCCCGACGTGGTCATCATCACGGGCCTGAGCGGTTCGGGGATGTCTTCGGCGACGAACGCCTTTGAAGACCTCGGCTACTTCTGCGTTGACAACCTTCCGCTCACGCTGCTGCCGACCTTCGCGCGCCTCGTCCAACCCGAAGACCACAACCGCCCGCACATCGAGCGCGCCGCGATTGTCATAGACATCCGCGAGGGCCGCTTCCTGAGAGAGTTTACGGCGCGGCTGCGCGAGCTTCGCGAGTCGGGCCTGCGCGTCTTCGTCCTCTTCTTCGAGGCGTCCGACGAGGCCCTGGTGCGCCGCTTCAGCGAGACGCGCCGCCCGCACCCCGCGGACGCGGGCGACGGGCTGCTTCAGGCCATACGGCGCGAGCGCGAGGCGATGGCCGACGTGCGCGCGCACGCAGACCAGTCCATTGACACCTCGGCGCACACCGTCCACACGCTCCGCCGCCTGCTCATCGAGCGCTTCAGCCCCGGACTCGAAGGCGCGCCGATGCGCGTGCAGGTTTACAGCTTCGGCTACAAGCACGGCAGCCCGCACGACGTTGACCTCCTCTTCGACGTGCGCCACCTGCCGAACCCGCACTTCGTCCCCGAACTTCGAGACCTTTCGGGACACGACCGCCGCGTCGCCGACTTCCTCAACGCGAGCGAGGAGGTGCGCGAGACCGTCCGCCGCTTCAACGACCTCGTTGACTACCTGCTCCCGCTCTACAAGCGCGAGGGCAAGTCCTACGTGACCATCGGCATCGGCTGCACCGGAGGCCGACACCGCTCGGTCTTCGTCGCCAACGCAATCGCCCGCCACCTGCGCCGCGCGGGCTACGAGGCGAACGCCGTCCACCGCGACGTTGCGAAGACGAAGAGGCGGAAGGCGGAAAATAAAAAACATCAGGCGGGAGGCGAGGGGGTCGTTAGAAAATAGTCGGTTCAAGGGTGGCTCATGGCTGAAGAGACGAAGGTTGACGAGAATCGTGCGGCGAGGCGCGTGGCGGGCGTCATCGTCTCGCACGGTCAGGTCGCGAGCGAGTTGCTGTCGGCGGCGGAGACGATCATCGGGAACGTCGGGCACATCACCGCCGTCTCAATCGGCTGGCACGACGACGTGGAGGCCGCGAAGAACGAGATCGGTCGCGCCATCGAGCGCGTCTCGCAGGGCGGCGGCGTGCTGCTGATGACCGACATGTTCGGCGGCACGCCGACCAACATCGCCGCGATGTTTTTGCAGGCCGGCGAGACGGAGATGGTCACGGGCGTGAACCTGCCGATGGTCATCAAGCTCGCGAGCCAGCAGGGCGGCGAGTCGCTCGAAGAAGTCGCGCGGCTCGTGCGCGATCAGGGCCGGCACGGAATTTACCTCGCGGGCGAACTGCTCGCGGGCGGAGGCCGGAAGGGGTAGAGGGTTGGTCGAGTGCCGCGTCACGATAGTGAACAGCCTCGGCCTGCACGCGCGGGCCGCGGCGAAGCTCGTCCGCGCGGCGACCGAGTACGACAGCGCGATCCGGCTCGTGCGCGGGGACGGCGGCGGCGAGGCCGACGCGAAGTCAATCCTGAGCGTGCTGATGCTCGCCGCGTCGCGCGGCACCGAGTTGATAATCACCGCGGACGGCGCGGACGAGCGCGCGGCGCTCGACGCTTTGTGCCGTCTGATTTCGGACGGGTTCGGGGAAGCCGAGGTTTGAGCAGAAAGAGGGAGAAGCGCGAGCAGCGTTGGCGCGGGGTCGCGGTCTCGGACGGCGTCGCCGCGGGCCGCGTGCTGCGCATCCACAGCGGCGCGCGCCACAGCATCTACCGCGTCGCGCTCGACGCCGCGGAGGTCGAGCGCGAAGTCCGACGGTTCCGCGCGGCGGTGCGCCTGTCGCGCCGACAACTGCTCGCGCTCAAAAAGCGCGCGGCGCGCACGCTCGGCGAGGAGCACGCGTACATCTTCGACGCGCACCTGCTGATGCTCGAAGACAGCAAGCTGAACGAAGACGTGGAGGGCGTCATCCGCTCGGAGCGCGTGGGCAGCGAGTGGGCCGTCAAGGTCGTCACGGATCGCGTGCTCGCCGTTTACGAGGAGGTGAAGGACGACTACCTGCGCGAGCGAAGCTCTGACGTTGAGGACGTGACGCGCCGGCTGCTCGTCGCGCTTTCGGGCGAGAGCATGGGCGGTCGCCGTCTGACCGAGGACGCCATTATCGTCGCCGAAGAGTTGATGCCCTCGACCATCGCCGAACTCGACTTCACGCACATCAAGGCGGTCGCGACCGACGTGGGCGGCTGGACTTCGCACACGGCGATCATCGCGCGCGGCCTCGGCATCCCGGCGGTCGTCGGCCTGCGCGACTTCTACCGCGCCGCGCGCACCGGCGACACGGCGATCATTGACGCGCGCAACGGCGAGGTCGTCCTGCATCCCGCGCCCGCGACCGCCGAAATCGTCCGCATCGAGGGGCGACCGCGGGGCGACACTTCGGTGCGCGAGGCCGCGGCGGTTGATTTGCGCGCGCCGCTCCGAACCAGAGACGGCGTCGAGATAATCCTGCGCGCCAACGTCGAGCTGCCGGTCGAGTACGAGTGGGTCGGGCGCTTCGGCGCGCGCGGCGTCGGCCTGTTCCGCTCGGAGTTCCTGCTGTCGCACCGCGGCGCGATGCCGGGCGAGGAGGAGCAGCGCGCCGCCTACCTCGAACTCGCGCGCGCGGCTGGCGACGACGGCGCGACCGTCAGACTCTTCGACCTCGGCGGCGACAAGTCTGGCGCGCTCATCGCGGACGGCGGCGAGGAGCGAAACCCGGCGCTCGGCCTGCGCGCGATTCGCTTCTGCCTGCGCCGAGACGACGTGCTGCGCACGCAGGTGCGCGCCGTGCTGCGCGCCGCCGCGCACGCGCGCATTGATCTTGTCTTGCCGATGATCTCCGACATCACGGACGTGCGGCGCGCGCGCGCCGTCGTCGAGGAGGAGAGCGCGCGTCTCAAAAGCGAGGGCCGGGCGGTCGGTCGCGTGCGGGTCGGCGCGATGATCGAAGTGCCTTCGGCAGTCTTCGTCGCGGACAGGCTCGCGCGCGAGGTTGACTTCTTCAGCCTCGGCACGAACGACCTCGTGCAGTACACGCTCGCCGTTGACCGCGGCAACGACGAGGTGGCCGACTGGTTCCGCTCGCTGCACCCGGCAGTCTTGCAGAGCGTCCGGCGCACGCTCGACGCTGCGCGCGACGCGGGAATCCCCTCGAACGTCTGCGGCGAGATGGCGGCGTCGCCGGCATACGCGGCGGTGCTCGTCGGACTCGGCGCGCGCGAGCTGAGCATGGCACCGACGGCGATACCGCGCGTGCGTCGGACGCTCGGAGGTCTGGAGTGTGCGGAGGCCGCGCGCGTCGCCGAAGAGTGCCTCGATTGCGCGACCGCCGACGAGGTCGAGGAGCGCGTGCGGGTGCGGCTCGGCGCGCGCTGGCCGAATCTTTTTTCGCCGGAAATGTTGCCTCGCCCGAAAAACAGAGAGTAGAATCGAAAGGCGGTCGCGGGCGTCAGCGGCCCGCCGCCTCTTTGAACTTTCGGCCCGGCTTCCGGCTTTGCGGCAAACGCTCACAAATCCGGCTGAAATCCGAAACGGCGCGAGGCCGAAGGCCCGCCGCGACTCCGCCCCTCGCGGGCGAAATTTTGCGGCACGGGTCTCTGAGATCGGAAGGCGTTTCGTCGTTTACTCTCTACGAGAGATGATGCCCGGCGCACACAAGGCGATGAGCCGCGCCGCCGGGGAACAAGGTTTAGGGTGTTTCAGGCGATGCCGTCATCACCGCCATGCCCGGCGGCGCTCGGCGTCGAAGGCAGTCGAGAAAGAGTGCTCGCATGAAGAAGTTTGTCATAGCCGCCGCCTTCGCGCTCGTACTCTGCGCGGCGCACGCTCGCGCGGCGGGCTTTCAGGTTGACAGCGTCCGCGTCGGCCCCGCCTCGGAAGAGAAGGCTGCTGATGCAGGCGACGCGACAGCGACGAAGTCGAAAGAGACCAAGCCAACGCCGAGCGCCGCCGCGAACGGCGAGCGCCGCGCCGACCCGCCGAAAGAATCCTCGAACAAGGGCGACGACAAAAAAGACAAACACTCTTCCGAAAAATCGCAGAACCCTTCCGCGCTCCCGAACTCAACGGCCTCGACCGCGACGCCTTCAGACCCGAACAAGCCTCCCGCGACGAGCGACGCGCCCGCGAAGGCCGGCGCCGACCCCGCCGTCCCGCTCGGCACGCCCGCGGTCGGCAACAAGACGAACACATCCGGCGCGGGCGTTGACTCGAACACAGCTTCGCAACCGACCGCGACGACTGGAGCAAACAAAGTGGCGGGCGGCGCGACGAATCCGAACAACTCTTCGTCGCCCGCTGGCGCTGGCCCCTCGTCCGTCGTTCCTCCGGTCGAACTGACGAACGTCTATCGCGTCGGCGTCGGCGACGTGCTCGACATACGACTGCTCAACGACCAAGACCCGCGACAGTCAACGCTCTACACAGTACTCGCGGGCGGCGTGCTGGACTACCCGCTCCTGAAAGACCCTCTGACCGTTTCGGGGATGACGACCGACGAGCTTGCCGCGCAACTCATCGCGGACTTCCGCCACCGCGGACTCTACGAGCACCCGCAGGTGCGCGTCGGCGTGCGCGAGTACGCGAGCCACGCGGTTCTGATCAGCGGACTGGCGGGCGACCCCGGCACGAAGATTCTGCGCCGCGAGGCCATCCCGCTCTACGTCGTCGTCGCCGAGGCGCAGCCCAAGCCCGAAGCCGGTCGCGCCGTCGTCATCTCGCACTCGACGGGCAAGGTCACGTCGGTTGACCTCAACGACGCGGCGGGGCTGAACATGCTCGTGCAGCCCGGCGACGTTGTGAGCCTGACGGTGAGGCCGCCGGAGTTCTTCTACGTCGGCGGCGAGATAGGCTCGCCGGGGCAGAAAGATTTTCACGCGGGGATGACGCTGACACAGGCCGTGCTCGCGTCGGGCGGAGTGACCGCGGCCTCGAACGGTCGAGTCCGCGTCGCGCGCGCGGGCGCGGACGGTCGTCTGGTTTCGAGCGAGTATGACCTCGCGGCGATTGAGAGCGGCGCGGTGCCCGACCCCACGATTCAGGCGGGCGACCGCATCGAAGTCCAGCGCGGTAAAAATCACAAGTGAGACCGCGGCGTGAGAGTGCGCGCACGGCTTCGAGAGCCTTGTCCGACGCACCCGCGACGCTGTATTATCCAACGCGTTGGATACAAAGTTTCAGAAGTCGCTTGCCCGGCGACGAGACTCGGATCGGACAACTCGTTAAGACTCGCACCTGCCCGTCGGAGGATAAAGCTTTGAATACGTGGACTCGAATCGGCGCAGCCGCGCTGGCCGCCGTGTTAGTGTTTGCCCCCTTCGCCGCCTCGGTCGCGGCGGCCTCGCCCGCGCCGGCGCAACAGAACGACACGCCCACACAGGCCGAGCAGGACACTTTCAACCGCGGTCGCGCGCTCTTCGCCAAAGGACAGTACGACCAGGCGGCGACCGTCTTCCGCGACTTCCTCAAGACGCACCCCGACAGCTTCATCGCCGACCTGATGCTCCTCTGGCTCGGTCGCTCCTACATCGAGTTGGGCAAGTTGCAGGAGGCCGAGCAGGTCGCGCAGCGCCTCCACGCGATGAAGGACACGCCGTTCACAGACATCTACGACACGGAGCTTCAGACCGCGAAGAGCGAGGCCGGCACGCGCACCGTGACCGCCTCGGCCAGCCCGACGCCGAGCACGCAACCGACGACGCCCGCGACCGTCGCGAAGGCGACGCCGACTCCGCGGCCCACGCTCAACATCGCGCGCCCGACGCCGACGCCCTCGGAAGTCGCGCGCGCCAACACCAACACTCCGAACCTCGCCGTGCGCGGCGGCGGCGACGCCGAACGCCCGCGCACCACTTCGCGTCAGTCGCGCAGAGCAAACAGGACTGACGCGACGAACGGCGGCACGTCAGCGCCCGTCACGACGACGAATCCGAGAACCTTGACACCGCCCCGAGCCGACGGCCAACTCACGGCTGGCGCTTCAGGCGCACCCGCTTCGCCCCGCGCGACCCCGACGCCCGCCTTCACTCCGACGCCAGCGCCGTCGCGCGCGGTCGAGTCTGCGACGACGGCCCCGCTCAACACGCCGCCCGCGAGCGCCGCCGACGCGCAGCAGGGCGGTGGCTTCAGCATCACGGTCAAGCAAGTCGCCGACCTTCAACTTGGGCTGCGCCGCGTGGCGCTCGCCGCGCAGCCGGGCCAGACGATTCAGTTGCCGCTCACCATCACGAACGCGGGCAACAAGGAGGATCAGTTCCGGCTCGAAACCGACCTGCCCGCCGAGTACCAGCCGACCTTCAGCCAGAGCGGCAACGACACCGGAATGCCGATCTTCGTCACGCCGCAGATGCAGCGCGGTTCAAGCATCGAGGTGACTTTGAACGCGCGCGTCCCCGAAAGCGCGCCCGACAACCAGCAGCAGCGCTTCCTCGTGCGCGCCGCGTCGCAGGCCGACTCGACCGTGACGAAAGCGGCGGACGCTTCGCTGACCGTCGTCGCCGCCGCGCTCAACGCGGGTTCGAGCGCGCTTCAGGAGAACGTCCAGCCCGGCGACACGTTCACGCAGCGCATCACGGTCAAGAATCAGGGGAGCGCGACCGCGCTTCAGACGCGCGCCGACTTCGTCTTCAACCCCGACTTCGAGTTGGTGAGCGCCACGCCCGCGCCGATTCAATACGACCGCCCGTCACGCACGGCAATCTGGTCGCTCGGCGACCTTGAGTCGCGCGACAACCGCGAGATTACGGTGACGCTGCGCGCGGTACCGGAAGCGCTCGCGGGCACGGGCCGCCCCGTCGGGCGGGGGACGATGAGGACGAAGAGTCTCTTCATCCCCTCGAACTTCGACGGCCCGACGATCAACGTCGGTCGGGTCGCGGGCGCGCGCGTTGACGCCGTCTCGAAGGGCTTGACCGCGACGCCCGGCGACACGATGTACATCCCTTTCATCGTCCGCAATCCCTCGAACTACCCTGAGAGCTTCGATCTCCGCATCGTCGCGCCGGGCGCGCCGAACGCGACCGTCTATGCCGACACGAACGGCGACGGTCGCCACCAGGACGGCGAGCCTGCGATCACGCAGACGCCCGCGCTCGACCCGCGCGGCGGACAGCTCCCCGTGCTGCTCGGCGTCGAGATTCCGCGCTCGACGCCCGACCGCACGCAGTTCGCCTACAACCTCGTCACGCGCGCGATGAACGCCGCGGGGCGCATCGCCGGGGAAGACTCGACGGTGCTGACGGTGACGACGCCGCGCGTGCGCGTGCGCGCAGAGCTTCCGAACTCAGAGGTCAAGCCGGGCGACACGCTCTTCTACCGTCTCGTCCTCGTCAACGACGGCGGCGGACTCGCGAAGAACCTGAACGTGACGGAGAACCTGCCCGACGCGTTGGAGTTCGTCTCGTCGTCGCCTGAACTCCAGCTTCAGGACCTGGGCGGCGGCGCGCACGGCTTCGTCTGGCGCGTCGCGGAACTCGCGCCGGGCGATACGCAGGTCTTGCAGGTCACGGTTCGGCTGAAGCAGAACCTGCCCGCCGACGCGACCATCACGCCGCGCCACACGCTGACCTATCAGGACTCGAACTCGAACGCGTACCGCGGGCAATGAGCGACGCCGCGGTCGAAGAGCAGACGGACACGGAGGCCGACGGCGACGAGCCGGGCCTCCGTGTCCCTTTTCCCTCGACTTCGACGGAACTCGCGCCGGCCAAACGCAGCCGCCTGACGACTCTCGTCGTCGCGAAACTCACGCTCGACCTTCTCTTCGTCTGCACGCTCGCGGTCTATTCTTACGCCGTCGCCTTCCACCCTTTCTTCAGCGGCTCGCTCGACACGGCGGACGGCAGGAGCGTCCGCGGCTGGGTCGTTGACCGCGCGCGACCTGAGAGCGCCGTCGAGGTTCAACTCTACGTTGACGGCAGGTTCGTTGCCGACGGCTTCGCGGATCAGCCGCGCCCGGACGTTTCGGCCAGGGGCTACGCGAGCGACGAGCGACACGGCTTCGTCTTCAACTTCGACCCGCCGCTCGTGGGCGAGCACGTCGCGCGCGTCTATGCCGTTTACGCGAGCCGCGCCGACTCGCGCCGCACGCTCCAACAGATCGGCAGCGCGTTTCGCTTTAACGCCAAATGAAACACGCGTCCAACCCGCAACTCGCAACTCGCAATCCTCTTTTGCCGGAGCGCGCGCTCGCGGTGTGGGAGATTGTCGCGGTCGTCGCGTCGGTTCTGATCGCGGAGTGGGTCGTCTTCGCGCTCGCGGGCGACAACAACCCGCCCGCGCTCGCATTTCCAATCCTGACGGTCTTCGCCTTCATGTTCCTCTCGCACCGACTGCGCGGCGAGTCGGCGCGCGACGTAGGCTGGCGTCTCGACAACTTCGGGCGGGCCGCGCGCCTGCTCGCGCTGCCGATGCTCGCCGTGACGCTCGTCCTCGTCTGCGTCGGCTGGTACGACTCAAGCCTCAACTTCGCGCGCTGGTCGGGCGGGCAGTCAATCCTCGGAATCCCTCTGCTGAGTCTTCTCTGGGGGCCTTTGCAGCAGTACGCGCTGCAAGGGTTCATCAACCGCCGGACTCAAATCGTCTTCGGGCGCGGCTGGGCGAGCGTCTTCGTGGTCGCGTTGATTTTTTCGTTGCTCCACCTGCCGAACCCCTGGCTCGCGCTCGCGACCTTCGCGGGCGGGCTGCTCTGGGCCTACGTCTATCAGCGCGCGCCGAACATCATCGCGCTCGGCATCTCGCACGGGCTGATGACGTGGGTGCTCATCTCCTCCGTGCCGCCCGACGCCTTACACAACCTCCGCGTCGGCTTCAAATTTTTCGGACAATAATCCTGTGGCGTGTGCGCGGAGGGCAGTCGGTCGCCCGCGCGATTCGTCAAAGTTTGAACAGCGGCCATCTTCGGACTGTACCTGTTCAACGATGATTTGCTATAATCCGCGCGCCGCGCAAGAGGGCAGGTCGGGCGGTCGCCGCCGCGTTCGCTGTGGATGCGGGGGAGGAAAGTCCGAACACCGAAGGGCAGCGAGCCAGCTAACGGCTGGGCGCAGGGCGTCTGGAACTCCGCGAGAGCGGGAGGTTCGAGCGCGCTCGCGACGACAAGTGCAACAGAGAACAGACCAGCCAGCGGGCTTCCGGCTCTTCGGGGCCGGGAGCAGCGGGTAATGGGTGAAACGGTGCGGCCCCACGGGGCTTAAAGTAAGAGCGCACCGGCGCGTCTGGTGACAGGCG
>DASRCS010000089.1:0-24222 GCA_035652995.1 Pyrinomonadaceae bacterium
TATATCACCGAACAGGGCCAGCGCCGCCGCGTGCAGTGGCGCACCCGGAACGGCAGCGCGGAGCAGCGCTAGTGTTGCCGTAACGAAGCACGCAGCGAAACTGCTCCCGCTGCCCAACCGGCTGCCTGCTGGGAGCATAGCGCCGGGTATGTCCGTTCCCGGTGCCGACAATCCCCGTATTGCCATCGCCACCCCCCAGCGTCTGTCATACACAACCTTTCCTTGCGGGTCCGCCCCGATTACAGGAATGACGCTGTCCAACCATAGCAAGGGATTGTGCCTGGTCAAGCCTCTCGGGCTTGCAGCCATTATGATCTTGACGCCGGTGCGCGCCGCGGCAGTCAACGCCTCTGCTATCCAACGCCCTTCGCGCTCATCACCGAAGCCCAAAGCCAAGCTTAACTGGATGATTCGCGCTCCCGCGGTCACCGCTAGATTGATCGCTTCAACCAAGCGGCGCGCACATTCTCTCGCTGCGAGATGCCCCGCCAGCATCTCCTCGTCAATCGCCGGAATGTTCACAATGGGGCACCGCGGGCATAAGCCCACGAAGTCCGCGCCCTCGCCCGCCAGCACTGAGGCGATGAAGGTCGCATGCCCGGCTGCTGCTGCGCTGTGATGCCTCGCCCTAACTCCGGCTTCGACGATGTCGAAGCGCGCGTGCCGCAAGCTCGGGTGGTTCGTCTCCACCAGGCCGTCAATCAACGCTATCTTCGTCTGCGCCGAACCTTGTGCCTGCTCGCATAAGCGCCGTAGCCCGGCGCGGCGAACACAGCGCGCCGCCTCAAGCCCCCGGCGCGCGGGAATCTGCGGTCGCGAATCGACCGCTCCCGGATCGGTTGATGAGACCGAAACCTCGTGCGAGCTTCTCACTTCGTTGTTGTCCGGCACGCCCGCAGGCGGTTGCGGCGATACACTAAGACTGCAAACGCAAGGGCGCAAGCTCAGGCACGAATCAGCACTACGGTATAGCCGCCGATCACGTCACCGGCCACACGTTGCCGTACGCGCAGCACTTGCGCCTGATGCGCCCGCAGGTTCTGCGCGCTTGCGTGGAAGAAAATACGAAGCGGATCGCAACCGCGATGAAAACGCTCGGCGGGGCGGAGCAACGACCGGCGGCTTTCAAAGGGCACTTCCTTAAGCTCAGGCAGCCGCGCGCCCGCGATGGCCGGCGGCAACAGCCCAGCGACGACGGGCGTGGTCGGCGGCGTCAGGCTGATATTCCGGTCCTGCATATACAGTTGTAGCCATTCCATCGAATTGGGCGCGTCCAGAATGACATCCACCTCCGCCTCGTCCGGCGCCTCCGCGTAACCCAGATCAAGCGCGAGGTCGATGGTTGCGGGCGAAGCTGCCGGCACCACGGCGATGTTGCGCTGGGCCACGTGCCGGTCGGCCATGGCCGAGAATTGGTTCTTGTCGGTTAGTCCGTCTAAAAACGGCTCGAACGCGCGGACGACCAGACACTCGTGCCCGTTGTTAACGAAACCGGGAAACCACGTCTGCGGGCAACGGACAATCGCATGACAGCCGCGACTGAGATACGGCCCGCTCGGGCCGTCAACTACCTGCCATTGCGGAAACAGTGTGAAACGATTTTCGAGGTCTATATAGGTTGCGCCTACAGACGCGCCCGGCGCGTCAACGTAGTTAATGCCGAGGCTGGGATTGAAGCCGTAGAACTCGACGCGGACTCTGTAAGCCGGAGCCTTGCCGAGATTCCAGATGTGCGCGTAGAGCGTATTCGGGGCGTTGGCGCGTGCGATGCCGCCCGTGGTGGCGGGCATGAGCGGCGCGGTCGCCGCCTCCTGATCCGGCACCACGTAGATGTCCGGCGACTCCCAAAAGGGCGCCCCCACGACGGGGCGCGCGCCGCGGTCGCCCGAGGCGAAACGGACCAGAAGGTAAGGCAGGAACTCGTCCTTGCGCGGGCCGAAGCGCGGCCCCTTGCGCTGGATCGTGCCGATCTGTCCACGAAACCAAGGCACTTCGCCGGGGTCGCCCGCCGGCGGCTTGCCCTCTTTCCAGGGCGGCAGGTCAGAGGTCGGGGCATGAAACGGCGGCTCATCCTGCGGGAGGTTGACCGTGCCGGGCGTAGGTTCTAAGTCGGGCGGCGGGCAACAACCCGGCTTGCGCGGCGGTCGGACGGGCTTGCCGCAATCGCACATCGTAGTCACATGCACGACGACCTCGCCATGACAACCACAACAGCATTCATGCGGCGTATGCTTTCGGGGAGCATAATCTTTTTTCATCGTCTCCTCCTCCGCGTCGTTCGGCCACCGCGAGTTGACTTACGAGCCGCTCCATGGGTCGGCGGCGGTGCGCCCGGCCCGCCTTGATCTTGACAGCCGGGATCAGGTTCATCCGCCCAGTGGGTTTTCAGCGGGATGGCCGGATTCCACGCGAGCGGCGCGGCGGGCGCTTCATCATGATCGGCCTGCGACGGCCAGGTGCATGGCTGTTCGTAGAGATTGCCTTCCGGGTCAGGCTGCGGCGGGAAGGCTGCGTCTTTGGGGTGGCGATTCCAATCCCAACAGTGATAACCGTAACCGCGATCAGCATCCAAGTTCCAATCCACCAGCGGGGCGGCGTGCGGGTCTGTGCGGGTGGCGAGCCAGATCAGGTATTGAGAGAATGCGACCGAGTCGCCCAAGTGGCGGAAAGGTGTCAGATTAAAGTTGACGTTGTCGGCCTCGGTCGGCGTGTTAGCGAACTCTAGCCCGTCCCGGATGTTCGCATCTGGATTTGTGCCCGCGAAGAGCGTGGGCGGGCCGGCGTCGCGGGCGAAGGGGCCGGCAGTCGTCAGCGGCAACTCCGGCACGCTCGTCGGATAATCCCATGGATGGCGAAACTCGTCCTCCGGGTGCGAGTGCGGGTAGAGCCGATCACGGAACGTCACCCGTTCATCCGGCGGCTGCGGCGGCAGCGTACCGCCGAAGATATCGCCCAACTCGTCGCGCACCTGCTGCCAGGTAACGCGGTCGGGGTTGCCGACCCTGATGAGCGGCTGAACGATCTCGTCCTGCATCGGCAGCATGTAGCCGGACATCACCAACACGGAGCGGAAATTTTTCAACAGGTGGAAGAGCGGCAACTCAAGCGCGTAGTAGAGGCCGAGCCGGAGCGGGTAGGTGACGAGATCGGCGAGGATGGCCCAAGGGAGCGTGGCGAGATAAACGGCCACCTCGACGATGTAGGTCAGAATCGCAATGATCGAGAGGAGAAAATCGAGCAGGTCGTCCCAGAAGCTGCCGCCGTCATCATCGCCGGGCGGCTCGTCGCTCGGATCGCTGAGCGTCGGGAAGTCCAGGTTGGGAAAGACATCGGGCGGCGGCGGCGGCTCGTGCGAGAAGCCGTCAACGGTGGTGAACTTCAGGAAGCGGAACAGCAGCCGGTAGGCTTCCGCGACCAGATCGGTCGAAGGTCGTCCGTTGTTGTCGCGCAGAATCTTCGGGTGCTTGCCGTCCTGGTAGAAGACATCGATCATAGACTGCGTGATGATGTCGGCGAGCGGATCGGCCAAGTCGGAATCGAGATCGAGCTTGCGCCGCCGAATGTAATTATCGCGCAGTGTGTTTCCGGCGGGAAAACCGGGGCGGATGACCGGGTCGCCGGAATCTGCTTTGAAGGCGATGTCGAAGTAGAGCGCCGATTCGGTCAACTGCGAGTAGCCGGGGAACGAGCGCGGCACGCCCGGAGCGGGGTCGAGCAGATACCAGTAAGCGTCCATGTGATTTTCGACCAGATGGTGGCGCTGCCAGTGCACGCGGAAAGGGCCGCCTGCGATGGTGTTGACTAGCGCGTGGCCCGTTACGTCCGTCCCCAGGTGTGTCAAATAACCGAGCGCGTAAGCGCGCGCGCCGTCGCTGTCTGAGGCGACGGCGTTCTGCCAGAGCGCCCGCCCGAACGCGCCCGTCGAGCGATAGTGGAGCATGTCCGACCAGAAATAGGCCTGCTCGTCATAGCCCTTGTTCAAGCCGAGCGAGAAGAACTCAAGAAAGTCTTTCTGCTTGATGAGGAAATCTTCAAGCGCGGTGATCAGTATGCTGCTGAGTTCGCCGGCAATGTCGCCGACCGTCTCGGAGAGACCTCCGGTCAACCGGCTCATCTCTTCCGCCGTGTCTTCGCTGATCGGGCCGAGGTAGTGCTCGTACTTCGAGATGTACGGGTCGAGGGCGTCATAAAGCCCCTCCAGAAAGTTGAGCACGGCGACAAGGACGCTGGAGACGGGAATGCCATGCGAGTCGCGGAAGTCTGGCAGAAAGAAGAAGAGGTCGGGGCCGATTGCGCCGAGACTGGCGAAATTCGGATGCCGGTCGAGTAGGCTGCCGAGCGCGACTACATCCTCGCCCGCCCACTTGGGATTGATGCGCTTGCTGCCGACCGGACGAAATTTGCCGCTAGCGAGGCCTTGCAAGGCGTGACGCATGGCGCTGATGTGAATGTATGGGCCGGGCATGGTTCCTACCTCCGTGACCGCATTGTGCAGCCGATGATGCGAGGCGTAAGAAGTGATGGCGCGAAACTCGCTCCGGAAATGGTTTGGCGTGGAGTTTACTTCGCCTGTTTAAAATATTTCGGGAGCTTCGTAGTTTCGCATGAGCTAAGTAGTGACCAGCAGGCTCGTTCGTGAGTGACCGCTGGGGCGGTCGTCAACAAAAAAGTTGAGGATGAGTTTGACAGGGCATTAAACGTGTAACGTGAGAGTGCATATACACCTGTTCTCTGTAGCAAGTCAACAGAAAACTTCCGAGTGTGCTACTAATCGTGCCGCTAAATTCCAGGTGCGAGTCCTATCACGCGGAGTAAATTTTCATGGCCCTGAGCCGCAATACTTAGCGGCTCAGGGCTTTAATCTTTTTAGCTTCTAGCTCCAGGGCGGCGAACTGCACTCCGCTCTGCCCGCTCTGTGCGTGCCCACTTAATGAAGGTCTCACGGTTGGCCTTCGGGCAGGCCCTGCGCGCGCAGCCGCCGTCGTGCGCGTTTGACGCCCTCCTGCAAGTCGTTCGGCTCCGGGTGCGAGACCTCGCCGGCAGCCTGCAACATCAGGCTGGAGCGTAGCGCCTCGGCCCGCCACGCGGCGAGGCTGGCGACGAGCGGCTCGAATGCCGTCACCGGAGGCGCGGGGCGCGGGCTGGTGCGCGTCAGCAGCACGCCGAGGTGGTTGGCGGCGTTAACGCGCGCGCCCATGTTCGGGATGCTCCCGTCCGGCTGACGGCAGAACTTCAGGAGGATCGTCTTGATGATCGACGTGTGGTCGAAGACGACGTGCGAAATCTTGTCCGCCTCGGCCCACGGCGAGACGACGAACGGGGCACGCGCACGCCGTACTGACGGAACGACGGACGGTCGTCTTCCGCCGCGGGAGGAGGCACGTGATCGTAGAGTCCGCCGTGCTCGTCGTAGAGGACGACGAGTAGAGTCTTGTCCCACTGCGGGCTGCTGGTGACGGCGTTGTAGAGTTTCAGCACCAGCTCCTGCCCGCCCATTACGTCAACGGGCGGGTGGTCATCATTCTCCGTCTTTGTCGGGCCGGTGACGGGGTCGCCGAAGTCCGGGTCGATCCACGAAACGGCGGCGAGCTTGCCCTGCGCCGCGTCTTCCAGAAAGCTGTTGCCGCCGAGGTCGCTGTGGCGGTCGAAGTAGGAGAAGTGATCGAACTTCGGGTGGAGCGGCGGCCTGTACTGTGAGTCGATCAGGCGTAGCGTCGCCGGCGCGTGGTGCGCGTACCAGCGCCAAGAGACGTTACGCGCGCTCAGGTGGCGCACGAACGACGGGAGGTCGTAGATCGGGATCGTCTTGTTGTCCTTCGTCCCGCCCGACTGCCCCGTGACGGAGTAGAGTCTGTTCGGCCAGGTCGCCCCGGGGACGGAGCAGAACCAGCGGTCGCAGACGACCGAGTCCTTCACGAGTTGTTCATATACTTTGAGCGTCGCCCCGTCGTAGTAGTTCATGACGAGATCAACTTCCGGGTCGCCCTTGTGGGTGCTCGCGTAGTTGCTGACGAACCCGCCGTTGTTGTTCGAGAGTTGCTCGGTGACGCAAGCGCCCGCGTGACAGGGGTCTTGTTTTTTGCCGAAGGCGGTGTCGGCGCGCCGCTTCGGAAAGTAGTCAACGCCCTTGTAGGTGTTGTGCATCTCCTTCGTCAGCCCGTCAACGTCGGTGCGCCCATTCTCGAGCGTGAGGTATCCGAGGACGTGGTCGAAGGAGCGGTTCTCCAACATGAGCACGACGACGTGCTCGATCTTGTCGAGGTTCTCGACGGTGGCGTCCGGCGCGACGGCGGCGAACCGCACGGCGGCGGTGAGCGCCTTCTTCACGCCCTTCTTGACAGCCGCCTTGCCGGCCCCGCGAGCACTCGCGGCCTTGCCCGCGGCTCTCTTCCCCTGTCGCTTCGCGCGGGAAGAGGCCGAGTCCTTCACGCTGCCCTTGCGGGCCTTCGCACGTTTTGTAGTTTTTGTCGGCATAGGTTTGATTGGTGTCGGCCCTTCTCCGCGCGCCTCGCGATCACTCTTAGAAGACAGCTCGTCCGGCGTTCGTTAGGCTGGCGGCTCGTTAATGAGTGGAAAGGGTTTCACGCGAGAGACATTCCCCCTCACGTGCGTCTCATCCGACCTGGAAAGGCGCGCCAGCGTTATTTCCGCCCCGTACCGAGAGTCCGTCTGCCGCCGCGTGCGCTTTACCTCAGTCCCAGGCGGTGTGTTATCGCTCGCGGGTAGGGCGTCACCTCGACACGCCTCCGGGCAGGGCTTGGCCTAAATTAAGAGCGTGTAGCCGGGATCGAGCTTCTGGTAGCCGAGCAGGATCTCGTGGATGTCGTAAGGGTTAGTCTCGTTACCCGTAACCATGTGATCGACGACCTGGAATATGTGCTCGATCCCCTGCGCGTCGTCGATGTCTATGTCGGCCAAGAAGTCGAGCGTCGCCGGATTGTTGAAGAAGGTGATCTGGAGGTTGCCGTAGCGCTCGAGCGTCTTGTAGCTATCGACGAGCACGTAGCCCGGCGGCGGTGTGTGCATCCCGCCCGGCACAGAGTGGAAGAGTTGGGAGCTTTGCGCGTTCTTCACCTCGTCGCGCAACTCCTTCTTCACCTCGGCGAAGAAGCGGTCGCCCCGGAGCCGCGTGAGCGCCGTGACGTAAGAGAACGTGTCGCGCGGGTCCGGCAGCCTGAAGACGGTGGCACGCATCTTGGCGTAGATGTTCAGCAGACCCGCCTTCCGCACGTCGTCCAAGGCCCCGTAGAGGTCGGGGCCGCGCAGCCCCGGGAAGCTCTCGACCTCCGAGTTCTGGAGCACGAGCCTGAGATCGTCGCCCAGAGACGCGTAGCCCGGCGCGGAGATGCCGCGCACCTTGTTCGCGCGCACGGGGAAGGTCAGCTCCAGTTCCGTCTCCTCGTCTTCGGAGACCTGCACGAACTGGTGAACGGTGCCGTACTTCAGCCCGCCGATGAACATCTCGTAGCGACCGCCCTGAGTGAAGTCAAGCCCCTTGATGGAGAGCCGCTTCGAGCCGTCCTGATTCTTCAGGCTGAAGACGGCGCTCATCAGCACGGTGTGCCGCAGCGAGATGTCCACCCTGTCTTTGATCGGGTTGCCGTAAACGTCGAGGAGGGAAAGTGAAAGCGTGGTTGTGTTCTGATCGGGCATTTGATCTCCTTTTCCGATGTCGCGTCGAGTAGTGTTGACGGGAGGCCGGCGGGCCGAGTGCAACGGACGGGCGCGATCAGCCGTCAACCTCGGCGCAGTAGTGCGCGAACTGGATGACGTTGTTGGCGTAAGCGGTCGCGCTAGCCCCGCTCCCGTTGTACGCCTTAATGGCCTTCCACAGATCGCGCTGCGCGGCATACTTCTCGTTGAGTTCGGCCATCAGCATCTCTAGGCAGCGGTCGTGACTGTACCACTGCTTCTCGCGGAAGAAGGCCTCGTTTCTCGACACGTTCTGAAGGTCGTACTGGTAGATGCCGTAACCCTTGTAAACCCACTGCGCCGGTTTGTAGCCACGTAGCGCCCTGGTCTTGTTCGCCTCGTCGATCAGCATCTCGGTGAACTCGTCGCCGTAGCGCGCGCGGAAGGCGGCGGTGTCTCGCGGGAAGGCGCTGCGATGCGTGCCGGGGAAGTCCCCGCTCGCGTCGAAGACGCACCTGGCTATGATCTCGTCAACGGAGAGGCTGTCGATGAAATGCACCCAGACGAAGGCCGTCTCCTGGCAGGCGATGGCGCAGACTATGTCGGGCGAGAACGGGGTGCCAGACACGGCGGCTTTAATCGGAGCGCCGAAGTTGCCCTTCATCCACTCCGCCACCTTGTGCGCCTGATCCCTCGTGATCGGCAAAGGCATGACTCTTCCTCCTCCCTGTCGAATCGGCCCCGCGCCCGAACACTTCCAGTTCGTCGCCTGAGTTCGCTCCGTCAACGCGCGCGTTGACGCCCTCGCTCCGGCCCTCACGCTCACTCATCTTTTTCGATCTGGCCGTACCAAACATCCTCGCCTGAGCAGCTAAAGTTGATTCGTGGGCGTCGTGCGGGAGGCGACTCACCAAAAGGTTTCGAGGATGAAATTGAAGGCCCGCGCGGGTCGTCTCCCGACAAGTAAGACAAGGGTGGCGGTTTAGCCTTAAGACTGGTCGAGCACCGGCTGATCTTGCTGGCAGAGGCGAACCGGGTACGTGTAAAGCGCCGCCATCTTATGACCGTGCCGCAAGGCTGTCAACAGTTTTTCAATCTTGTTCCGGCCTCAGGCCGTGCCCTCTGTAGCGCTACATATGTGTATGACGAATCGCCAGAAAACATTTCGCGGCGCAGTCCAGAACGTAGCCCTACTTACTGGCCGTGCTTTTGTGCGCTCCATGTAACGCGAAAACCGGGTTAAGGTATGCGTGAGGCCGCGAGTGACTCTCGGTTACGTAGCGTTGTTTTTCTTGAGAGCCTGCAACCGCTCTCTACGAAAGCAATATATACTTAGAAAGGTCTGCAAAACCTCTGCCTATGGATTTAGAACCCCGGCCTGTAGTGTGCCACTAATTGCGTCACTAAATTCTAGGTGCGAGTCCTACCTGCGGAGTTAAAGTCGAAGCCCCGACTCGGCTATCAACCAAGTCGGGGCTTTTGCTTTGTAGCCGCGTTCCGCTTCGCGCCGCCGCGGACGAAATGAATCGTCACGCCGTCGCCCGCGCGCAGGCGCGTGACCGTCGTGACGAAGTCGTCCGTGTCTTTGATCCTGTGCCCGTTGACCTCGGTGATGACATCGTCCGCTTGCAGCCCCGCCTCCTTCGCCGAGCCTCCGTCAACGAGTCCGAAGACGACGACGCCTTCGCCCGCGAAGTGAAGGCGCGCGCGCTCCTCGTCGGTCAACTGCCCGGCGCGGACGCCGACGAAGCCCGCGCGCCTCAACTCCTGCGCGCCGACCGGCGCGGCGAACGACAACAACAGGACGAAGACGGCGAAGCCGAGGGATGTTTTGACGCTCATTCGTGCCGCACGACTTTACCACAGGGGGAGCGACGGCCAGCGCCTCGCGAGACGGGCGTCAACGCCCCAGACTCGGCCCGCCGCGCCGAGCATCACCACAAGGGCGCTGAAGAAGACCGCCGCGTCTTCGCTGTCGGGCGACCAGAACAGGCGGCCTTTCGCCAGCATGAAGTTCAGGAACAGGAACATCGCGACCGCCGCCCCGACGCGCGTCGCCGTCCCCGTCAGGAGCGAAAGCCCGGCGACAAGCTCGCCGGCCATGACGAGGTAACTGAACAGCGTCGCGTGCGGGACGACCGACTGCGCGAGAAACTGACGGTAGGGCGCGGACGCGTTGCGCATCGCGTAGCCCTGAATGAAGCCGAGCATCTCGACGGAGAAGGGCGCGGCGCTCGTCAACTTGCCCATGTCGGTGACGAGCAGGATCACGCCGAGGTGCACGCGCAGGATCACGAGCAGCGCGCGGGGCGCGTACCTGAAGCCGCCCCGCGCGCCCGCCTCTTGAGAGAGAGAGTCGAGTTTCATGTCTGTCGTGAACTCACGCGCGGGCGAGCTTTAAGGTGACGACGAACTTGCCCTTCTCGTCCGGCGAAGGCTCGGCCACGCCCGTGCCGCGCCAGCCGCGCCCTTCGTCGTCCCTGAACTTCCATTCGATCTCGGAGCGGTCGCCGCCCTTGGTCGCGCGCGTCGCCGCCGTCACGGGCGAGCCTGCGTGCGGCGTGCCGGAGACGAGCTGCTTCCGCGTCTGCTCGATGATCTCCGCGACCGATGCGGGCTTCGAGACGAGCGCCCTGAGTTCCCAGCGCCCGGTGTCGCCTTCGGTCGAGAGCATCACGGCGTCGAATCCCTGGAAGTCCGGCAGGTAACGGTCGGCGTAGGCCGCGCGCGCGAACTTCGCTTCCGGGTCCCAGTTATACTCGATGCCGAGCGCAACCTGCTGCGCCGTCCCCAAGCCCATCATCTTCGAGACGAGGTGGAACGCGCCGTCAATGCCCGAAGAGAGGCCGGCGGTCGTGATTATTTTTCCGTTGTCAACGTAACGCCTGTCGTAAACCGCCCTGATGTTCCTGCCCGCGCCCGCCAGCCTGTCAATCCCGCCGCGCACGGTCGTCGCCGTCAGCCCGTCGAGCAGCCCGGCCTTCGCGAGAATGAACGCGCCGGTGCAGACCGACATCACGTGGTCGGACTTCTGCGCGTTGTCCTGAACCCATTTGACGAGCTTCGGGTTGTTGACCGCGTCGCCGACGCCGCCGCCGGGTACGAGCAGCACGTCGGCCCGCGGGCTTTCGTCGAACGTGTAGTCGGCGACGACGTGCTGGCCGTACACGCACTTCACGGGTTCGGTCTTCTCCGCGACGGTGAAGACCTTGTAGCCCGCGCCGCCGAAGACCTCCCAAGGCCCCGCGAAGTCAATTATCTCTGCGTGGTCGAACAGGAGGATGGCGACCGTGGGAACCTTGTCCGCCTCCGACTTCAAGACGAGGGCCATGCCGCAGCCGGGGCACTTGCCCGGCGCGTCGAACGTCAGCTTGTCGCAGTCCTGGCCGCAAGGCGGGCAGACGTAAACCTTCGCGGCCTCGCCCTGCGCCGCACGCGCGCCGAGCGCCGACGCGCCCCGCCCCGCCGCGTGAAGACAGCCCGCGGCGACCAACGCGCCCGCGCCGCCCTTCATGAAGCTCCTGCGCGTCAGCCCTTCGGCTGTCGCGTCTCTCCTTGTCTGTTTCATCGCTCTGCTCCTCTCGCACGGTTGGTCAACGGGGAGACGGACGAAGACTGCGCGGCGTTCGCCGCCGGGATAAACTCTCGCCGCGGCGACACGGACTCCGCGCCGGACGGCGCAAGCGCCCGGACGGAAGGGCAGGTTAGTTCCCGGCGAGAGGGTTTGTCTTGGAAGTTCGGAGCGGCGTTGGACGCGAAGAGCGCGCGTGCTCGCGCCGGAACTCGGCGGGCGTCATGCCGGTGTGACGTTTGAAGGCGTTGGCGAAGTGGCTCTGGTCGTAGAAGCCGAGCGCGCAGGCGATCTCGGCGAAAGTCTTTTCCGGGTCGCACAACTCGCGCGCGCCCTCGTCGAGCCGCAGCCCGCGCACGTAATCGCCGACCGCGCGGCGGTAGTGGCGTCGGAACATTCTCGACAGGTGCGCGGGATGCACGCCCGCTACCCCTGCGAGATGCCGGAGGCTGACCTGCTCCTGGAAGTGCGCGTGCAGGTAATCGCGCGCGCGTCGCAGCCAGCGCGGAGCGTCGCCCCGCGCTTCCTCCGCGCAGTCGCGCGCGGCGAGCGCGACGATCTCAAGCATCAGCCCCTCGACCAGCAGCGGCGAGACCGCGTCCGCCGCCTTCAGCTCGCGTTGGACGCGCAGCGCCAGCGCCGCGTGCGCCGCGCCGCGGACGTAGAGCGGGCGCGCGAGCGCCGACGCCGACTCGTTGATTAAAGTGATGTCCCGCCGCCTGACTTCGACGACGAGGCAGCGCGCGTCCTCGGCACAGAAGTCGCTCGCGTGGCTCTCGCCCGCGGGGTTGATGCTCAGGCCGTGCGGCTCGCAGGTGTAACGCGTGAGGCTGTTGGACTCGACGAACGAGCCGCGCAGCGGGAACGACATCACGACCGTCTCGTGCGCGTGCCGCGGAATCCGCAGCCCCGGCGGGTAACTCTTTTCGCCCACCGTGAAACTCGGCGTCCGAAGCTCGGCGAGCATCCGACCGAACTGACCTGACCCGGACTCTTCTCGCATGATCTCCCTTCGACGGAAAACCTGAAGCGTGTGCCGCCCACGTACTCGGATAACACCGCGGGCGGCCCGTCCGTGGCAACTGCCGAACCCGAATAGTTTTTGTGGCAACTGCCGAACGCGGACGGTCAAGTGGCGAAGCCGCGGCGGGCGAGGCTCGCGGCGACGGCCACAAGCTCGGCAAGCTCGACCGGCTTCGCGACGTGCATCTGGTAGCCGGCCCTGAGCGTCTGCAAGCGATCCTCGACGCGCGCGTAGGCGGTCAGGGCGATTGCGGGCACGCGCCCGCCTTGCTCCGGCGGCAGCGCGCGCACGCGCCGGATCAGGTCGTAGCCGTCCTCGTCCGGCATCCCGATGTCGCTGATGAGGAGGTCGGGCCGCTCCTTCTCGATGGCCGCGAGCGCCTCGCGCGTCGAACCCGCGACGGCGACCTGCGCGCCGCTCCGGCCCAGGCCGATTCTCAACATCTCGCGCGTGCCCGGCTCGTCGTCAACGACGAGCAGCCTCAGGCCGTCGAGCCTATCGGGGTACTCGCATGCGTGCGGCGTCTCCCTCGTCGGCGGGCGCTGCGGCTCGTCCTGCGCCTCGTCCCGCCGGACGGAGGCGACCGGGAGTCTCACGACGAAAGTCGCGCCGCGCCCCTCGCCCTCGCTCTCGGCCTCGACCGTGCCGCCGTGAAGCTCGACGAGGTGGCGCACAATCGAGAGTCCGAGTCCGAGTCCGCCGTGGTGGCGCGTCGTTGACATGTCGGCTTGGCGGAAGCGGTCGAAGACGTGCGGCAGGAACTCAGGCCCGATGCCGACGCCGTCGTCGCTGACGGCGATCTCGACGTGCGACTCGGCGCGACTCAAACGCACCTCGACGACGACGCCGCGCGGCGTGAACTTGATGGCGTTCGAGAGAAGGTTCCAGACGACCTGTTGCAGCCGGACGGGGTCGCCGGAGACCGCGGCGACCCCGGCGTCGAGCGCCTTTTGAATCCGAATCCCCTTCGCCTCCGCCGCGGGCCGCACGGCCTCGATGGCCGAGTCGATGAACGATCCGGGGTCAACCGGCCTCACGTCCAGGCGGAGCTTGCCCGTGATGATGCGCGACACGTCGAGCAGGTCGTCAATCAGTTGCGCCTGCGCGCGCGCGTTGCGCTCGATGGTCTCGGCGGCGTGCGCGGCGCTCGGCTCGTCGAGGTGGCTCGTGCGGAGCATGTGCGCCCAGCCCATGACAGCCGTGAGCGGCGTGCGCAGCTCGTGCGAGACCGTGGCGAGGAACTCGTCCTTCAGTCGGTTCGACTCCTGCGCGTCGCGGTAGAGCCGCGCGTTCTCGATGGCGACCGCGGCGCGGCGTCCGAGGTCTTCGGCGAAGGCGAGGTCGGTCGCGTCGTAGTGCCGCTTCGACTCGGCGGTGACGAAGACGAGCGCGCCGAAGTTCTTGCCGTGGACGGCGAGCGGGACGATCATCGCGGACGTGAACCCGATCTCGCGCATGATCCGCAGGTGCTCCTCGTCGCGCGCGCCCGCGACCAGCATCTCGTCGGTGATCTCGGCGTAGATTTCCGACCGCCCCGTCCGCAGGACGTTCGGGACGCCGTGCGGCTCTTCGGGGTCGGGCGGGTAGCGGCGCTGAAGCTCCCTCGCCCACTCGACCTTCGCCGGGTCGGTGTGCGCGACGGCGAGGCGGTTGATCGAGTTGTCCTCGCCGAGCATGTCAACGCCGCACCAGTCGGCGAGGTCGGGCACGGCGAGGCGCGCGACCTGCTTGAGCGTCGTCTCGTAGTCGAGCGACGAGGCGAGCAGCGTGCTCGCCTCCGCCAGCAGTTGCGCGCGGCGCTCCGCCGCCTCCGCCGCGGCGCGCATCCGGCTCTGCTCTTCGTACAGCTCCGCCGAGCTGATCGCGGAGCCGGCGAGGTTCGCGAGCGCCGAGGCGACGCGCACCTCGGTCTTGTCGAACTTGTGCGGCTTGCGGTAGTAGAGCGTGAGCGTGGCCGAGACGCGACCGTGAATCTTCAGCGGGACGACGAGGATTGACTTGATGCCCTCGGACTCGTACATCCGCTGCCGCATCGCGAGCAGCGGCAGCCTCGTCACGTCCTCGGCGATGATCGGCTCGTCGAGCACGTAGCGCGGGTAGTCGCCGCTCGTGATGATCTGCTCGATGTAAGATTCAGGAATCCCGGCGGAGGTGACGATGTGCCACGCGCCGCCCTCCTCCTGCCGCCAGATGGCGTATGCGTCCGCCGAGATGAGGCGGCACGAGAGGTCGAGTATCGCGGGCTGCACGGCTTCGATGGAGAGCGAGCCGAGCAGGACGCCCGACGCCTCGACCAGAAGGCCGAGGCGCTCCTCGACGCCGCGGTGAAGTTCGAGCGCGACCTCGGCCTGCGCGCGCGCCTGCCGCTCGCTCTCGAGCAGCCGCTCGCGCTCGCCCGCCGCGCGCCGACGCTCGTCAACGTCTGTGTTCGTCCCGAACCAGCGGACGATGCGCCCCTGCGAATCGCGGACGGGGTTGACCCTCGTCAGGAACCAGCGGAACTCGCCGTCCGCGCCCTTCAAGGGGAACTCCATCTCGAACGGCTCGCCCGACTCCAAAGACGCGCGCCAGCGCTCCAAGACCTGCGGCAGCACGCCGGGGTCGTGAACCTTCTGCCAGCCCCAGCCCTCCATCTCCTCGAAGGTCGTGCCGGTGTAGTCGTACCAGCGCCGGTTGTACCAGAAGCGGTGTCCGTCGGCGTGGGCCATCCAAGCGAGCTGCGGGATGGAGTCGGCGAGCGTGCGCAGTTGGGTCTCGCTCTCGCGCAGCGCCTCCTCGGCGCGCTTGCGCGCGGAGATGTCCTGCACGACCGTGAGGACGAACGCCTCGCCGCCGATCTCGATCTGCTCGGCGGAGACGAGGCCGGCCTTCGCGCCGCCGTCGCGGACGCGGAAGAGGCATTCGACGTTGCGAATCCGCTCCGCCCGCCGCAGCTTCACGAGGCCCTCTTCGCGCTCCTCCGGCCTCGCCCAGAGTCCGAGTTCGACCGGCGTGCGGCCTATCGCCTCCTCGCGCGCGTAGCCCGTGAACTCGACGAAGGCGTCGTTGACTTCGGTCAGCTTCCCCGTGGCGAGCGACGAGATGGTGAGGACGAGCGGGCTTGCGTTGAAGGCTTTTGAGAAGCGCGCCTCCGACTCGCGCAGACGCGCCTCGGCGCGCTGGCGTTCGAGTTCGCCGCCGCGCGAATCCTTCTCGCCTCTGTCGTCGGTCGAATCTGCTGGCGGGGACGCTATGGACATACGCGCACTTCGGGCGAACCTGGTTGAGACGGGCGGCGGTGAAAGTTTGTGAACTGTCCGACTGCGAAACTTGCCGAGCCGTCCTGACGACGCCGAGTCCGGGCCGATTTTAACACGTCTCCGAAGAGGCGGCAGCGGAAAGCCTTTACACGTTCCGACGATTCCCTGTGCGGTCGCGGACGCATGAGGCGCGAACTCGGCGCGAGCCGCGCACAGACGCCCCGCGTCCTTTATGAACGCCCGGCGGCGAGCCAGAGCGCGAGGTTGCCGACGTAAGTTTTTATGTCTTCCAGCTTCTCCGGCTCTCTCTCGATCCGGTCGCCCGGCGGCTCGGCCAGAAAGCTCGGACAGCCCTTCGAGGTGTCCCAGTTGTAATCAACGAAGTGGTGAAAGCTGGACTCGGCGACGGCTCGGCCCAGCGTGTTGCCGTGGCTGTCGCGCGCGCCCTCGAAAGCGACCATGAGGTTGAAGGGGCGGCCCGTCACCTGACTCTTGCCGGTCGCGACGACGCGCGCCTCGGCGGAGCCTTCGGGGACGCCGACGCCGCCCTCGTGCGGGTGCGCGGGGAAGTATTCGATCAGGCCCGAAGGCGAAGCGTGACGGCGCAGGAGTTCGTGCGCCGGCTCGACCGGCGTGACCTTTTGATAGTCGCCGTTGCTGCCCGAATGGTAGTTGGGCCAGGAGATATTTTCCGTGTCCCGGTCGTCGCGCTCGCGGCGCGACTCGTCCGGGTCGGGGTGCTTGCTGTGGAAGAAGTGCGCTCGGCCCACGCCGCCGAGCGTGCAGAGCGACACGCCCAAGTCCTGATGGTCGCGCGTGGCGAGTATGCCACCGCCGCGCTGGCGGAAGCGCGTGATGCCCTGACAGTCCGCGACGCTCAGCCCGTCGCCCGCGTCCACCGCGAAGAGCCAAAGCTCGTCGAAGTCCGTCGCGTCGAGGCGGCTCAGAACCTCGTCGTTCCCGTCGGCGTTCGTCTCGCGGTCGCACGCGACCGTCTCGCAGAGCGCGCGCCCCTCTTCGTCCCTGAGCGAGTCGAGGTGCTCGCGCAGCAGCGAGAACCTGCCGACGTTCCAGTCGTCTTCCGTATGCGGGATGGTCGTCTGCAAAAGGATGCGGATCGGTCTGCTCATGGCCTGCCTTCGTCCGAGATTGGTTTGCCCCTGATGTCTCTCTTATAAACCATCCCCGCGCATTCTTCACGCCGCCGCGCCTCTGCTTACTCGAAGCGCATGGCGGCGTTGAGCAGCTTCCACTCTTTGAGGTCGAGCGCGACACTTAGCCAATAGCTGTACTCGCGCGGTCGCTCCGAAAGGTCACGCCGCAGTTGCCCGACGCTCGACCAACGCCACGCTTCGACCTCCGAAGAGTCGGGCGCGGGCGCGCCGTCGAAGCGACCGACGAAGACGTGGTCGTACTCGTGCTCGACGATGCGGTTGTCGAACTCCGCGCGGTAGAGGAAGCCGAAGGCGCGGCGCAGCTCGCAGTCGAAGCCCATCTCCTCGCGCAGGCGGCGGCGCGCGGCCTCGACCGTCGCCTCGCCGGGCCGCGGGTGGCCGCAGGCCGTGTTCGACCAGAGACCCGCCGAATGATATTTCGAGCGCGCACGCTTCTGAAGAAGCAGGCGCTTCTCGGCGTCGAAGACGAAGACGGAGAAGGCCCTGTGCAGCGCGCCCTCGACGTGCGTCCGCAACTTGTCCCCGACGCCGACCTCTCGGTCGTGCGCGTCAACGAGAATCATCTGTTCGGTCGCCATAAGTTTTTTACTGACGCCGACGGCGGGTCATCCGTCAGTGTTGCGACTGTCGGCCTCGGCTTTGCCCGTCGCGGCGGCTTTGAAGACGCGGTCAAGCGCCGGCCCCTTTGCGCCATCGCGCCTCCGGCGAGATTTAATTCCTCGCCGGAGGCGCGATGGCGCAAAGACAAGACCGCAGCAAGCGTTTGAAATAGCCTCTTAGTCCCCCGAAGCCTTAGCCTTTTTGGACTTCCCCCCGGACTTCTCCGCCGTCCCCGGCTCGGCCATCTTGCGGTGCTGCTCGGCGAGCACGCCCGAAGGCGTGACGGTCGCGGCGGTCGTCATCAGCTTGTTCTTCCAGCCGCTCACCACGTCGCCCTCGCCCGCCATCATCGCGTCGAAGCCGTCGCGCGCGACCTTCGCCGGGTCGTCCTTCTCCTCGGTGCCGACCTTCGTGTCCAACATGTCTGCGCGCTCGAAGAACTCGGTCTCGGTCGCGCCCGGCATCAGGCACGTGACGGTGACGCCGGTGTCCTTCAGCTCGTTCCTGATGGCGAACGAGAAGGAGTCAACGAACGCCTTTGTGCCGTTATAGACCGCCTGGAACGAGCCGGGCATGAAGCCCGCGACCGAACCCGTGATGAGTATGCGCCCCTGGTTGCGCGCGCGCATCTCGCGCCCGACCTTCTGGATGAGATAGACCGTGCCCGTGATGTTCGTGTCAATGACGTGGCGCACCTCTTCAAAATCCTGATCGAGAAAGGCGCGGCCAAGGCCGTGGCCCGCGTTGGCGAGCAGCGCGTCAACGGGGCGGCCCTTGATCGCGGCGTAGAGCTGGTCAACGCCTTCGGTGCGCGAGAGGTCTGTCTCGACCGCGTCAACCTGCGCGCCGAGGTTGCGGAACTCCCGCACGGCCTCTTCGAGCGGTGTGTCGGCGGCGACGATGAGGTCGTAGCCGTTCTCGGCGCAGAGCTTGGCGAGTTCGTAGCCGATGCCGCTCGAAGCGCCTGTGACGACGGCGAGCGGTCGTGCGTTTGCTGACATGATAAATCCCCCTTGAATGTTTGGCCGGAGCCGGTTTCGTACTTTGCCGTTTGCTTTCGCACGAACTATCTTTATTGATAACTTTGCTCTATCTGTTTTCTAAACCTCAAATTTAGTTGTCCCTCACGCTCGCGGCACGCGGGCGCTTGAAGACATGCGCGGCGCGCGAAGGAGGAGGAGGCGGGAGAGATGAATGCGGGACGGCTCGAAGCGTTCAGCGACGGCGTGATCGCGATCCTGATCACGATCATGGTTCTCGAACTCAGGATACCGAAGGGCGCGGACTGGGCCGCGCTGCGCCCTCTCGTCCCCGTGCTCCTGACCTACGTCCTGAGCTTCGTTTACCTGGGCATCTACTGGAACAACCACCACCACATGATCTACGCGACCGATAGCATCAACGGCAAGGTTCTGTGGGCCAACCTCAACCTCCTGTTCTGGCTCTCGCTCGTGCCGTTCGCGACGGGCTGGATGGGCGAGAACAACTTCGCGCCGCTGCCGACCGCCGTCTATGGCGTGGTGCTGCTGCTCGACGCCCTCTCGTACTCGCTCCTTCTGAGGACGATCATCAGGCACCAGGGGCCGGACTCGAAACTCGCCGCGGCGATAGGCGACGACCGGAAGGGCAGAGTCTCGCTCGTCATCTACGTGCTGGCGATACCGCTCGCGTTCGTGAGCCAGTGGATTGCCGAGGCGCTCTACGTCACCGTCGCCGTCATCTGGTTCATCCCCGACCGCAGGATCGAGAAGGAGTTGAACGTCGAGTCCGCCGCGGCGGAGGCGACGGAAGGGGCGGGGATGAGTTCGGCGACAGGAGAATTTTCCGAATGAGAAGAAACGAAACCAACCTGTCAATCGTGGTTCTAATCCTGATGGTCTTCGCGCTCGGCTGCGGGAGTAGCTTTTACTCAGGTGTGAACGACGCCGACAACAAGGTGGAGCGCGGCAGGCTGAAGTTCGCCAAGAGCGTGGTTGACCTGAACACGGGAACAGACCCGCTCTATCGCAAAGTCCGGCAGTATTTTTTTGTGGACGGCAAACAGTGGACGCCCGCGGGCGACGAACACCTCGCCGACAGAATAAACTGGTGCGACACAAGCCCGAACCCGAAGGTCGAGATTCTGCGGTGCTTCGGCGATTCGAGCGAAGCTTACAACACGACCTACATCCTGCGAATGAAGGATGACAAGCCCGAACTGCAAAAGATTGACGAAGGCACGGGCAGCGTCTGGGCCGACGGAGACGGTCGCTGGCTGCTGTTCAGGAAATTATTTCTGAACGTGGAGACGGGCGAGAGTGTCGAAGTCAAAGGGATGCCGTTCGCCGACGACAAAATCGCCTCCGCGCCCGTTCAATACGTCGTCGGCATTTCGCCCGACAGGAAAACGGTCGTGGCGATGCCCGACAGCGCCACCCACTCGAAAGGCTCGGAGGATTTTCTGACCCTCTGGATAATTGACGCGGAGACGGGCCGCACGGAGAAGCGGGAAGTCAGCTTCACGAAAAATCCGTGGCTGAAAGATCACCAAGACCCGGCGGACAACGTGCAGCCGCCGCCAGCCGCTTCGAAAAAGTTTGTGTGGGTGAAAGACCAGCAAGGCAAACTTCAGCCGGCGTTGTAGCCGTTGCAAGCGCCCGAATCTTTCTTCCTCACCTCCCCGCCGCGAGCATCTAATCTCGGACGGTCGCAGGGCGCTCGCGCGCACATTCTTATGAAGACCGTCGGTAAGAAAGGGCGAGGGCGACGAGCTTACCGAAAGAGAGATTCAACCTGAGCGTCGCGGAGTACCTCGCGGGCGAGCGCGACGCCGCGACGCGGCACGAGTACGTCGGCGGGCAGGCCTACGCGATGGCCGGCGCGAGCGCACGCCGCAACCGCATTGCGCTCAACATCGCGGGACGTTTGAACGACCTTCTCGCTGATGACGAGTGCGAGGCTTTCATGGCCGACATGAAAATCCGCGTCGCGCCCGACCTGTTCTACTACCCCGATGTTGTCGTCACCTGCGGCCCGCCCGGTGGCGACCCTTACTTCCGCACGTCGCCCCCGGCTCGTCGTCGAAGTCCTCTCGCCGACGACCGAGCGCACAGACCGTCACGAGAAGCTCGCCGCCTACAAGAATTGTCCGAGCGTCGAGGAGTATGTTCTAGTCTCGCAGGACGCGATGATGGTCGAACTGCACCGGCGCGCGGGCGGCGAGTGGCGCACGGAAATCTTCAACGAGCCTTCGGAATCTTGCGCCTTCGACTCCGTCGGCCTCACGCTCGGCCTCGCGGACATCTACCGCAACGTGCGCTTTGATGAAACGCCGGTCGAGAATGTAGAGTAGTTTCTGTTTTAGAAATCTGTGAACAATTCAAAGAAGCCTTCGCGGAGATGAAACGGCTTGGCGACTTCACACGCGCACGCGTCGAGCGCATCGAAGAACTACTCCAAACGCTCGTCTCGCTCGGACAGGCGCGCGAAGTCGGCGCGGGGCGCTACGCCTCCTGACGCTTGGGCCTTCCGCCCGACGAAAACGGGTGCGCGCGGCTTCGTACTAACGCATCCCCGCGGCGAGCGCGGCTTTGTACTTACAAGTACCGATATCTCGCGCCGGAACACTGTATAATCGGGACGGCGAGTGAGTTCGGGTTCATAACCCGGCTTCTCACGGAGTCAGGATTCAGAGCCAGCTTGCTTGCCGCTCTTCGCGACGCTGTAAAGGCCGCGGCGTCGCCAACGCCGAAAGGCCTGAGACGGAATGTCGGAAGGCCGCACGACTGCATTAAGTCGTGCGGCCTTCCGACATTAGATTCGGGTCAGGCTGTCGAGAGCGTTTCCCCGCGTCAAACGTTTTGCCACGTCAGCGCCTTGCCTCACGAAAGCCTTTTCCCGGCAGAACGCGCTTTGCCGACGCGACGAATCGGACGACGATTCGTGCCGATTGTACCAAGCCGGACGGGCAAGTGGTTTAAATTGATGCTACACTGTCTCTGCCTCGCTCCGGCGGGCGAGTCAGGGAACCTAACCCGGCCCCCACCGGGGTCAGGGTTCAAACCGGCTCGCCCGCCCCGTTGTCGCGGACCGCGCCCGAACGTATGCCGCCCGACATCCCGACAGACCATCCGTCCTGGTTCGCAGGCGAGCGTGCGTACTGCTGTCCACACTGCGACGCGCCCTTAGGCGTGACCGACGGCAAACGACTCACGGTCGGCGCGCTCATCATCGAAGGCCCGATAAAACTCACCTGCCTCTCCTGCAAACGTCGCTACCACTGGCTGCCCGACGGGCCGAAATAATCCCGCCCGGCGGAGAGGCTTCAGGCTACTGCGGGAGGCCCGTGTCTTTGAGCATCTCTGCGAAGCGCGGGTCCCGGCGCAGAGGGTCGAGGCGGCTGTTGACCTTGACGAAGGCGAGCGAGTTGTCGCGCACGCGCAGGGCCTCGGCGAGCGCGGCAAACGCCTGATCCTTCTCGCCGAGTTCCGCGTGGATGAGGACGAAGTAGAAGGGCGCGACGTAGTGCTTCTCCGACTCGCGCCCCAACTCCGCGAGCACCTGCCGCGCCTCGGCCTGCCGCCCCGCCAGCGCATACGTGTAGCCGATCATCGAGAGCTGCGACGAGTCTTCGGGGCGCGCCTTCATGATCCCTTTCAGCTCCGCGACCGCCTCGTCGTAGCGCCCCTGCTCCGCGTACACTTCGGCGAGCCAGCGGTGCGCGAGCCAGAAGCCCGAATCCATCTCGACGACCTTTCGGAACTGCTCGGCGGCCTTGTCGTAGCGCCCGGAGTAGAAGTAGGGCGCGCCCGCCGTCATGTTCGTGTAGAGCGAGAGCGGGTCTAGCTGCTGCGCGCGCGCGAACTCGCCCTCGGCCTCGTCGAACCTGCCGACCGAGACCAGATACCAGCCCAGCCACTGGTGCGCGCGCGCGTAGTCGGGGTCGAGCGCGATGGCGCGGCGGAACTCGCGCTCCGCGCCGGGGAAGTCCCAGTCGTAGCGGTGCTTCACGTAGCCGAGCGAGGTGTGCGCCTCGGCCAGCGTGTCGTCAAGCTCGAGCGCGCGCATCGCCGCCGAGCGCGCCTTCGGCATCGTCTCGTTCGGCGGCAGGTCGTCGAGCACGCCGAGCGTCGCGTAGGAGTCGGCGAGTCCCGAATAGGCGAGCGCGTAGTTCGGGTCTTCGAGTATCGCGTCCTCGAAGTATCCGACGGCCTTCCTGATGTCTTCCGACGTTCGCTTGTTCCAGAAGTAGCGCCCCTTGATGTAGGACTGGTAAGCCTCCGTGTCCTCCGTGTAGTGCTTCGAGAGCTTCTGCTTCTGCTCGACGTTGAGCGTGGGGAGGAGCGCGCGGACGACCTGCTCGGAGATTCGGTCTTCGACGGCGAAGATGTCGGTGTACTTCTCGTCGAACGTGTCGCCCCAGAGCGTCGCGCCGTCGCCCGCGCGCGTCAGTTGGACGGTGACGCGGATGCGGTCGCCCGACTTCTGCACGCGACCGTCGAGCACCGATTCGACGCCGAGTTCGCGCCCCGCCGCGCCGGGGTCTTGCGAGTCGGCGAACTTGATGATCGAACTCGTCGGGCGCACGTTGATCTCGCGGATGCCGCTCAGCTTCGTGATCAGCGCGTCGGCCATCCCCAGCCCGACGTACTCGTCCTCGCCCTCCGCGCCCAACTGCTTGAAAGGCAGGATGGCGATTGACCTGACCCGCGCGTCCGCGCCCGCCGTGACTTCGGCACGCTTCGCGCGCGCGGCGAAAAAATAGTAGCCGACCGCCACGGCGACGACCGCGAGCGCGGCGACGGCCAGAGCCTTCCGACTCTTCACGAAAGAACTTCCGACGCTTCCCTCGCCCGACGCGCTTCTTACTTCAGTCACCGATCCGACGAACGGCGTCGAAGGCTCGGTCGTGTGCTCGAATCCGTTTTGCCGAGCCGCGGCATTCTCCGAGGTCGAAACGCTTTCGACCGTTGGCGAAACGCCTTCGAGTTTCGCGTCCGGCTTCGGCTCCTCGTCGTCGGGCCAGGTCTCCTCGACGCTCGCGATGAAGCGGTAGCCGAGGCCGGGGACGGTCGCGATGTACTGCGGCTCCCCGCGCCGCTCGCCGAGCGCCTTGCGGAGCGCCGAGACGTTCTGCGTGAGGTTGTTCTCCTCGACCGCGACGCCGGGCCAGACCCGCTCCATCAGGTCGTCTTTTTCGACGAGGCGACCGCTGTTCTCGACCAGCGCGAGCAGCGTGTCGAACGACTTGGGCGTGAGCGGCACGACCTCGCCCCCGCGCAGAAGCCTCCGCTTCAGAGCGTCCACGCGGAAGGGGCCGAACTCGTAAAAGTGATTCGCCGTCCTGACCATCGGCGGCCTCCGCTGCCGTCTTTCAGAAATTCTTTCAGAAGGTTTCAGAACATTTCAGCCCGCCTCTAAGGACGCGGCGGCCTACCCGCGGGTAACGTCGGGGTGTTCCGGGGCGGGTGTTTGCAAATCGCTTGCACGGAAGAGTGGCAGGGCGGCGCACATTATATTCGCCGCCGCGCGGGCGGGCAACAAAATCGTCCGCGGCGGCGAAGGCCGGCGGACGCGCGGAGACTTTTCCGCCACCGCCGAGAAGAGAGACGAAGGGCCGAGTGGCAAAGATGAGAAAGACTCTGACGAGACTGTTGTTCGCGCTCGCCCTTTCGTGCGCGCCGCTGTTCGCGCGCGCCCCGAACGCGCGTGGCGGCGGCGCGGCGGGGCGGGGCACGGCGGCGCGGCAGAGGCGCGCGCGCGCCGAGAGTCACCCGAAGATTCGTCAGGCGATTGCCGCGCTCGAAGCCGCGAAGGCCGAGTTGGAGCAGTCCGCGGGAGACTTCGGCGGGCACAAGGCCGACGCCATCGAGGCGGTCAACAACGCGCTGAAGCGCCTGCGCCTCGCGCTTCAGTTTGAAAAATACTGAGCGAGTGATTTCGGCGAACGAGGAGAGAAGGAGGTCTTGATGAACAGAGAGGCAGGGTCGAAGGTTGATGTCA
>DASRCS010000090.1:0-14813 GCA_035652995.1 Pyrinomonadaceae bacterium
CCGCGCGAAGAACGGCGAGAGTTGGACGGGCGACGTGTTAGTCGCCGCGGACGGCGCGAACAGCGCGATTGCAAAGAAGCTCGCGGGCGCGCTCCCGAACTCCGAGATGGAAGTCGCCTTCGGCTACCGCACGCCGCTCGACGAGGCGGACGAAGCGCCGACGGTCATCGCGTTTCTTCCGGGCTGGGCCGGCTACGCGTGGGCGTTCCCGCGGCTCGACCACATCTCATTCGGCATTGCCACTTCACAGGATGAGTTCAATCACAGAGCACTTGACAATCTGTTGTGGAAGTTCATGGTTAGTTATTACCGCTTAACTGAATATACTAAGACAGGTGACGGGAAGATAGAAGAAAGGCTCCGGGCGATTGCCAAGCGTTATGCCGCTCGTATTCCGAAACTTACACCGAAGATGTGGGACAAGCGGCAGACCGTAGGCGAGAATTGGGCTTTACTCGGTGATGCGGCTGGTTTTGCTGACCCAATAACTGGCGAAGGAATTTATTACGCATTACGTTCAGCAGAGCTATTAGCTAAGGCATATTTACACGGACAGCTTACAAATTATAATGGTATGTGGAGAGATGATTTTGGATGTGAGTTACGACGAGCAGCATCAATCCGCTATCGGTTTTATAGTAATTTTCTAGGAGGGCTATTTACTGAAAGAATGATTAAGTTTGCACATTTACACCCAGGTATTCAGAGCGTTCTTCAAGAATTAGTTACAGGCGAACAAAGCTATATAAAACTTAAACACAAGCTGATATGCCGTGCTGTGTGGCCCTTTTAGACTAAGGCTGGTGAATGTTTTTTAATTGATTAGTAAGAGTAGTTCCAATCTGTATGCTAATACCAATAAACGATAGAATTGGAACTGCCAGCGAAAAGAAAAGTCTAAGTAGTGCCTGCATATCAATCGCGCTTTCTCTACTATTTGCTAACTGTTCATAAACTTTAATGAGTTCATTTAGCTTTTTAATTTCTTCCTCGCTTGCTCTTCCAAAAGGCCCTTTCTTTATTTTCTTTTGCAGATTAGACATCTGGGTATCCTTCTCAGCTTTGATAATCTTGGAAAGATAATACTGAGGATAAAAGAATGAGTACAATACTACAGACAGGGTAATTAACAGCCAAATACTTGCTACCACCGTCGTTGTAGATGTCTTCCAAGGCTTAGGCCAAAATAACCCCGCCATAATACAACTGGCGATAAATGCATTCGCCAGAGACAGCTTAGTAAATACCGATGAAGCTTCCTTTATCCAAAGTGAATCTGCCGGACGTAACCAAAACATTGGAAAGGGTACATTGGTTATCGCCTTTGATAGTCTAGGAATGGTTATTGCACAATAACCGCCTTGGCTTATTGCTACTCCACAAAAAAGAATTAGAACATAGCTTCCATAATGAATAGTCATTGATGTCTTCAGCGAGAAATAGTGGACAGTAAGTACTCCTAGAATTCCTAAAAGGCTTACGAAGATGATCTGACGCGGTAATGATAAAAACGAAACCCACCAGTCACGCACACTAGTTAGTTTCTCATTAGGGATAGTGTCTAACTCTAATAGTTTTTTGGCAAAATTCTTTTCAGCAGCAGATGGAAGAATACTATCGTGAAGACCCTTTACAATACTAAATGATAGAACAGTGAGTAGGCTGACTAAAGCGGCAATAGGATTCCCAAAAGGGACAGAAGTGTCAAACAAAAAACTAATCAGGAAAGAGAGAAGGTATAAGAAAACGGCAAAAAGAACTGAAACAATCACATTAGCAAAAAGTGAGTCTTCCTGTAGCCTGAGAAACCGCGGTAATATTCTAATGATGCTATTAAGAACTATATTGCATAAAAGATGGTCTTTAGTTTTATCAATCCAGGATTCTAATTCCTCTCTGGTATTGGAAGTTTGTTGTGCCATAAAGGTGCCTGCATACAAGCAAAAGCTTGTAAGGGACGATGAGATAATAGACGCTGATAAAGATTCTGCCAGCGATCAGCGGAATAATGAACTAAATTGCCATTCTAATCAACGATTTATTTTCCTCACTTTTATTCCGCACGAAGAAAGTAGATGAGGCAATTTCTGTATTTCAGCGATCAGCGATTTCCGCCCGTGAGATGCTGCCATCCTGCTAATCGAGTCGGGTGAAGGGCGCGAGCCGGCGCTTGAGTTCTTCGGGGACGGGGACGGACTCGAAGGTGCTGCGGCGGACGGCGACGAGGACGAAGTGTGCTTCGGCTACGAGGTCATCCTCGCCGTTGCGCCGCACCTCGAAGTCGAGGCGGAGCGACTTCGCGCCGACGCGACCGACGTAGGCCGAGACTTCGAGCAGGTCGTCGAGCTGAGCGGCGCGGCGGAAGTCGCATTCGAGGTGCGCGCGCGGGAGCCAGATGTCCAGCTCGTCGAACATCACGCCGTAGGGCAGGCCGACGGCGCGGAACAACTCGGTCTCCGCGATCTCGAAGAAGCGTATGTACGCGCCGTAGAAGATGATTCGCGCCGCGTCAACGTCGCCCCAGCGGACGCGCTCTTCGATCCTGTACTTTTGAAACTCTCCCACGTCCTGACTTCCCTTTCGTCGCATCGGTCAACATTCAAATCACACTCGGCTTCCGACCGCCTCGGCGTAAACACGCTCGGTCTCTCCGACCATCCGTTCGAGGCTGAAGCGCTCGCGGGCCGACTCCGCCGCGCGCTCTCCGAACGAGCGCCGCCGCCCGTCGTCTTCGAGCAAAGAGATGATCGCCGCGGCCACCGCCGGAGAGTCGCCGATTGGTACCATCAATCCGGTGAGTTTGTCTTCGACGATTTCTCTCGCGCCTTCGGTCGCGGTCGCGACGACGGGCACGCCGCACGCCAGGGCCTCGGCCATCGCCATGCCGAAAGATTCCGTGCGCGAGGCGGAGACGAAAACGTCGAGCGTCGCGAGCAGGCGCGCAACGTCGTCGCAGCGGCCCGTCAGCCGCAGGCTGTTTTTCAAGCCGAGTTCGGCGACAGCCCGCTCAACGAGCGCGCGGTACTCGCCCGTGCGCGTGGCGTCTTCGCCCGCGATGACGAACTCGACGCCGTCGCCGAGCTTCTCACGAACAACCGACGCCGCGCGCACAAAAACTTCCTGACCCTTGACCTCGCTCAACTCGCCGACGATGCCGACGCGAAACTTCCCGCGGGCCGCGTCGCGTCCGTCTTCGCGTCGCGCGCGCTCGAACTCGCGCCGCGCCTCGGCGAAGCGCTCAACATCAACGCCGTTGGTGACGACGCGAATCTTCTTCTCGTCGAAGATGTGTTGCCCGCGGAGCGCGCGCGCGACCCCTTCGGAGACGGCGATGACGCGCGAGACGTTCGAGAGCGAGCGGCGGTGAACGCGGCTCAAGGGAAAGAGGACGTGGCGCGTGAGGACGAGCCGCGCCGAGGGCGCGCGCCGCGCGGCGAAGGCGGCGGGCACGTAGTCGCGCGCGACGTGCGCGTGCATCACGTCCATCTTTTTCTCGCGCGCGACACCCGCGAGTTTCAGCGCGGCGGAGATGTCGAGCGCGTTGCGCGGCGCGAAGGTGAGCAGGTTTGACTGCGGGAGGAAGTCGAGTTCGCGAAGGAGCGGCGAGTCGCGCGCGAGCGCGGCGAAGATTTCGTGCCCGCGTTTCTCAAGTCCGCGCGCGAGGTCTGCGAGGTGTCTTTCGCCGCCGCCGAACGAGCGCGCCGAGCTGACCTGGAGGATTCTCATTCCCCTCCGACCGCGCCGGACGAACGCGCCGCGAGCGGCGAAGAGTCGTAGCGCGCGAGCAGGTCTGCCGCGCCGTCGTAGATTGCGACGCAGCCCGCCGCGCGCAAGTCCGCTTCGGGAAAGCCGCCGGAGAGGAATCCGACTGTGCGGAGTCCGGCCTTGCCCGCGGCCTCCGCGTCGTAGGGCGTGTCGCCGACGACGATCACGTCAGAGGTCGGCGGGCCGCCGAGTCGGGCGAGCGCGGCCTCGAAGATGTCCGGGTGCGGCTTCGACTTGTCGGCGTCGTCCTTCGACGTTTCTTCTTCGACGAGGTCTGTGATGCCGGCAATCTTTTTGTAGGTCTCCAACTCGTCGCCCTTCGCGGACGAGGCGAGCGCGATGTGCTTGCCGTCGCGGCGGATGCGCTCGAAGAGTTCGCGCACCTTTGGGAAGGCACGCACGCGCGGCATGTACTCGCGCTTGAAGAGTTCGCCGCGGTACTTTTCGAGTTGCTGGCCGAACTCTTCGAGTTCCTCCTTCGAGAGGAAGACGGGCATCAGTTGGTCGCCGCCCTTGCCGATCTGCGAGCGCACGCGCCCGAAGGGAAACTGTTTGCCGAAGTGCGCGAACGCCTCCTGCCAGGCGCGCGCGTGCAGGTCAACCGAGTCAACGAGCGTTCCGTCAACGTCGAAAATTACGGCTTCGATCAAGTTCATTTCTCCGAGACCAAGTTTGAAAGACGGCGCGTGCGAAGGCACGCATTATACCAGCGGCGCGACGCCGCCGCAGACCGAAGGTGAGGGCAGACTGGGCGAGGCGCGATGACGCCGAACAGAACAGCCCGCCCGCCCGCTCGTTCCGCTTTGGTACGCGGCGCGTCGGGGTTTTAGAAAACGTCTGCCGGGAGTTGGTTCTATCTCGCGTCGATTCGCGGAGGCCGAAGGCGTCGCGCGTGAGTCCGAGGTCGGCACGGTGCTTGCCGCGTGGAGTCGGGAGAAGTCTCTTCGCGTGCGCCGAAGCTTTCGAGAATTTGAGAGGCGGCGCTCGCGCGTCGAAGAGGCGAGAAAGTTAAGGAGCAACTTTATGGCAAAACTTGTGACCGGGGTTTTCAAGACGCGCGTGGCGGCGGAGGCGGGGGTTGACGCGATCCTCAAGCGCGGCTACACGCGCGAAGAGATCAGCGTGCTGATGTCCGACGCGACGAAGTCCAAGGAGTTCGCAATCGAGACCGGCACGCGCGCGGCTGACGGGCTGGGCTACGGCGCTGCCGTGGGCGGCGCGGTCGGCGCGGTGCTGGCGGCAATCGCCGCGGTCGGCACGAACATCATCCTGCCGGGAATCGGACTCGTCGTCGCCGGGCCGCTGGCGGCGGCTCTCGCGGGCGCGGGCGCGGGCGGCGCGGCGGGCGGTCTGATCGGCGCGCTCGTCGGCGCTGGTATTCCAGAGCATCGGGCGAAGGTTTACGACGCAAGCCTGCGGGCGGGCGGGATTCTGATCGGCGTCGAGGCGAAGACCGACGAGGAGGCGGACAAGCTCGAAGAGCTGCTCGCAGACCTCGGCGCGGAACACGTGCGGCAGGAGTAGGCGAAGAGTCCGCGCGATTCGGTAACGCTTACCGCATCGCGGGGTCGTGTTGAGTTCTGAAAGAAGAAAGGGAAGGGCCGTCGCAAACTCGCGTGAGTTTGCGACGGCCCTTCCGTTTGAAGTTGGTTTGAAGCTTACTTGTTGACGGCGTCGCCTGCGTCTTCGAGCATGTCGCCGACCTTGCGCTTCGTCCCGCCCCAGCCTTCCTTGACATCGCCCTTGAGCTTGTCCGCAGCGCCTTCCGAGCGCAACTCGTCGTCGCCCGTCAGCTTGCCGAGTCCCTGCTTCAAAGAACCCTTCGCCTGATCGTATTTGCCTTCCATCTCGTCCCGGTTCATTCCAGCCATGACCTTCAGCCTCCTCTTAATTTGAATGTGACACGACGCGGCTGTCCACGCTCTCCGCGAGGGAATGAATGGCAACGCTCATGCCAGCGACGCGCGTCGCGGCGAAAGGCGTTGCGGGCAATGAAGATGGAACGATGATCGCGCGGCGTCGCCGCCCGACGCCGCGCGCTCGCGAGTCAGTTTTAGTACGCAGGGGCGGCCTGTCTTCGGACAAAGCAGTCGGGGGCAAAAAATCGGGCGCGCCCTTTTGAGAGCGCGCCCGCGAAAGAGCAGGAGTTCGCCTTCGCCTTAAAACTCGAAGCGGACGGCGAACTGAATCTGGCGCTCGCGCCAGAGCGTGCCGCCCGCCGCCGTCGTCGAAAGGAAGGCGGGGTTGAAGGTCAGGGTGTTGGTGGTCGCGTTGTTCGTGTAGATGGTCGTGTTGACGACCGTGACCTGCGTGCGGTTGAAGATGTTGAAGCCCTCGGCCAGGACTTCGATGTTGCTGGACTCCTTGATGTGGAACCGGCGCGAGATGCGCAGGTCGGTGTTGACGATCTTCGGCATGCGGAACGCGTCGCGCCCGGTGAGCGCGAAGCGCGTCGCGCCGCCCGACCCGTTGACGCCGCCTGCCTGGTTCGAGCCGAAGCCGGCGGCGCCCGTGGTTCCCGCGCTGCCGCTCTGGACAGCCGTCACAGGCTCGCCCGTGTAGAGGGCGAAGATCGGCGCGATGGACCAGCCGTTAAAGATCGTGCGACCGACCTTGCTGTCGCCGTCGCTGAAGAGCTTCGGGGCATAGACGACGCTGGTGACGAACTTGTGGCGCACGTCGAAGGTCGAAGGCCCCCACTCGCCCGACTGGTCGAAAGCGTTGAAGGGCAGGTTCGTCGTGGTGAACGTGGTCGAGGTCTGGCCGTTGTCGCGCGCGCTGGAGATCGTGTAGCTCGTCTGGAACTGCAATCCGTCGGTCAGGCGGCGGTTGGCCTGCACGACGAATCCGAAGTACTTCGAGTCAACCGTGTCCCGAATCTCGGTGATCGCGCCGAAGTTCGGGTTCGGGCGCGCGCCGGAGAAGTAGGGGACGATGTAGGACTGGCCGGCGAACGGCCCGTCGGCGATGGCGTAGGTGCGCGTCGAGGTCGCCGGGTTGAGGTTCGTGTCCACGAAGTACGGCAGGTGCTTGCCGAAGCTGAAGAGGAACGAGCCGGAGACGACCGTGTTGCGCGCGATCTGGCGCTCGATGACGAGGTCGGCCTCGTGGATCATCGGGGCCTGGTAGCCGATGCGGAAGTACTGCACGGCAGCCGTGCCCGCCGGGGCCGACGAAAGGATGTTCGGGAAGATGGGGCCGCTCGCTTGCGAGACCGAACTCGTAATCTGGCCGCCGGGGTTGCCCGTGTTGATGAGCGCGTTCAGGATCGTCGAGTTGATGATGCGCCCGTAGTAGAGTCCGTAGCCGCCGCGGAACGAAGTCTTGTTGTCCGAGGTCAGCGCGTAAGCGAAGCCGACGCGCGGGCCGAAGTTGTTCTTGTCGTTCGGCATCTGGTTCGTCTGCGGGAGCAAGGGGTTCCCCAGGAACGGCTTGGGCATCTGCTCGTACTCGTAGCGCAGGCCCAGGTTCAGGGTCAGGCGCGGGGTGACGCGGTAGTCGTCCTGGAAGAAGAGGTTGTAGTCATTCGTCCTGAACGAGAAGCGCGTCGGGCCGAACGCCTGCTGGTAGTTGCTGGTGTAGCAGCGCCCGGCAGTCCTCGTGCTGGTCGAGCAGGGGATGGAGATGGGCGACTGGAAGTTGAGATAGTCGATGATGAAGTCGTTGATGTTGCTGTACGAGTAAGAGCCGTACTCGATGCGCAGGTTATCCTGAAGGTCGTTGACGTGGTTGAAGTCAACGCCCCACTTGAAGGTGTGCGTGCCGTGCGTGAGCGTCATCGTGTCGGCGAACTGCCAGCGCTTCTCGTCGGGGAAGGCCGGGCGCTCGAGGAAGGTCGGGACGCCGAACTCGATGCCGTTGGTGAGGAACACGTCCGGCGAGCGACCGTTGAGCGAGGTCGTCGGCTCGCCCGGAAGCGGCGGCGTGCTGAACTCGAACTCGTTGTCGCGACCGTACTGGAAGCGGAACTCGTTCAGGAGCGTCGGCTTGATCGTCGTGGTCAGGCGCAGGTTCAGCGAGTCGATGTTGACGAAGTCGTTGCCGAAGCTGCTGCGCGCGAAGTTGTTGGTCGGCTGCGTCTGGATGCCGTTGGGCGAGACCCAGCGCAGGCGGTTGTAGCTCGCCGTGAACGTGTTCTTCGAGTTGACGTTCCAATCAATCTTCGGCAGGAAGATGTTCTGGCTGCCGGTGCGCGGGACTTCGCCCGTCTCGTTGGTCAGGAAGGTCAGAACCGAATTGATCTGGGCGTCGGTCAGGTGGCGCGAAGGGTTCTTCAGCGACTGGCTGAAGAGCGTGGCGGAGCAGCCCGCTGCGGTCGCCGACGTGCAGGCGTTCACCGTCGTCAGGTAGTTGGATCGGGTGAAGATCGCGTCGCCGGGGAAGTTGCGGCGCAGCCCGTCGTAGTCGAAGAAGAAGAAGAGCTTGTCCTTGATGATGCGCCCGCCGATGTTGCCGCCGAACTGCTTACGCACGTCCGTGGGCTTCAAGGGCAGGATGGCGATCTGGCCCGTCGCCGGGTTGAAGGACGAGATCGTCGCCAGCGGGTTGCGCGCGCCGAAGCGGTTGTTGCGGTAGTAGAGAAACGCCTGGCCGTGGAACTCGTTGGTGCCGCTCTTGGTGACGGCGTTGACGACGCCGCCCGCCGCGCGCCCGTACTCGGCGGAGTAGTCCGACGTGTTGACCTGGAACTCGCGGATGGACGACTGGCTGATCGTGTAGTTGATGCGCGTGCGCCCGCGCTCCTCGGAGAAGAACGCCTGGTTGTTGTCGCCGCCGTCAACCGTGTTGTTGTTGAGGAGGCCCGAAACGCCGCGGAAGGAGATCAGGCCGAACGTGCCGTCGGGGGTCGAGCCGGGCGTGAGTAGCGCGTAGTTCGACCAGCGCTGGCCGTTGGTGGGCAGCTCGTTGATCGAGGTCTGGTTGATGTTCGTCGAAACGTCCTGCTGCTGCGTGTTGATGACGGGCGCTTCGCCGGTCACCTGCACGGTCTCGGTCGCGCCGCCGACCGAGAGGTTAACGTCGAGCGGCGTGATGCGCCCGACCTCGACGACGACCTTCTGCTGCGTGAAGGCGGCGAAGCCCGTCGCGTTGACCGTCACGGTGTAGTTGCCGGGGTCGAGCTGCGGGATGCGGAAGCGGCCTTCGCTGTCGGTCGTGCCCGACATCGCCTTGTTCGTCTCCTCGTTCTTGACGGCGACGTTCGCGTTCTGAACGATGGCGCCCTGCGGGTCTTTGACGACGCCGCCGATTGCGCCCTGGGTCGTTGACTGGCCGAAGGCCGGGCCGAGGCCGAAGGCGAGGCAGAAGAGCAGCAAGGCGAGCGCGCAGGCCGGCTTGCGTAGGGTGGTGTTCGACATGATTCTTCCTTTTCTTAGAAGTCTGTTGCGGTGATCCGAAAGCGGGGCTTCGTCCTTCCCACGATTCTCGGAAACCTTGGCTGAACCTGATTGATTAATTGACGGTTAGATTGTGAACCAAACTGCAACCTTAAGGGATGACGCTTTCAGCCGTCTTACGGCGGTGAAAACGGGATGTTAAATACTACATTCGGGGCGCGCGCGCAAGGGAAAACGCGCCGCGAGTCGGGGTAAAAAAAGGGCGCGCCCTTCGCAGGAGCGCGCCCGCCCAAAAAGGGGAGACTTTGAAGGCGTCCGCCTCTTAGAATTCGAAGCGCGCGCCCAACTGAATCTGCCTCTCGCGGAAGAAGAAACCGTCCGCGCCCGTGACCTGCCCGAACGACGGGTTGAAGGTCGCAAACACCGCGTTCGAGCCGAACGGGCACGTGCCCGCCGCGCCCGTCCCGGCGCAGATGTTGTAGATCGTCGTGTTCACGCTCGTCACCTGAGTGTGGTTGAAGATGTTGAAGCCTTCGGCCAGCAGTTCGAGGTGCGTCTTCTCCGTGATGGCGAAGCGGCGCGAGATGCGGAGGTCAACGTACTTCGTCGCCGGCATCTTGAAGAAGTTGTTGGGCAGGAGCGCGAAGCGGAGCGAGCCGTTCGAGCCGTTGACGCCGCCCGCCTGGCTGAAGCCGAAGACGGAGCTGACGCTCGACCCGGAGGTGTTGCCCGTGAAGCGCGCGCCGGAGAACATGTTGACGACCGGCGCGATAGTCCAGCCATTGAAGATCGCGCGGCCCACGGTGCTGTCCTTGAGGCTGGCGAAGTTCGTGTTATAGACGACGCTCGCGACGAACTTGTGGCGGCGGTCGAAGGACGAGTAGCCGGTCTCGCCCTGCTGGTTGAAGGGGTCGAACGGAGCCGAGAAGGTCGGCGTGAAGGTCTGCGAGTTCTGGCCCTCGTCGCGCGACTTCGATAGCGTGTAGCTCGACTGGAACTGGAGGCCGTTCGTCAGGCGGCGGTTCACCTGAAGGACGAGCGCGTTGTACCACGAGGAGATGTTGCTGCGAATCTCCTGAATCTGGCCGAAGGCCGGGTTCGGTCGCGCGTTGCCGAGGTAGTAGGGGAACGTCCAGTCCTGACCGGCGAAGGGGCCGTCAACGATGTGGACGGTTCTCGTCACCGTCGGCGGGTTCAGGTTCACGTCAACGAAGTTCGGCAGGTGCTTGCCGCGGCTGAAGAGGTAGCTGGCCGAGAAGGCGGTGTTGCGCGCGATCTGGCGCTCGAAGACCACGTCGGCCTGGTGGATCATCGGGTTCTGGAAGTTCGAGGCGAAGTAGTTGACCGTCGCCGTGCCGAGCGGCGCGCTCGTGAGGATGTTCGGGAAGATCGGGGCCGTCGGGTTGCCCGCCGCCGTCGCCGGGCTGGACGCGGGGTTCACAGAGGCGACGATCTGGCTGAAGCCGGGAACGTCCGTGTTGATGAGCGCCTGGATGATCGCCGAGCCGTTGATGCGCCCGTAGTAGATGCCGTAGCCGGCGCGGATGACCGACTTGCCGTCGCCCTTCAGGTCGTAGGCGAAGCCGACGCGCGGCCCCCAGTTGTTCTTGTCGGCGGGGCGGTTCGCCGTCTGCGGCAGCGCCGGGTTAATCAGGCTGGCGAAGGGCTGCGGGAGTTGCTCGTACTCGTAGCGCAGGCCCATGTTCAAGGTCAGGCGCGGCGTCGCGTGGATGTCGTCCTGAAGGAAGAAGGCGTAGTCGGTCGTCGAGAACTGGAAGCGGGCCGGGCCGAAGCCCTGCTGGTAGTTGCTCGTGTAGCACTTGCCCGCCAGTCGCGTGCTCGTGGCGCAGACCTTGTTCGCCGCCCGCAGCGCGCCGTTCGTCGTGAAGTTGGTGTAGTCAACGATGAAGTCGTTGATGTTCGAGTAGCTGTAAGAGCCTGCCTCGGTGAACAGCTCGTCGTAAATCTCGCGGATGCGGTTGATGTCCGTGCCCCACTTGAGGGTCTGGTTGCCGACGGTGTAGGTCATCGTGTCGGCGAACTGCAAGCGGCGCTCGTCGGGCAGCGCGCGGCGGTCGAGGCCGGTTGACTTGCCGAAGGTGAGGCCGTTGGTGAGCGCGACCTGCGGCGAGAAGCCGTTGGCCGTCGTCGGCTCGCCGGGCAGCGCGGGCTGCGCGAACTGCGAGTCGAGTTCCTTCGCCCACTGGAAGCGGCCCTCGTTGATCAGCCTGCTCGACAGCGTCGAGGTGAGCCGCAGGTTGAGCGAGTCCGATCTCACGAAGTCGTTGCCGTAGCCGTTGATGTCGCGGGTGACGGTCGCCGCCGTCTGGACACCCGCGGGCGAGACCCAGCGCAGGCGGTTGTAGGTCGCCGAGAAGATATTTTTCCGGTTGATGTTCCAGTCAATCTTCGGCAGGAAGAGTTTCTGGTCGCCGCGGCGCGGCGTCGGCCCCGTCAGGCTGTTGAGAAAACTCACAGCCGAGTTGATCTGCGCGGTCGTCAGCCCCCTGGCCGAAGCCGTGAGCAGCGAGGTGTTGACGGTGTTCAGGTAAGTGGGCGAGGTGAAGATCGAGACGCCGGGGAAGTTGCGCTTCTGCTGGTCGTAGCTGAAGAAGAAGAAGAGCTTGTCTTTGACGACGGGGCCGCCGACCGCGCCGCCGAACTGGTAGCGCACGTCCGGGGCCTTGTAAGCGACCGGGGTCGAGACGCCGTTGATCGTCTGGTTGACGAAGCTGCGCGGGTTGCGCGCGCCCAGTTTGTTGTTGCGGTCGAAGATGAAGCCCTGTCCGTGGAACTCGTTGGTGCCGCTCTGCGTGACGGCGTTGATCACGCCGCCGGCGGAGCGACCGTACTCGGCGGAGTAGTTCGAGGTGTTGACCTGGAACTCGCGGATGGCCGACTGGCTGATGACGTAGCCGATGCGCGTGCGCCCGCGCTCCTCGGAGAAGAACGCCTGGTTGTTGTCGCCGCCGTCAATCGTGTTGTTGTTGAGAAGTCCGCTGATGCCGCGGAACGAGATGAGTCCGAACGTGCCGTCGGGAACCGTCGCGGGCGTGAGGATGGCGAGGTTCGACCAGCGGCGACCGTTGGTCGGGAGGTTGTTGATCGAGACTTGGTTGAGGTTCGTCGAGAAGTCCTGCTGCGTCGTGTTGATGACGGGCGCTTCCGCCGTGACCTGCACGGTCTCCTTCGCCGTGCCGACCGACAGCGGCGCGTCAACGGAGGTGACGCGCCCGACCTCGACGATGACGTTCTGCTGCGTGAAGGTCGCGAACCCGTTGGCGCTGACGTTCAAAGTGTAGTGGCCGGGTTGCAGTTCCGTGACGCGCGCGCGGCCTTCGCTGTCGGTCGTCGCCGTTGATTCGGCGTTGGTCTCTTCGTTGTGCGCGGTGACGGTCGCGCCGGGGATGACCGCGCCCTGCGGGTCTTTTGCGACGACGCCGATGGCCCCCGTGACCGTTGACTGAGCCGCCGCAGAGGCCGCGCCGAGCGCCACACAGAAGAGCAGCAGGGCGAGCGTGCGGGCAGACTTGCATAGAGTATGTTTCGACATAGTCCTTCCTTTTTCCTGAGTCAGAAAGTTGTTGCGATTATTCGGGGCGGGACTTCGCGCCACGCGCCTCCCGAAAGATGATGGCCGAACTTGTTTGGTTGAATGACCGCCGGGTTGACGGTCGTGAGGTCACGTTCAAGAGCCTCGCGCGTGGGACACTTCGCGCGAGACAGTCGGCTGCGCGCGCCGGAAAGTCTTTCGTCCGAAAAACTGAACCGACACTCCAAAAACTCGGATGACGCGGGCATTTAACTACAACCGGGGTGCGGGAGTATTTCTATGATAACTAGAACAACGAAAATAACTTCTACACTTCGGGCGACGCCCGCCTCATTCGCCGAATTGAATGCGTGAACTCACGCGGTGAGAAGTAACAAATAGTATGCCAGCAGGAGGAACGCGGCGGCGGGAAAAAACGCCGCCGAAAAATCCCTCGTTCCCCGCGCGCCGTTCAGAGCCGACGCAAAACGAGGGGAGCGCGCCGCATTCGTCCGCGCGCTCCCCCGCACAAGCGGAACACCTCAGACGGCCATCAAGGGCCGCAGACGCCGCTGCCCCTGTTGATGGTGATGCCGCGGCTCACGGTGGTCTGACCGAGCGTCGCGTTGATGGTGCCAACCTGCTTGGCCGCGACCGGGCTTGTGGTCACGTTGAAGGCCGGGCTGACCGACTGGCCTTCGGGGATGAACACCGACGCGGGCACGGACGCGCCCGTGACCGTGCTCGAAAGATTGACAGTCACGCCCCCCGGCCCCGCGGGGCCGGTCAGGTAAACGTTGCCCGTCGTGTTCTGACATCCGCCCGTCAAGACCTGCGACGCCAGAAGCACCTTCTGCAACGCGGCGGACTTGACGACGACGGACGCGCCATCAGTGTTGTTGGCCGGGTTGAACTCGTTCTCGTTGCTCGTCGCGCTCGCGGAGTTGGTCACGCTGCCAGCCGCCGTCGTCTTGGCCGTGATGGTCACGGTGGCGGTCGCGTTCGGCGCGAGCGAGCCGAGGTTCGCCGTCACCGTGCCGTTGGAACCGACCGGCGGGGTGACGAGCGAGCCTTGCGACGTGGTCGCCGAGACGAACGTCATCGAGGCCGGAAGCACGTCGGTAAGCGCGACCCCGGTCGCGTTCACGGGCGTGTTCGTGTTCCTGACGGCAATCGTGTAGGTCACGTTCTGCCCGGCGAAGACCGGGTTGGCCGAGGCAGACTTCTGGACGGCGAGGTCAACGAACTTCTGCGCCGGCAGGCCGTTGACGGACGCCGAGTTGTTGTTCGGGTTCGAGTCCGTGTCGGTCGTCGTGACGGTGGCCGTGTTGTCGAGCGTGCCCTCCGAGTGAGGCTTGACCGTCAGACGAATGTTGACCGGCGCTCCCGCATTGACAGTGCCGAGGTTGCACGTCACGGTCTTGGTGCCGGAATCATAGCTACACGTGCCTTGCGAAGTCGTCGCCGCGGTCAGCGTCACCTGCGAAGGCAGCGGATCGGTGACCACCACGTTCGATGCCGGCGTGCCCGCGTTCGTGACCGTGATGTCGTAGTTGAAATTGAACTCGACGGGCGCGGGGTTGCGGTCTGCCGTCTTCGTGATCGCCAAGTCGGGTGCCGTCGGCGTCACCGTAAATTGGACAGCCGGGATCAGGCCGTCTCCCGGCCCCGTGTTGAACCAGCACGCGTTCGTAGGCGAATCGAGGCGGAACAGACCGACTCCCGCCGCACCGTTGTCGCAGTAGTTCGAGGCGAAGGCGTCGTTCCAGTAGAGGGTATCCGCGAACGGCTTGCTGCCTACCGTGGCCGCGGGCGAGAGCGCCACGTTCAGCGAATCATAAGGACAACCGCCGGAACCGCTGAAACACGCGGCGGACGTGCCGATGGGATTCGGGCCGTAGTTCGTCGTGTTGTAAGTCACGCCGAAGACTACCGAGTTCGGCAGCGTGACCCCCAGCGAAGTCAGATCGAAGGTGATGTTGTGGGCCAGGCCGTTGAAGCAGGTCGTGCCGTCGTACCAACGCCCGCCGGTGCAATTGGTGTTGTCGCTCGACGGACGGTAAGGAATCGAAAACGTCTGCGTCTTTGTCGCGATGAGCGAGCCGGGCGTCGGGTCTCCGGCGTTGTAGATGTTCAGCGTGATGGGAATGCTGAAGGTGGCTCCGGGGGTGGTGACGCAA
>DASRCS010000091.1:0-9195 GCA_035652995.1 Pyrinomonadaceae bacterium
CGATCCCCGTGCCGGACGTTGTGTCGCAGGCCGAGTCGGCGACCGCCGCCTTGCAGGACGTTGACGACGACCTCTCGTCGGATCAGGCGACGGCCACGGTCGAGAGCCAACTGCCGGTGTTGACCGGCGAGATCAACTCGCGCCTCGACGAAGACTCGAAGCTGCTCACGCCCAACGCCTCGCTCGAAACCCTGCGCGCGCTTGAGTCCGACTGGCGGAAGACCGGCGACACGCTGTCCGGCTGGGGCCGCGACCTGACGGCGCGCGCGGTTCAACTCGACAAGCAGCGCGAACGCCTCGACCAGCTCCTTCAGACCTGGACGCAGACGCTCGGCCCCGCCGAGAGTTCCGGCGCGCCGCCGGAGATCGTCCAGCGCGTCCAGAGCGTCATCGCCGACGCCACACAGACGCGCGACCTCCTCGAACAGAGGCGCGCGCAAGTCCTGACGCTTCAGAACCGCGTCGCCCAACAGCAGGCGCGCGTCGGCGGCGCGCTCTCTTCAATCGCGCAGGCGCGCGACGCCGCGCTCGACCGCCTCTTCGTCAGAGACAGCCCGCCCGTCTGGAGCGCGGAGGTGCGCGCGCGCACGGGGCAGAGCCTCGTCGAGCAGAGCCGGAACTCATTTTCGACGCAGGCGCGCGCGCTCGCCGCTTACGCCGCGCGGCAGGGCGTGAGCTTCGTCATCCACGCGCTGGTCTTCGTCGTGCTGCTCGCCGCGCTCTACCGGGCGCGGCGGCGCGTCTGCGCGCGGGCCGACGAGGAGGGAGACCTCAGGCACGCGGCCCGCGTCTTCGAGCTGCCCGTCGCGGTGGCGGTCGTGCTCTCTGCCGTCGCCGCCGTCTGGATTTACCCGCAGCCGCCGCGCATCTGGTGGGCCATACTCGGCGCGGCGGCGCTCGTCCCGACGGCGATCCTTCTCCGCCGTCTCGTCGAACGCCACCTGCTTCCGGTTCTGAGCGCGCTGGTCGTCTTCTACTTCATAGACCTCCTGCGCTCGGCGGCGGCCTCGATTCAGCTCGTCTCAAGGCTGCTGTTCCTCGCAGAGATGCTCGGCGGCATCCTCTTCTTCGCGTGGCTCGCGTGGGCGCGGCTGCCGCAGGTGCCGGAGGCCGAGAGGAATCGCCTGTGGAAGACGATCAAAGTCGGCACGCGCGCCGCGCTCGCCGTGTTCGCCGCGAGCCTCGTCGCGAACGCGCTCGGCTACGTCAACTTCGCGAAGCTCTTGGGGAGCGGCGCGCTCGGCAGCGCCTACATCGCCGTCATCCTCTACGCGGTGGTCAGGATCGTGGACGGCGTCATCATGTTCGCGCTGCGAGTCCGCCCGCTCGCGTCGCTCGGCGCGGTGCGCGAGCACAGGGCTTTGGTCGGTCGCCGCATCTGCGCCGTGCTCCACTGGGCGGCCACGCTGCTCTGGCTCATCTACACGCTCGAACTCTTCTCGCTGCGCGCGCCGCTCTTCGGAGCCGTCAGGGCCGTGCTGGCGGCGAGCCTGACGGTCGGCTCGCTCAGCCTCTCGCTCGGCAACGTGATCGCGTTCTGCCTCATCGTGTGGGCCGCCTTCCTGCTCTCAAGGTTCATCCGCTTCCTGCTCGAAGAGGACGTTTACACGCGCGTGCATCTCGCGCCCGGGCTTCCTTACGCCATCTCGACGATGCTGCACTACGCGATACTGCTGCTCGGCTTTTTCGCGGCGGTCGCGGCCTTGGGCTTCGACATGACGAAGTTCACGATCCTCGCGGGCGCGTTCGGCGTCGGCCTCGGCTTCGGCCTTCAGAACATCGTCAACAACTTCGTCTCCGGCATCATCGTCCTCTTCGAGCGGCCCGTGAAGGTCGGCGACGCCATCCAGATGAATTACGCGGCTGGCGTCGTCAAGCGCATCGGCATCCGCGCCAGCGTCGTCCACATGGAGGACGGCTCGGACATCATCGTGCCGAACGGCAAGCTCATCTCCGACAACGTCACCAACTGGTCGCTCTCGATCCCGCAGCGCGAGATTGACGTGAGGGTCAGCGTCGCGAAGGACACGGAGCCGCGGCGCGTCCTCGACATCCTGAAGGCCGCCGCCGAGCATCACCCGCAGGTGACGAAAGACCCCGCGCCGCAGGCGCTGCTCGTCGAGTTCGACGCCGACGCGCTCAAGTTCGAGCTGCGCGCGTGGACGAACCACTTCGAGGAGTGGGCGCGCATCCGCAGCGACCTCACGCTCTCGATCAACGAGGCACTGGCCGAGGAGCACGTGGCGGTGAAATAGGCGGAAATGACTTGCGGTTCGCGGTCGGGCTACTCGCCGCGCGCGGCGCTCAGAACGTAGCGCGTGATCTCGACGCGGTTGCTGAAGTTCTTCTTCGAGAGGATGTGGCTGATGTGGTTCTCGACGGTGCGGACGCTGATCTCTAGTTCGGCGGCGATCTCCTTGTTCGCGAGGCCGCGCGCGACCGCCGCGGCGACGCGCCGCTCGGCCTCGGTCAACTCTTCGTCGCGGAAAGATTCAGCCGCGCCTGCCTTCGCGCCGACGAGCCGCGCGATCTCGGCGTGCGTGCGCTCGACGCGGCGCAGGATGTTCGAGATGACGGCGACGAGTTCGTCCGGCTCGAACGGCTTGACGAGGTAGGCGTCAACGCCGGAGCGGAAGCCCGCTACGCGGTCTGACGTTTCGTCCCTGGCCGTCAGGAAGACGATTGGGATGAGGTCGGTGCGCGGGTTGGAGCGGAGCTGGCGCGCGAGCTGGAAGCCGTCCATGCCCGGCATCCTGATGTCGCTGACGACGAGGTCGGGCAGACTCTCGGCGACGCGCACGAGCGCCTCCGCGCCGCTGCGCGCCGTCACCACCTCGTACCCTTCCGCGCGCAGAGTCACGGCCACCGCGCGCAGAAGGTTCGGCTCGTCGTCAACCACGAGCAGCCGCTTCGGCATGACTCGCCTCCTCCGTGTCCGCACTCACTTCTTCGACCAACGCATCTCCGCTTCTCCACGCGGGCAGGTGAACGGTGAAGATGCTGCCGTGACCCGCGACGCTCTCGACGCCAACGCGCCCGCCCAGTCGCTCGACGATGGTGCGCGCGAGATAAAGTCCGAGTCCCACGCCGGGCACGCCCGCGCACGAGGCCGAACCCGGTTCCGAGTCGGGGCCGCGCGCGGCGGCGGGGCGACCGCGGTAGAACTTCTCGAAGACGTGCGGGATGTCCTCGGCGCGGATGCCGCAGCCCGTGTCGGCGACGCTGACGACAACTTCGTCGCCGTCGGCGTATGCCGACAGCGTGACGCGACCGCCGTCGGGCGTGTACTTGATGGCGTTCTCGACGAGGCCGCACAGGACGCGGCGCAGGGCCGCGCCGTCGGAGAAGACCAGCGGGAGTCTTTCGGGGAGTTCGGCGCGGAGCGCGTGGCCGCGCGCCTCCGCCGAGTGGCGCGAGACCTGCACGCAGGAGAGCACCACGTCGGCCACCTCGACGCGCGCGCGCGTGACCTCGAACGCGCCCGACTCGATGCGCGAGAGGTCGAGCAGGTTCAGGACGAGATCAATCTGGCGGTCGCACTCGGCGGCAATCGTCTCAAGATGCTCGCGCCGCTCGGCGTCCTCCTCGCCGCGCAGCAGCACGCGCGTCAGCGTCTTGATGGTGGTGAGCGGCGTGCGAAGCTCGTGCGAGACGCCGCCGACGAACTCCGACTTCAGGCGGTCGAGTTCCGTGAGCCGCCCCGTTCGCTTCTCTATCTCCTCGGCCATGTCGTTGAAGACGGCGCCGAGTTCCGCCAGCTCGCCGCCGCCTTTGACGGACGCGCGCGCCGAGAGGTCGCCCGCGCCGAAGCGACCGGCGGCGTCGGTGAGGCGAAAGACCGGCGACGTGATGCGCCGCGCGATGAGCAGGGCAGCCGCGAGCGCGCACAGCAGCGCCACGAAGCTGAAGACGGAGTAGAAGAGGAGTTGTCTGCGCGCGGGCCTGTAGAGCGCGTCGGTCGGCGCGCCGACGGCGACGACGCAATCGGTCGCGCCGACGCGCACGAGTCCGTAGATGCGCCTGATCCGGTCGTAAGGACTCGTGGCCTCGACCACGGCGCTCGGCTTGTCGCTCAAGGGGACGAAGAGCGGCGAGTCGCTGCGGTCGTCGCCGAGGTTCTCCTTGAGCGCCGTGCTGCGGTAGAGCACGCGGCGCTGCGAGTCGAAGACGACGATGACGGCGTTCTCCGACAGTTTGATCTCGCTGAAGATCGCGCCCATCGCCGCGCCGTCCATGCGCGCGATGACGCTCCCGCCGCCCTCGACGGGGACGGCGACGGCGATGATGGGCCGGCCCTCGCCGCGCGTCCAGTCGGTCACGACGGCCCAGTTGTTTCGTCGTCGCACTTCGGAAAGAATGGTGGCGACGAACTCCGGCTGAAGCGCGGCGGCGTTCGACGGCTCGGCGACGACCGTGTCGCCTCCGGCGTCGAGGACGCGCAGGTCAATCCAGTAAGGTCGAGTCCTGACGACGAAGGGCAGGCTGTCGGCGAAGGCGTAAGGCGGCTCGCGGTTCTCGGCGGCCTGCGCGGCGAGCGCGGCGAGCGGCTGGCGCTGGCCGTCAACCCAGCGCTCGAAGGCGACGGCGGCCAGCTCCGACTGCTCGCCGATGGAGTCGTCGAGCTGCCTCCGGCTCTCGCGCCAGAGTCCCCACATCATCGCCAGTCCCACGAGCGTGAGCGGGACGGCGATGCCGACCGAGAGCGTCACCAAACGCTTGCGGATGCCCATGCCTTTCGCCTTCTCTCGACTGCGGTACGCCCAAGTATAACAACCCGCCCGCCCGCGGCATAAGGGTAAACACTCACGCCCTTTGCGTGTTCACACGGTCGCGCGCGCCCGTCGCGCCCGCCTATGCTGCACACAAATGTGTGAGGAAAAGATGAAATTTTTGAGCGATGGCAAAGAGTATCGTGGTTCTTCGGCGGTCGAGATCGTGGACGCGCTCAAGCGTGACGCCTTCGGCGACGGTCACGAAGATGTTTCGCTGCGGCAGTTCCTCGCCGACTCGCTCGCGCAGTTCGGCGACCGGATACCGCGCCGCGAGTTGGAGGTGAGCGACCGGCTCGACGCCGAGACGCTCGCGCTCAGCTACCTCTGCCTGCGCGACGAGTTCGGACTCGGCGAGTTGCGGGACGCGGTCGGCGAAGGCGCGCGGGAAGGATGATGGTTGAACGGACTGTCAAAGCGGGTAATCGAATGAGGGGGAAATTTAAGTTGATTATTAGAACCAAGGCGGCGCGGCCCTTCGCGCTCATCATCACGTTATCGCTCGTCGCTCTGTTCGGGGCGTGCGCCCAAAACATTTCCGGGCCGAGCCAGGGCGGCGGCGGCAGCACGCCCGCGCCAGCGGCGACTCCGGCGAACGCGACGGCGCAGGGGCCGAGCATCGAGGCTTCGCCGGTCGAGCGCGCCGACAACGGCTACCAGTTCTTCAGTTCGGACAACGCGACGCTCACGGTGCGCGCGCCCGGCGCGCGCGAGGTCAGGATTCTCTACCAGCCCGTCGGCTCCGACGAGCAGTTCATCGAACTCGCGACGCTGACGCAACCGTCGGACGCTTCCGCGGGCGAGTTCCGCGCGCAGTTCAAGCCGCCGCAGGATTTCAACGGCGAGGTCTGGGCGCGAGCGACTTACCCGGACGGCGGCGACAAGGAGTCCGAGCACATCACGCTCGCGTCGAAGGACGAGGCGGCGAACGTCGCCGCGCAGCAGAACGGACAATCAAACGGACAGCCGGGCGCGCAAACGCAGCAACAGGTCAAGGGCGTGACCGCCGACTCCGACGACTCCGCGCGCTCCGACCGCGTGACCGGCGGGCACATCGAGCACGCGGCTTTCAAACCGGGCGACGGGAACATCAGCATCAGCGTCAACGTCCCGGCCTTCATGCTCACGCTCTGGCAGGACGGCAAGGAGGTCGCGACCTATCACGTCGGCGTCGGGCAGAAGAAGTACCCGATCAAGATCGGCGAGCGGAAGGCGACCGAAGTCGTCCTCAACCCGACGTGGATTCCGCCCGACAGCAAGTGGGTCAAAGACAACATGGTCGGCGAGCACATCACCGCCGACGACCCGCGCAACCCGCTCGGCAAGGTCAAGATTCCCTTGGGCGACGCGTACCTCATCCACCAGGCTGAGTCGCCTTCGGACATCGGCCACCTCGTCTCGCACGGCTGCGTCCGGCTGCTTCAGGACGACCTCTTCGACCTCGCGACGAAGATCGCGCTGGCGCGAGGCGTCCCCAACGCCGCGCAGGACATCGAGCAGGCGAAGCAGAGCACCGACCGCAAAATCCTTCGGCTCGGCGACCCCGTGCCCGTTGACATCAACTACGACACGACGGTCGTCGAGGGCGGCGTGCTGCATATTTACCCGGACGTGTACGACCGCGAAGCCAACACCGTGGAGCGGCTGCGTAGCGCGCTTCAGGCCGCGGGCGTTGACGCGTCGAAGCTCGGCGACGACGTGCTGAAGCAGATGTTCGACCGCGCGAGCAGGAGCGAGCAGTTCGTCGTGAGCGTCGCCGACATCAAGTCGGGCCACGCGCTCGACCGCGGCCAGACACAGCCGCTCACGCCGACCCAGCAGAACCAGAAGGGCAAGGGCCAGAAGGCGGGAGGCGAAAGGCAGCGGAAGAAGGCGGCGCGCGGATAGGGGCAAGTGTCGAGAGGTGACTGAGGCGGGTGAAGTTTGAACGCCGCCGCGCGTCACGTGAGCGGCGGGCGGTGAGGCTCAAGCGTCTCCTTCGTCCCGCTGAAGTTCGGCGTCACGGTCTTGTCGAGTTCGCCCGCGTCGAGCGCGGCGCGGGCCTGCGCGCGCACCACGTCGCTCATCGTCAGCAGCCCCACGAGCCGGCGGTCGTCGCCGCGCTCGACGACGGCGAGTTGGCGCACGTTCGACCGGTTCATGTGAACGACCGCACGCAGGAGCGGCTGGTCGGGGAAGACGCAGTCTCCGCCGTCCGCGATCTGCCGAACCTGATTCTCGCCGCCGCCTTCGGCCTGAGTCCGCCGCAGACGCGCCTCGCTGACCATCCCGGCGAAGACTCCTCCGTCCTCCGTCAAGGGGAAGGTCGAGAAGCCGCAGTTGCTGATTCGCTTCAACGCGTCGGCCACGGTCGCCGCCGCCGGCAGCGTGAAGACTTCTCTCGTCATCGCCTCCGAGACGCGTAGCTGTTCGAGCGCGTGCGCGACCGCGCCGCTGCGCTTGTGCGGGAGGTGTATGCCGTCCTGCTCCAAGAGCGCGTCGTAGATGGGCACGGGTCGGAAGCGGCGCGCGACGCCGTAGGCCGTCATGTTGGCGATCATCAGCGGGAGGATCAGCCCGTAGCTGCCCGTCATCTCGAAGATGATGAGGACGGAGGTGATCGGCGCGCGGATGACCCCGGCGAAGACCGCGCCCATGCCGACGAGCGCGAACGCGCCGACCGAGTTCTCCGCGCCGTGATGCAGAAGCGCGGTGTCGAGGTAGCCGAACGCGCCGCCGAGCATCCCGCCGATGAAGAGCGTCGGCGCGAACAGCCCGCCCGCCCCGCCGCTCGCGTAGGAGAAGACGGTCGCGACGATCTTCAACGCGCAGAGCGCCAGCATCACGCCGATGACGATCTTTCCCGAAAGGGCCTCGGAGAGCGTGTCGTACCCGCCGCCGTTGACGCCGCCCGTCTTCAGCCACGCGAGCGCCGCCACGACGAGCAGTCCGGTCACGAGTCCGCCGACCGCCGGTCGCATCCACGCCGGGATTACGCGGCTGCCGCGGAACCAGCCGCGCAGTTTCAGAAGCGACTCCGAGAAAAAGAGCGAGACGACGGAGGCGGCGACGCCGAGCGCGGCGTAGAGCAGCAGCGAAGAGGCGTGGCGCAGCCCGTAGCCGGGCGGCACGTCGAAGACCGGGTGTTCGCCGAGCACGCCGCGCTCGATGGCCGCCGCCAGCGCCGCGGCGACGATGACGCCGGAGAGTACCGTCTGGTCGAGGTCGCCGACGACCTCTTCGACGGTGAACGTGACGGCGGCAATCGGCGCGTTGAAAGCCGCGGCGATGCCCGCGGCAGCGCCGACCGGAAGCAGCCGTCTCAAGTGGTCGCGCGAGAGCGCCGCGGCCCGACCGAGCAGGCTCGCGATGCCGGCGCAGATTTGCACCGTCGGCCCTTCGCGACCGAGCGACGCGCCGGAGCCGATCTGCAAGATGCCGACCAAAAACTTCCCGACCGTGGAGTGAGTGAAAGAGAGCTTGCCGCCGCGGATCGCGTAGGCGACCTTGACCTGCGGGATGCCGCTGCCGCGCGCGTCGGGCACGACGTATTGCAGGAGCGCGCCGCTCAGGAGTCCGCCGAGCGTCGGCGTGAGGATCGTCCACCAGACCCAAGAGCGCCCCGAAGCCGTCATGGCCCGGTTGATGAGTTGGCTTTCGGCGGCGCGGATGCCGAGGTGGAAGGCGACAGCCGCCAGCCCGCAGAAGACGCCGACCAGAATCGTGAGCGCGAAGACGCGCCGCCGCTCCGAAGGCAGGAGTCGCAAAAAGAGCCGGAGCGCCGCCGTGTTGGCCCTGCGCCAGCGCGGCCTCCACAGCCGCACCAATGCCTTCAGCTTACGTTTGAATGCCACCGACTTTTGCTCAGGGATTGAATCGTAACCACTATACCAAAACTGCGGGCGGTGCGTGAGCGTCGAGTGCCGCAGTTCGGTCGGGCAAGTGGCGAGTCTGATGTGGAAGAGCAGAGTGCCGGCTGACCGGCTGACGAGCTTTACGGAACGCGCGTCTTTGCCCTGACGCGTCGAAGGGCGCGGAGTGAGCCTGACGCCCTTCGACGCGTTGAGAGCAGGTGCGCTTTCGCCGCAGCCGCCGGACTCTTCTTTACCGGCGGTCGCCCTCTTGCGCGCCGCGCGCCTTCGCGGGCCGGTACGTGCCCGGCTCGGTTCTCGACGCGATGGCGAGACGGTTCCAGGCGTTTATCGTGGCGACGGCGAGCGTCAGGTCTGCGAGTTCCTTGTCGCCGAAGTGCGGGCGCACCTCCTCGTAAACCGAGTCGGGCACGTGGCCCTCGGCGACGAGCGTCACGGCCTCCGTCCACGCGAGCGCCGCACGCTCGCGCGCAGTGTAGTAAGGGCACTCGCGCCACGCGTCGAGCGAGTACAGGCGCTGCTCGTCCTCGCCGGCGGCGCGCAGGTCTTTCCAGTGCATGTCGAGGCAGTAGGCG
>DASRCS010000092.1:0-6698 GCA_035652995.1 Pyrinomonadaceae bacterium
CATCACCGAAGACCTCGGCATCAAGCTCGAATCGGTCACGCTCGAAGACCTAGGCAGCGCCAAGCGCGTCATCGTTGACAAGGAGAATACGACGGTCGTCGAGGGCGCAGGCTCGCGCAAGGCAATCGAGGGCCGCGTCTCGACCATCCGCCACCAGATCGAGGAGACGACCTCGGACTACGACCGCGAGAAGTTGCAGGAGCGTCTCGCGAAGCTCGCGGGCGGCGTCGCGGTGATTCGCGTCGGCGCGGCGACCGAGACCGAGATGAAGGAGAAGAAGATGCGCGTCGAGGACGCCGTCAACGCCACGCGCGCCGCCGCGCAGGAAGGGATAGTTCCCGGCGGCGGTGTCGCCTTGGTGCGCGCGGCGAAGGCGCTCGACCGTGTCGAGGCTGAGGGCGACGTGCAGACCGGCGTGCGTCTCCTGAAGCGCGCGATGGAAGAACCCTTGCGCCGCATCGCGGAGAACGCGGGCGTGGACGGCGCAATCGTCATCGGCAAGATCGAGGACTCGAAGGGCGCGGTCGGCTTCAACGCCGCGACGGGCGAATTTGAAGACCTCGTCAAGGCCGGCATCATTGACCCGACGAAGGTCGTCCGCACGGCGCTTCAGAACGCGGCGTCAATCGCGGGGCTGATGCTCACGACCGACGCGGCGGTCACGGACGCGCCGGAGCCGAAGAAGGCCGCGCCGCCGATGCCGGGCGGCGGCGACTACGACGACTACTAAAAATCCGCGCCCCCCGCGCGGGGCGTAGATTGACCGGAAGAAGCGTTCACAGGGGGCTTTGAACTTGCCAAGAGTCGCGCCCTTCTGTGGACGCTTCTTTCTTGCGCGTTGCCCGCGCGGCAAAATTCAACATCCGCGCGTTCAAACGTCGAGACGTTTTGCACGCAGATGGCAAGTCAATTGCAATGTCGCGTGATGTGTTATAGTTGAGATGTCCTGAAGCGCGACGCGCAAAGCACAACCGGGCATGTCGGCTTGGCATCTAACTGAGGCCGAACGAGGGGAGTTCGGCGATGTCGTTCGCAGAAAGTGGGTGGTCGAAGAGAACGGTAGAGAACGCGAACGAGCCGCCCGTCGTTTTGGAGTTTGAAGGCTGACGTTGAAGAGTGAAGACGGCGCTCACGTGGAGCGTCTTTCCACTCGCTGAGAAGGAAAATTCAATGATTGATCTCGGAACTTATAAAGACCGTTTCGCGGAGAGCGGGCAGAGAGTTTTAGAGCACGCAGTGCAGGAGTCGCGCAGGCGTGACCAAAACTACATCGCGGTGGAACACATTCTCAACGGCCTCGCCGTCGAGGAGGCCGACCTGTTCAACTCGACGATGCGCGACCTCTCGCTCGACCCGCGCTCCGTCAAGGTACTGATTGAAAAACGTCTTGAGAATGCACGCTATCAGAACGTCAACAAGGGCATCCGTATCGCGCCGGACACAATCGAGCTGTTCAAAAAATCAATGGAGCGCGCCCGCGCCCAAGGGCGCAAGACCATCGAGGCGACAGACCTCTTCATGGCCTTCTCGCAGGACGAGAACAGCGCTCTGATGGGCGTGCTCAGAAACCTCGGCGCGAACCCCGAAACCGTCGTCGAGCAGGTTCGTGCGCGCGTCCGCACGCGCGAGCAGGAGGAGGAGGAGTACAAGAAGAAGTTCGAGCTTCCGCCTTACCTCAAGCACTTCGGCGTGTCTCTGAATCGTCTGGCGCGCGCCGACAAGCTGCCGCCGACCATCGGTCGCGAGCAGGAAATCCAGCAGATGATCGAAATCCTCTGCCACCGCGAGCGCGCAAACTCGCCGATGCTCGTCGGCGAGCCGGGCGTCGGCAAAACGGCGGTGGTCGAAGGACTCGCGCGACTCATCGAGCTTGAGCCGGAGAAGGTTCCGGCGCGGCTCCGCAACACGCACGTCGTTCAACTTCAGATGGGCGGACTCGTCGCCGGCACGATGCTCCGCGGAATGTTCGAGGAGCGCATCAAGGGCATCATTGACGAGGTGAAGGAGCGCGACAACCTGATCCTCTTCATTGACGAGGCGCACACGATCATCGGCGCGGGCGCGGCGCTCGGAACTTCCAGCGACGCGGCCAACATGTTCAAGACCGCTCTCGCGCGCGGCGAGATGCGTATCGTCGGCGCGACGACCATCACCGAGTACAAGGAGTACATCGGCGAGGACGAGGCGCTCGCGCGCCGCTTCCGCCTCGTCAAAGTTGACGAGCCTTCGCTCGCCGAGACGCGCGCGATTCTGTTCGGGCTGCGTCCGCGGCTTGAGCGCAACTACTCCGTCACCATCTCCGACGACGCCATCAACACTGCGCTCGAGATGGCCCCGAAGTACATCCGCAACCTGCACCTGCCGGACAAGGCCATCGGCTGGCTCGACACCGCAGCCGTCAAGGTCGAGATCAACGAGCCGGACACGATGGTCGTCAAGCCCGAGCACATCATTGACGTGATCTCGCAGGAGTCTCGAATCCCGCGCGACATGATTTACCGCGACACGAACGACCGCTTCATCACGATGGAGGAAGAACTCGGTCGCCGCGTCATCGGGCAGAAGGACGCCATCCGCGCCGTCGCGCAGCGCCTGCGCCTCAACAAGGGGCCGCTCAAAGAGAATCACTACAAGCCCGACGGCGTGCTCCTCTTCCTCGGCCCGACCGGCGTCGGCAAGACGGAGTTAGCGAAGGCCGTCGCCGAGTTCATGTTCGGCGACGAGGAGAAGATGATCCGCATTGACATGTCCGAGTATCAGGACGGGACAATAGGCATCGAGAAGCTGATCGGCATGCCGCGCGGCATCGTCGGCTCGGAGCGCGGCGGCGTCCTCACGGAACAACTGCGCGAGAACCCGTACACGGTTCTGCTGCTCGACGAAGTCGAGAAGGCTTCGCCGACGTTGATGAACCTGTTCCTGCAAGCCTTCGACGAGGGTTGGCTCACGGACGGTCGCGGCAAGAAGGTCTATCTCTCCGACGCCATCGTCATCATGACCTCGAACCTCGGCTCGGAGAATTTTAAGAAGTACGAAAAGCCCTTCGGCTTCGGCATGAAGACTCTGGGCGACGTGAAGGCGATCAAGGGCGACGTGATGAAGGCCGCCGAGCACCGCTTCTCGCCGGAGTTCCGCAACCGCATTGACGAGATCGTCGTCTTCTCGCCGCTGACGATGGACGAGGTCAGGGAGATCGCGAAGCTCTACACCGGCAAGCTCTGCCGACAGATGGAGCAGCAGGGCAAGGGCTGCCGCGTCACGCCCGCCGCCCTCGACCTTCTGACCGAGAAGGGCTACAGCCCGGCCTACGGCGCGCGCTTCCTCAAGCGCCACATTGACGAGAAGGTGAAGCTGCCGATCACGGCGATGTGGAAGGATGCCGCGAGCTTCGTCGCCGACGTGGAGAACGGCGAGGTCGTCGTCCGCGCTGACGGCTGAAGCCGCCTTCAAAACTGAATGCAAACCGGAAGGCCGCGGCGAAACTTGCCGCGGCCTTTTCGTCTCTCCGCGAGGTGTCGAAGTCCGCCCGCCGACGTTTGCCTTCGCCCCTCCGAGCATTTATAAATTTCAGCATGGAGACAAGGTTTTTCACCTCGCCCGCGCGCACGCGCCTCGCGCCTCTCGTCGCGCTTGCCGCGCTCTTCGCGTTCGCCACCTTCCCCGCCGCGTCTGCCGCGCCGCAGGAAACCAAACAGACGACCGACGCGCCAAGCGCCTCGACGCAGAAGGCCGGCGACAAGCGGCCCGCGAACGTTGACGAGAAGGCCCTGGCGATAATTGATCGCGCGGTGCGCGCGATGGGCGGGAGCGCGTACCTCGGCGTCCGCTCGGTCGTCTCGCACGGCTACTTCTCGCAGATGAGCGAGGCGATGCGCGGCCTGCCCGTCGCGTTCCACGACTACATGGTCTTCCCCGACCGCGAACGCACAGAGTTCAAGGGCGACCAGACCCGCAGCGTGCAGGTGAACACGGGCGACACCGGCTGGATTTACGACGCGCGCGCGAAGAAACTCTCCGACATCAGGCCCGAACAGGTCGAAGACTTCCGGCTCGCGATGCGGACGAGCATTGACAACATCCTCCGCGGCTGGTGGCGCGCGGGCGGCGCTTCGCTCAAATACGTCGGTCGCCGCGAGGCGGGCGTGGGCCGCCACAACGAGGTCGTCGGACTCACCTACCCGGACGGCTTCTCGGTCGAGTTCGAGTTCGACACGGTCGAGGGCCTGCCCGCGAAGGCGGTTTACAAGAAGCAGAACGCGGAGGGCGACTTGCTCGACGAGGAGGATCGCTACGCGCAGTTCCAGACCATCGGCGGCGTGCAGACGCCCTTCATCGTTGACCACTTCCGCGCGGGCACACAGTCGAGCCGCGTCAACTACGACTCGGTCGAGTTCAACACGCCAGTCCCCGACTCGCTCTTCACGAAGCCTTCGGACATAAAGACGATCAAGTTCTAAAGCGAAAGACGAAGACAAGAGAAAAGGATGCCGAGAGCAACGCCGCCTCTCGCCATCCTTTTGCTTCTTGTCTTCTCAGTTGCCGCTAGCTAAAGCTAGCGGCAACTCATCAAATCCCAGCCGACGCCGCGCGTCAGAGTTTTCTCACAGCCGACTCGTCGCGCGTTGCTTCGGCGTGCTCGTCCGCCCGCGCCCCCGCGCGGACGAGCGGCGCGTTCGGCTCCGGCCTGCCGGCCATGCGCGCGAAGAGGTTTTCGTACTCGTCAACGACGCGCTCCCAGTCGTAGCGCTCGCGCACGCGCGCCTGCGCCCGCTGGCGGTACTGGCTGACTATCGCGCCGTCGCGCAAAACGCGCTGCAACTGCGCCGCGAGGTCGCGCGTGTCGGCGTAAGGGATGCCGGCGTCGCCGACGACCTCGACGTTCTCCGGCGCGGCGAGCGTGAGCACGCAGTTGCCGTAGCCCATCGCCTCCAAAAGCGCCGGGTGCGTGCCGCCGACCTCGGTCGCGTGGACGTAGCAGTAGGCGTTCTGCTGCAAGGCTCGGTAGGCGTCGCCGAAGACGAAGCCGGTGAAGACGATTCGGCGGTCGCGGCGCGCGAGCGAGCGGAGGCGGCTGATGTACTCGTGCGCGTAGGGCGCGTCGCCGACGATTAAAAGCTTGTGCGGGGTGCGGACGCGGCGGAAGGCTTCGATGACCATCGCCGCGTTGTTTTCGGGTTCGAGCCGCGAGACGTAGAGCACGTAGCGGTTCGGCTCGACGCCCCACTGGCGGACTGCCGCGCGGTCAACGCGGCGCTCCACCTCGGCGCCGTAGGCGATCATCGTCGAGTCGGCGCGGTACTTCGCCGCGTAGTAGTCCTGTATGACGCGCGCGTCCGTCACCGTCTCGTTCGGCAGCCACACCGAAAGGCGCTCGGCCACGCGATAGTAACTCTTGCCGAGCCGGTTCCACTTCCGCCGCTTGTGCTCAAGGCCGTCCACGTTGATGGCGACGGGCACGCGCGCGGCGCGCAAGACGGGAGCGAAGGGCGCGTTGGCGGCGTTGCAGATGAGCGCGGCGTCGAAGCGGCGGGAGGCGGCGGCGTGCAGCGCGGAGAGGCCGGAGTGGATGACGGTGTCGAAATACTTGTGGCGGATCGTGGGCAGGACTTTCAGGCGGACGCCCCTGTACTCGATCTGCCGGGGGCTGACGTAGTGGGCGCGGCAATAGACGGTCACGTCGTGCCCGCGCGCGACGAGCCGCCTTGACAACTGCTCCGCGAAAGTCTCGAACCCCCCGTAGCTCGCCGGAATCCCCCGCGTCCCCAGAATGGCAATTCGCATTAATCTAAGTGACGAGTGGTGAGTGATGAGTGATGAGTTAAGACGGCTCGCCCCCGACTCATCACTCATCACTCATCACTCGTCACCCCTCCTGTATTTTCCTGTAAACCTGCAAGGTCATGCGGGCCGTGTCCCGCCAGTCGAAGGCGTGCGCCCTTCGCAGGCCGCGCTCGCGAAGCTCGGCGCGGAGGGCGTCGTCGTCAATGAGTCGAGCCAGGGCGCTTGCGAGCGCGCCCGTGTCGAAGGGGTCTGCGGCGAGCGCCGCGTCGCCGACGACCTCCGGCAGACTCGCGCGGTCGCCGACGAGTGTCGGGGTGCCGCAACGCATGGCTTCGAGCGGGGGCAATCCGAAGCCTTCAAAGTAAGACGGGTAAGCGAAACAGGTCGCCCCTGTGTACAGTGCCGGAAGGTCGGCTTCGGATACGTGGCCGGTGAGGACGACCCGTTCGCCGAGTCCTTCGTCTTCGATGGCCCGCAACGTCTCGCCGTAGAGCCAAGCCTGTTTGCCTACGAGAACCAGTTTCGGCAGATTACTCCTCCCGCGCTCGCGAATCAAGAGCGAATACGCGCGCACCAGCCGCACCAGATTCTTCCTCGGCTGGATCGAGCCGACCGCCAGCACGTACTCTCCTTCGATGCCGTAAGCGCGCCGCACGCGCGCCATCTCGCGCGCGTCTTCGACGGGCCGGAAGTTGTCGGAGGCCGCGAGCGGAATCGCCGTCACGCGCGCGGGGTCGAGCCTGTACGTCTCGACGAGGTCGCGGCGCGTGAACTCCGAAGGCGCGATGACGTGGGCCGCGCGCCGCGCGGTGCGTCGCACGGTCAGGCGCAACTGCATCCGGCTCCGGCGCTTGAATGTTTCGGGCAGGTGCTCGAACGAGAGGTCGTGGATCGTCGCGACGACGCGGCACGGCGCG
>DASRCS010000093.1:0-5490 GCA_035652995.1 Pyrinomonadaceae bacterium
GCCCATCTGCTTGATGGTCCGAATCTCAGTCGTGATCCGCTCCTGATAATCACTGAAGCTGTGTTTGAGTCTGCCTTCCGCGTGCATCCTGTCCCAGACGGTCTCGCGGCGCTTCTCGTAGCCCCTCCGCACCACCTGATCGAAATACTCGTCAATCGTGATGTCGCCCTCTTCCTGTGGGATGGGGAAGACGGGCAGTTGGTTCTCGCCGAGCGGGAGTTTGAGGTCGCACATCTCGGCGATCTCGACCGTGCGCGTGACGGCGTCGGGGATGTGCGCGAAGATTTGCGCCATCTCTTCGGGCGAGCGGACGTACCACTGCGGCCCGCCGAAGCGCATCCGGTTCGCATCATTCACGGTCTTGCCCGTGCCGATGCAGAGCATCACGTCGTGCGCCTCGTAGTCCTCGCGGAAGAGGTAGTGCGCGTCGTTGGTGGCGACGAGCGGGATGCCCGTGCGCTTTGAAAGCTCGATCAGGTCTTTGTTGATCTTGATCTGGTCTTCGAGCTGGTGGTCTTGAATTTCGAGGAAGTAGTTTCCCTTGCCGAGAATTTCCTGAAACTCGTTCGCCGACCTTTCGGCTTCGTCCAGCCTGCCGTTCTTCAGATGCTCCTGCGGCACGCCCGAAAGGCAAGCGGAGAGGCCGACGAGTCCGCCGCCGAGCTTCGACAGAAGCTCGCGGTCAATGCGCGGCTTGCGGTAGAAGCCTTCCCTGAACGCCTTTGATGTGAGGCGGACGAGGTTGTGATAGCCCTCGCGGTCTTTCGCGAGGAGGATCATGTGGTTGTAAGGCTTCTCGCCGCGCTTCACCTCGGTCTTGTCCGAGCGGTGGCCGGGCGCGAGATAGACTTCGCAGCCGATCAGCGGCCTGATGTCGTGCGCCTTCATCTCCTTGTAGAAGGAGACCGCGCCGTACATGTTGCCGTGGTCGGTCATCGCGCACGCCTTCATGCCGAGTTCACGCACGCGCTCGGCTAAAGGCTTGATCTGGATGGCCCCGTCGAGAAGACTGTAGTCTGTGTGTAAATGGAGATGAGCGAAATCTTGATTGGGCATGGTTGATTGAGCTTGCGCGCTTGGAACTCCCGAAAGTTCACGTCGTCGCGGGGGGCGCTCCGACGCGCTGTGGCTTTACGGCGCGCAAGGATAGCACAAAGGTCGCGCGTGTGAGGTGCGACCCCGAAATTTATTTTTTCCACAGGCGCGGTTTCTGTGGAAAAGTATGAGGACAAATTCCGCGGACGTGTGCTGACGCGTCGCCGGTGCGTTCGGCCTAACGCAAGACGGCGTTCTTTTCGTAAGATAGAGCTTGCGCTAATGAAGGCGATTGTTTCGCAAGTTACGTTGATTGACGAACAAATGCGAACGCAATCGTGAACTGCGTGGGGAATTTTCGGAGGACGGATGCTCGCGCTCCTCAACATCTCGAACTTCGCGCTCGTCGGCGAACTCAGGGTCGAGTTCGAGCGCGGGCTGAACCTCCTGACCGGCGAGACGGGTTCGGGCAAGTCAATCATCGTTGACGCGCTCGGCGTCGTTATCGGCGACCGCTTCACGGCGGAGATGATCCGCGCGGGCGAGTCGCACGCCTTCGTCGAAGGACTCTTCACGCTCGGCGCGCACGCGCAGGCCGCGGCGATACTCGAAGAGGCGGGCGTCTCGACGCACGCGGGCGGCGAGGTCGAGTTGGTCATCCGCCGCGAGCTTACGGCGGAAGGCCGGGGCCGCGTCTTCGTCAACAACCGTCTGGCGACGCTCTCGCTCCTGCGACAACTCAGGCCGCTCCTCGTTGACATTCACGGGCAGGGCACGCAGCAGACTCTCTTCGACCCCGACACGCACCTCGAACTGCTCGACGCCTTCGCAGACCTCGCCGGCGCGCGCGATGAAGTCGCCGCTCGCTTCCGCCGCTGGTCTGCGCTCGAACGCGAGTTGGAATCTTTGCGGCGCGACGAGGCGGAGAAGTTTCACCTGACGGACGCGCTCCGCTTCCAGTTGAGCGAGCTTGAGTCGGCGCGATTGGAAGCAGGCGAGGACGAGCGGCTCGAGTCGGAGCGACGCCGGCTCGTCAACCTTGAGAAGCTGACGGAGCTTTGCGCCGCCGCGTACAACACGACTTATGAGGAGAGCGATTCGACGGTCGCGCGTCTGGGCCGGCTCGAACGTCAGGTCGAAGAGCTTTCGCACTACGAGTCGTCTTACAAAAACTACCTCGAAGGTTTGGGCACGGCGCGCGCGGTGTTAGAAGACCTCGCGGCCTCTCTGCGCGACTTCCTCGACGGGCTGACCTTCTCGCCCGAACGGCTCGCGGAGATCGAGAACCGCCTGGCCGAAATCACGCGGCTCAAGCGCAAGTACGGCGGCACGGTCGAGGCCGCGCTCGAACACCTCGCGAACTCGCGCGCGCGCCTGCGCCAGCTCGAACACACGGACGAGCGCGCGGCTGAAGTCGCGAAGGAGTTAACGCAGGCGCGCGCCTCCTACGTCGAAGCGGCGGAGCGTCTGCACGACGCGCGTGTGAAATCCGCGGGCGAGTTCCGCCGCGCGGTCGAGCGCTCGCTGGGAGAGGTCGCGATGGAGAACGCGCGTTTCGAGGCGCGCGTCGAAGCGCCCGCGCAACTCGACGCGGACGAGGCGTCGAAGAGTTTTACGGCGTCGGGCTTCGACCGCGTGGAGTTCTACTTCTCGGCGAACGCGGGAGAACCCTTGCGTCCGCTCGCGAAGGTCGCTTCGGGCGGCGAGGCCTCGCGCATGATGCTCGTGCTGAAGACGAGCGCGAGTCCCGCGCGCTTTCCACGGACGATTGTCTTCGACGAGGTTGACGCCGGCATCGGCGGGCGAGTCTCCGAGGCCGTCGGTCTGAAACTCAAGGCGCTCTCGCGCACGAATCAGGTTCTCTGCGTGACGCACCAGGCGCAGATCGCGCGCTTCGCCGACACGCACCTGCTCGTTGACAAGCACGGCGCGCGCGGTCGCACAGAGGTCGGCGTCGAACGCCTCGAACGCCGCCGCCGCGTCGAAGAGATCGCGCGGATGCTCACTGGCGCGGAGATTACGGAAGCCGCGCGACGCCACGCGCGCGAGATGTTGAAGACGGCTTGAGCGAGGTCTCAAAAAGATGGACAGAACTTTTTTCTTAATCGGAGCAATCTCGGCCTTCGTCGGAGTCGCGGCGGGCGCGTTCGGCGCTCACGGGTTGAAGGATCGTCTGAGCGCGGAGATGCTCGCCGTCTTCGAGGTGGGCGTGCGCTACCAGATGTACCACGCCTTCGCGCTCGTCGCCGCGGCGTGGGCGGCGGCGCGCTGGCCGGGCGCGCTCGCGAGCGCTTCGGGCTGGCTCTTCGTCGCGGGCACAATCATCTTCTCCGGCAGCCTTTATCTTCTGAGCCTGACGGGCCAGCGCTGGCTCGGCGCGATCACGCCCGTCGGCGGACTGGCGTTCCTCGCGGGCTGGCTCTGTCTCGCGGGCGCGTGCTGGAAAAGTTAACCTGGGACGAAGTCCCTCACTTCAACTCCCGCGTTTGCTCCAGAGAAAATAAACGGGAACGCCCGTCGCAAGTAGGGCGAGGCCGACGGCGCTGTTGTAGGGGTACTTGTAAACCGTGGCGGCGACGATGAGCGCGCAGGCGGCGACGAAGAGCGCGGTCGTGAAAGGGTGGCCGGGCACTCTGAAGCCCGCGCGCGAACCGCCGTCGGCGTCGCTGTCGTCAACTCCGTCGGCGGCGCGGCGGCGGAAGACGAAGATCGAAGCGGCGGTCAGCCCGAACCAGATGAAGTCAACCGAGACGACGTAGTTGAGTATCTGTTCGTACTTGCCGGAGACGGCGATGACGGCGGCGAACACTCCCTGAAGCAAGATTGCGACGACCGGCGCGCGCGTGCGCGGGTCGAGGCGCGCAACGTCTTTGAAGAACACTCCGTCCTCGGCCATCGCGAAATAGACGCGCGGCGCGGTCAGCATGCTCTGACTGAGGAAGCCGAGCGTCGAGATCGCGATGCCGACGGCGATGAGCGCCGCGCCGCGCGGGCCGAGCGCGATTCGCATGACTTCGGACGCGGGCGTCGTCGTCGCCGCCAACCCTTCCGCGCCGAGCGCGCGCAGGCAGGCGAAGTTGACGAGCGCGTAGAGCGTGATCACCCCGCACACGCCGATGAGGATGCCGCGCGGAAGGTCGCGGCGCGGCTCGCGCATCTCGCCCGCGACGAAGCTCGCCGTCTGCCACCCGCCGTAAGCGAACATCACGGGCGTTAGGGCCGCGCCCACTCCGGTCAGTAAATCCAGCGACACGGGGCGGTCGAGCAACGCGCCCGACGCGAGCGCGTGCGGCTCGGTGACCGCGAAGACGCCGAAGAGGACGAGCGCCGCGATGGCCGCGATCTTCAAGACCATCAGGACGCTCTGCACGTTGCTGCCCGCGCGCACGCCGAGGCAGTTGACGACCGAGAGCAGCGCGAGCGTCGCGGCGGCCACGGCCCAGTCGGGCGCGTGCGCGCCTGTGAGTTCGAGGAAGTAGCGCGCGAAGGTGACGGCGACCGCGGCCATCCCGCCGGTCTGGATGACGAGCAGCAGCGCCCAGCCGTAGAGGAACGCGACCGCCGGGTGGAAGGCTTCGCGGAGGTAAGCGTACTGGCCTCCGACTTCCGGCTTGCGCGTGGCGAGTTCCGCATAAACGAACGCGCCCGCGAGCGCGACCGCGCCGCCCGCGAGCCACGCGCCGAGGATGAGAAACGGCGTGTGAACCTGACGCGCGACGACCGAAGGGTTGACGAAGATGCCGGAGCCGATGATGCCGCCCATCACGATCATCGTCGCGTCGAACAACCCCAACTTGCGCGCGAGTCCGCGGCTTGCCGCCGGAGTGTTCTGTCGCCGTGAATCTACGTCTAGGTCGGCCATTATCGAAAAAGAAGTGATGAGTGATGAGTTAAGACCTGTCTTTTACTCATCACTCATTACTCATCACTCATCACTTGCCTCGTTCACAGGTGCGAGCGGATCAGATAGACGACGCCGACGATTGCCGCGATGACGGCGAGCGCGAGCAGCACGGCGCAGCCGTAGAGTGTGAACCTGATCCGGCGCGCGGTCTTCCGGTCGCCGGGCGAAAGCGGGTTCTGCGGGAAGTAGGGCGGCGGTGTGTTCGTTGACACGTCTCTTCTTATTCTCCTCGTTCGGCGCGCGATTGTAGCATGGCGCGCGGCCCGAAGGGTCGGACTCCAACGTTTGCCCGCGCCGCCGCCGCGTGCTACCGTTTTCGCTTTCACCGAAGGGCGCGAGAGTGGACTGACCGAGCGCCGGAGTTGGCCGAGATGATACGACCGTTCCGCGGCAAGCACCCGCAGATTCACCCGACCGCGTTCGTCGAAGAGAGCGCGCAAATCATCGGCGATGTCGTCATCGGCGCGCACTCGTCCGTCTGGTTCGGGGCCGTCATCCGCGGCGACGTGTTCCACATCCGCATCGGCGAGCGGACGAACATACAGGACGGC
>DASRCS010000094.1:0-10995 GCA_035652995.1 Pyrinomonadaceae bacterium
CCGGAGGTGAATTAAAAGCAGAGGCATGAAAGAGACAATGCACCGCGAAGTCGTCATCGTCGGCTCAGGCCCGGCGGGCCTGACCGCGGCCATCTACGCCGCGCGCGCCGAACTCCACCCGCTCGTCATCCACGGCCCGCAGCCCGGCGGGCAGTTGACCATCACGACCGAGGTCGAGAACTACCCCGGCTTCGCCAAAGGCATTCAGGGGCCGGAACTGATGCAGCAGTTCGAGGATCAGGCCAAGCGCTTCGGCACCGAGTTCCTCGTCACCTTCGTCAACAAGGTTGATTTGAGCCGTCGGCCATTCACGGTCTGGACTGAGGACGGGCACGAGATCAAGGCCGAGACGTTGATCGTCGCCTCCGGCGCTTCGGCCAAGTGGCTCGGCATTCCCGGCGAAGCGCCCGCGCCGCACGGACTCGGCGGACTCGGAGTCTCGGCGTGCGCGACCTGCGACGGCTTCTTCTTCAAGGGCAAGCCGATCATCGTCGTCGGCGGCGGCGACACGGCGATGGAGGAGGCCACGTTTTTGACGCGCTACGCCTCGCGCGTCACGGTCGTCCACCGTCGCGACCAGTTGCGCGCGTCGAAGATCATGCAGGACAAGGCGTTCAAGAACCCGAAGATTGACTTCATCTGGAACACGGACGTGCGCGAAATCCTCGGCTCGCCGGAGACGGGCGTGACGGGCGTGCGCCTCTACGACAACAAGACGGAAGAGGAGACGGAGTTCCCTTGCGAGGGCGTCTTCGTCGCCATCGGCCACAAGCCGAACACGGATGTCTTCAAAGGATGGCTCGACATGGATGAAGTCGGCTACATCAAGACCGCGGGCGTCTCGATGGCGACGAACATCCCCGGCGTCTTCGCCTGCGGCGACGCGCAGGACAGCTTTTATCGTCAGGCCGTCACCGCCGCCGGCACGGGCTGCATGGCCGCGATTGACGCCGAGCGCTGGCTCGACAGTCTGCCCGTCCCCGTCGCCACCGGCGAAGAGGTTACAATCGAAGGCGAGGTCATCACGCCCGACCACAAAAAGATCATCATGCCCGACGGCGAAGTCATCCAGAACAAGCCCGACGGCGCGGGCGACGCCGACTCGGGCAAACAAGCCGAAGTCGTTTACGCGCGCCACGAGACGGAACTGCCGTCATGACGATTGCGGAATGCGGATTTCGGATTGAAAAAGACGGCTTCTCTTTTAATCCGCAATACGCAATCCGCATTCCGCAATCTCAATGTCCCGCCTGCCACGCCCTCAGCCTGCCCGAAGGGAAGAAGAGCATTAAGACGTTGAGCAGGAGGCTGTCTCGTATCCAGACCAATAGAACCAACTCGGTCGCGAAGAAGAGGACGACCGAGCGCAGCGCGCCGAGCCTGCGCGCGAGCAGGAAGCCGAGCGCGCACGAGGCTATGTCGCCGAGCGAGTTGACGACCGTGTCGCCCTTGTAGCCGAGCGCGGCGGTCGCCTCGCGGTATCGCTCGATAACGAGGTTCGTGTTCTCGATCAGTTCCCAGACGGCCTCACACGCGACCGCGACGGCGAACCGCCAACGCCACTCGACGCGCGACAGCAGCAGCGCGAGCAGACCGCAGAAGACCAGCCCGTGAAGGACGTGCGTGAAGCTGTACGGGTCGAAGAGTTGCTGCGAAGTCTCGGAACTCCAGGCGTCGCCGACCCACAGCGCGAAGCGCCCGCACGAGCAGAGCCAGAGCCGACCCTGCCGGTGCAGCTCGAGCGCCGTCAGCGCGAGCGTCGCCGCGGCGATGATGCCGGGCAGGGCGTTGCGCGCCGCGTCTCTCGAAATGAAGTTGTGCCGGGATTCGCTCAAGGTTGAGAACTTCGATTCGCCGGCTCGTCGCGCGGCAGGAACGTTGACGCGCTCGACCTCGCGGGCCGTCGCGGGTGAGTTCTTGTTTCAGAGAAGCACGATTGAGTCGTCGTTCGTCGGGCGGCGCGAGGGCGCGGGAGGCTCTTCGGGCGCGAGGCGCGGGCAGAAGTCACAGTAAGCGCCGTGGCGCGCGAGGCGGTCTTCGCACTCGTTGCAGTCGAGCGACTGGCCGACGGCGCGCAGCGCTTCGAGCAGAGGTGTGAGTAGTCGCCCGCGCCTCGTCAGAACATACTCGACCCGCGGCGGGCTTCCGCCGAAGTCGCGGCGCTCGACGAGTTCGTCGCCGGCCATGTCGCGCAGGCGGTCGGCGAGCGTGCGGCTGCTGATCGGGTGGAGTCGCGTGAGCAGGTCGGTCGTGCGGCGCGGCCCGCGCGCAAGCTCGCGCACGATGAGCATCGTCCACTTGTCGCCCAGGACTTGCAGCGCGCCCCACACGGGGCAGCCGTCGCCCTCACGTCTTCGCATCGAAAGGCCGTCCTCCCTCGTCTGGATTTCGCGTCACGCGCCGTCTTCGCGGCCTTGAATGTTGCTGCGCGCCCGCTTGAAACATGAGCGATGCCGGGCGCGCCGGAAGCTTAACACAAAGCCGCGCCGCGGTGTCGCCGAAGAGTCGGGGCTTGCGAAAAGATTGCCGTCTGGTTGCGGCGCGCGCCGAGGCCCGCCGCGCCTCCTCCTTGCCGCTGGCGCTTACAGCTTCACCTGCGCGTGAATCTATTTTAAGATGAAAGACAGTCACCCAGCCCCGAAGCGGTAAAGCCCCTCCTCTAACTCGGAAGAACGCGCCGGCATTGTCGGTGCTTCGGCGGGGAATACTTTATGAAACCTGAACCGCGCAAAGATGAAGGCGCTTCAGCGCCGCAAAGGGACGTGTCGCCGCACGAGGAGGCGCGCGCGCCCGTCATCCTCGTCGCCGACGACGAGCCTGTAAACCTCGCGCTCATCAAGCGCCGGCTTGAGTGGGAGGACTACGAGATCGCGACCGCCGAAGACGGCGGACAGGCCGTCGAGACGGCGCGGCGCGTCCTGCCTGACCTCATCATCCTCGACGTGATGATGCCCGTACTCGACGGCCTGCAAGCCTGCCGCCTCATCAAAGAAGACCCCTCGACGAGCGACATCCCCGTCATCTTCCTCTCGGCGCTCGACGACATGGACACGAAGGTCAGCGGCCTTTCCCTGGGCGCGAACGACTACATCTCCAAACCCTTCCGCGTCGAGGAACTGCTCGCGCGCGTCGCCGTCGCCATCCGCCTCAAGCGCGAGCGCGACCGCCTGCGCCAGAGCGCCGAAGAGTTGCGCCGCCGCGCCGAGGCCGCGAGCGAGATGTCCGTCACCGACGCGCTCACCGGACTCCTCAACCGCTACGGCCTTCAGCGCGCGTTGCAGCGCGAGCTGTCGGAGGCGCGGCAGTTGAGGCGACCGCTCTCGTGCCTGCTGATTGACATTGACTACTTCAAACACGTCAACGACACGCACGGCCACGCCGCGGGCGACACGGCTCTGATGCAGGTCGCGCGGCTCCTGCTCGACAATATCCGTCGGCCCGCCGAAGTGTCCGAGGAGCGGCGCGAGTCGGAGCGGCGCGAGGATGCGACGCTGCCGCGCGCCGACGTTGTCTGCCGCTACGGCGGCGAAGAGTTTCTGGTGCTCGCGCCCGAAACGCGGCTCGAAGGCGCGCTCGCGCTCGCCGAGAAAGTCCGGCGCGCGGCGGCGGAACGTCTCTTCGGCGACGGCGAGCGCGTCTTCCCGCTCACGCTCTCGGTCGGAGTGGCGGAACTCGGCGACTCCGAGTCCGGCAACGACATGATCGCGCGCGCCGACGACGCGCTCTACCAGGCCAAGCAGCAGGGCCGCAACAGGGTCAGGCCAGCCGACAATTAGGTTTCACTTTTCCGCCGCCGTCCTGTAAAGTTTCGCCCGCCCTCCGGGGCGAGGAGCGAAGGCGATGGCATACGGCTGGGAAGGCGAGAAGGTGAGGCTCGTGCCGCTCGACAAGGAGCGGCACCTGTCGAACGTCGTGCTCTGGATGAACGACCCCGACGTGACTGAGACGCTGCTGTCGGGCGACGTTCCGCTCACGCGGCTCGCCGAGGAAGACTTCTTCGACCGCATGACCGCGCCCGCCGGACAGCATCCGACCGACATCATCTTCGCCATCGAAACGCTCGCGGGCGAGCACGTCGGCACCTGCGGCATACACAACATCAACTACCGCCACGGCACGGGGCTGACCGGCACGATCATCGGCGCGGCGGAAGCGCGCGGCAAAGGCTACGGGACGGACGCGGCAATCGTTCGCACGCGCTACGCCTTCGAGGTGCTCGGCCTTCGGATGCTCATCTCCGAAGTCTTCACCGACAACGCCGCGTCGCTGAAGATTCTCAGCCGCGCGGGCTACCGCGAGGTGGCGCGCCTGCCGCGCCGCTACTGGAAGCGCGGGGCCTTCCGCGATGTCGTGCTTCTCGTCGCGGAGCGCCCGTCGTAGTTTCCGCGCCGCGCGGACTTTATCAATGGCACAAAGCGTGAAGGAAGAAGCGGACAGATCGAAAAAGCTCGCGCGCGCGGGCGTCGTCTTCGCCGCCGCGGGGCTGGCGCTCTTCGTCTATTTCGTCTGGCGCGCGGGGCCTGCCGAGGTCTGGTCGGACATCTCGCACATCGGCTGGGGCTTCGCGGCGATACTCGCGCTCGGCGGGCTGCGCTTCGTCGTGCGCGCGCTCGCGTGGACGCTCTGCTTCGAGCCGCCGCACCGGCTCAGGTTTTGGGACGCCTTCAGCGCTTACCTCATCGGCGACTCGGCGGGCAACGTCGTGCCGCTCGGCATCGTCGTCAGCGAGCCGACGAAGGCCGCGCTCGTCCGTGGCCGCGTGCCTTTCGCCGCCGGGTTCTCGGCAATCGCCGTCGAGAACATCTTTTACATGCTCTCGACGGCGCTCTTCATCTTCTGCGGCGCGGCGGCGCTGCTCGCGAGCTTCGCGCTGCCGAACGTGCTTCGCTATTCGAGCTACGGCGTGGTCGCGGGCGCGCTCTCGTTCGTCGCGCTCGCGGCTTACGCGCTCAAGCGGCAGGTGAGATTTTTGACGGCGGCGCTCGACTGGACGGCGGCGCGCGGTTTGGGTCGCCGCGCGTTGGAGCGCAGGCGCGAGAAGGTCGCCTCGTTCGAGCATAAAATTTACAGCTTCTACGAACACGGCCAGCGCCGCTTCGTTCCCGTACTTCTGTGCGAGCTTTCGTTCCACCTGCTTGGCGTGGCCGAAGCCTTCGTCACCATCGCGCTCATCAGCGGCGCGCAACCGTCGCTGCTCTCGGCCTTCCTCTTCGAGTCGGTCAACCGCATCATCACGGTCGTCTTCAAGTTCGTGCCGTTGCGCGCGGGCGTTGACGAACTCGGCACGGGTCAACTCGCGCGCTTGCTCTCGTTCGGCATGACCGCGGGCGTGACGCTCGCCGTCGTCCGCAAGGCGCGCACGATCTTCTGGATGGCCGTCGGCGTGCTTTTTCTCGTCGCGCGCGGACTCTCGCTCCGCGCGGTCGCCGAAGAGGCCGAGCGCGCGCAGGCCGCCGCGCTCGGCGAGCAGCAGCAGAAGTCCGAAGCCTCACTCTAAAAGTGCTTGACCACTTCCGCGCCGGGCGCGGGGCCGCGCTCGTAGGCGCTCGTCTGCCAGTTGTCGGAGCGCGAGCCGGCGGGCAGCCACGGCGGGAGCGGGATGAGCAGGTGGCAGGCCAGCCCGTTGACGTAAGGCTCGTAGAGCTTGCGGAGCGAGCGCAATTTTTCGTCCGCCTCCTCGCCCGCGCGCAGCGCGAGGCCAGACTGCGCGAGCAGCGCGCGCAAGTGCGCGAGGTCTTCGCCGCCCATGCGGTCGGAGTCGAAGGCGACGGGGCGCGCGTTGAAAATCTGCGAGATGTCAACGACGGCGTGCCGCGCCATCGCGAAGGTCAGACGCGCCTGCCACTCGTATGCGCCGTCAACGCCGACCATCACGAGCGCGCAGGTGTCGAGCACGCAGACGAGCGAGGCGAGCCAAGACTGGTTGTCGTGCTGCGAGCGGTAGTAGCAGAGCACGGGGTACGAGAGGTGGCTCTCCATCAGGTCTGCGGCCCAGCGCTCCCAGTCCTGCAAAAGCTCGGTGAGACGTTCGAGGCTCTCGTGCTTGGCGTGGCGGCGCAGAAGCTCGACGGCGGTCGGCGGCGTGCCCGCGCGCGCGTCGAGCATCGAGATGCTGACCTCGCGGCGCGAGAACGATTGATACAGCACGGGCAGGTAGCCGATGACGATTGCGAGGAAGCCGAAGCCCGTCCCGGCCTCGACCACCGAGAGGACTCGCCCGCCGGGGCCGAGCGGGAACACGTCGCCGTAGCCGAGCGTGAAGAAGGTCACGCCGCTCATGTAGAGGTAGGTGCCGAAGTCCGCGTAATGCTCCGGCGTCTGCAAACTCGAGTGCGCGGCCCACTGCAACACGGCGAAGGCGAGGATGAGTCCGACGGCCCACACCGTCAGCAGAAGGATGAGCGAGAGCGGGCCGTAGAAGCTGAGATAACGGTCGCGCTTCTTGCTCGGCGGCGCGCGCCGCGCGATGCCGGCGACGGGCGTCCACGTCAGCCGATAGAAGGCGCTCGTCAGGCGCAGACGCCTCGTCACGCGGCGCGGCAGAACGATGGCCTCGAACGCGTCCCACAGCACGACCACGATGAGAAGAACCGCGAAGACGGCGGCGACGGCTTGCAGCATTTTCAAGTCCTCTCTTCCTCGGTGTGAAACGTCGCGCGGCGCTTCCAGCGCCGGTACGTCGCGAGCGAGAAGGCGAGCCAGAGTCCGGCGAGGAGGTACGCGCCCAGCACGTCGCTCGGCCAGTGCGCGCGGAGATAGACGCGCGACACGCCGACGACCGCGACGGGCAGCGCCGCGAGCACGAGTGACACGCGGCGCGCGACCGAGCCGCGCGGCAGGAGCGCGTAGGCGACGAAGAAGAGGAATCCGAAGTAGCAGACGTAAAAGATGACGTGGCCCGAAGGAAAACTCTTCTCGCTGCTCTGGTACGCGAAGCCGACCAGCTCCGCCGCGGGCCGCGGTCGCGCGACGATGAATTTGAATAAGTTGCTGAGTATCGCGCCGCCGCCCGCGCTCAGCACGAGACCCGCGGCCTCGCTGCGTCGGCGGCGGAAGAAGAACGTGAGCGCCGTCGCGGCGGTCAGCGCGTGCGGCGTCCAGCGGTTGCCGAAGACCGAGGCCCAGTCCATGAACGCGGCCCACGCCGGAGAGTTGTCCGACTGGATAAGCCGCGCGAGCCGCAAGTCCCAGGCGAAGTAAGCATACGCGTGCGCGAGAACGGCGAGTACCGCGAAGGCCGCGAGCGCCGCCGCATAGACGACCTCGGCGCGCAGCAGACGGCGCGACTCGCGCGCGCGCTTCGGCGCGACACCCTCACGGCTACGACCTGTTATAATCATCTCGACTGCTCCCGAAAATAAACGAGCCTGACCGAGTGCGGCAAGCTGCGGCGCGTGAACGTGGCGCACGCGCGGGCGCTGGGGCCGCACGGCTCAGGCGGAAGGGGAGTGAAGCTTTGCTGAGAGTCGAATACCGCGAGGGGCTGTACCTGCCCGAGCTTGACCTCTGGCTCGACGCCGACGGCCCACGCGACCGCTGCGTCATCTCGCACGCGCACTCCGACCACATCGCCGAACACCGTCGCATCGTCGCGACCCCCGAAACCGCGCGCCTCTTCCAACACCGCCGCGGCGAGGCCGAGGTCGAGGCGTTAGCTTACGGCGAGCGGCGCGACTTCGGTCGCTACGCGCTGACGATGTACCCCGCGGGACACTGCCTCGGCTCCGCGCAGGTCTTAGTCGAGGCCGGAGGCGAGCGGCTCGTTTACACTGGCGACGTGAAGCTGCGGCCCAACGTCGCGGCGGAGCAGGCCGTCGTCGTCCCGTGCGACACGCTCGTCATGGAGTCAACCTTCGGCGACCCGCAGTACCGCTTCCCGCCAGACGTTGCGACGTATGATCGTCTTTACGCCGCGTGCGACCGCGCTCTCTCGGACGAACGCGTGCCGGTCGTGCTGGCTTACGCCTTGGGGAAGAGTCAGGAGGCGCTTGAGCTTCTTCTGCGCCGCGGCTACCGCGTGACGCTGCACGGGTCTGTCTGGAACGTCTCGGAGATTTACCGCGAGTGCGGCGTCGAGTTCTCCGGCCCATACGAGCGCTACGACCGCGAGCACCTGCGCGGGCGCGTGCTCATCGCGCCGCCCGGATGCCGCCGGCAGCCGATGATTCAGAACATCCCGCGCCGCTACACGATCATGCTCACGGGCTGGGCCGTGAGCAAAAGCGCGCCCTACATGTACCGCGGCGTTGACCTCCTGCTCCCGCTCTCCGACCACGCGGACTTCGACGACCTCGTCCGCCTCGCCCGCGAGTCCGGCGCGAAGAGAATCGTCACCATGCACGGCGCGAAGAAGTTCGCCGACCATTTGCGCGAACTCGGCCTCAACGCCGAACACCTCGCGCAGCACCCTTCGCAACAGAAGGGCACGACGAAAGACTCAGCCGTCATGGAACAGACGCTGTTCGACTGATTTCCTTTGTGCCCTTTGCGAATACCTCTGTGACCTCTGTGGTTAAGCAAGTCTTTCTCAACCACAGAGGTCACAGAGGATTTCACAGAGGCCGCAAAGAAATCTTGACCAGGGATGATATTTCGGCGGCGCAACGTAAATGTGGTCAAAGTGTTGGCGAAAGGTTGGCACTACGGCCTTGCGCCGCGCCCCCGACATTCATATAATGCGCGGGCTTTGAAAAGCGGGCCGGGGAAGGAAGGGAATCGGCATCGGCCTCGCGAAAATTTCGAGCACGCCACATTCAAACATAAGAAGATGGCTACAATCACAAGTTGGAGACAGCGGCGACGTGTCGCCCCGCGGCGCACGACTCCCCTTCGCACGATAGCTTCCGGCTTGATAGAGATTGCGCGCGCCGCCTTCGCCGAGCCTTACCAGCTCGCCGTCGAGCGGCACGCCGTCGCCCTCAAGCGCCTGCCGCGCGAACTCGACGGCCTCAGGGTCGTCCACCTTTCAGACATACACCACGGCCCCCTGACCGCGCGCGAACAGGTCGAGCGCGCCGTCGAGGTCGCGAACAGCCTGCAACCCGACATCGTCGCCCTGACCGGCGACTACGTCTCGCACGAGCGCGAGTACGTCCGCCCCTGCGCCGAGATGCTTGGCCGCCTGCGCGCGCGCCGCGGCGTCTTCGCGTGCCTGGGCAACCACGACAACTGGGTTGACGCCGAACTCGTCACAGACCTCTTCCGCGCCGAAGGCATCCGCGTTCTTAAGAACGAGGGCCTGCGCTTTGAGGATCGCGGCGCGTCCCTCTGGCTCGCGGGCGTTGACGACACGATGGTCGGGTTGGAAGACCTGCCGCTCGCGCTCGCCGGCTCGCACGCCGGCGAGTTCAAACTCCTGCTCGCGCACAACCCGGTCATCCTCCGACGCGCCGCGCGCGCAGGCGTTGACCTCGTGCTTTCGGGCCACACGCACGGCGGGCAAGTTACATGGCGCAACGAGCGCTCGGCCTCTGGCCGCGTCCGCCGCCGGATACTTCGCGGACTCGCACGCCGCGGCGAGACGCAAATCTACGTCACGCGCGGCCTCGGCACGGTCGTCCTGCCCGTCCGCTACGGCTGCCTGCCCGAAGTCGCGCTGCTGACGCTGCGTTGCGTGGACTAAACCAAGTGATGAGTGATGAGTGATGAGTGATGAGTAGTAGGCTCTTACTCATCACTCATCACTCATCACTCATCACTTCTCAATGGCTTCAAGAGTCGTCACGCTGCCGAACCTTCTGACCGTGGTGCGTATGGCTTTGACCCCGGTCTTCGTCGGCGCGCTCTACTACCAGAGGTTCGGCTGGGCGCTCGCGGTCTTCGTCGCCGCGGGCGTGACCGACGGACTCGACGGACTCTTCGCCCGCCGCTTCAACCAGTATTCGCCGCTCGGCCAGATTCTCGACCCCATCGCCGACAAGCTGCTTCTCGTCACCTCCTTCATCACGCTCTCGATGCCCTCAATCGTGACCCCCGCGGCGCTCGTCCAGCCGCACCCGCGCCACCTGCCCGTGCCGTTCTGGGTGACTGCCGCCGTCATCAGTCGCGACGTTTTCATCCTCGTCGGCGCGGCCACCATCAACGTCGTGACGGGCTTCCGTGGCTTTCGACCCTCCTGGCTCGGCAAGGCGAACACGACCGTCCAGATCGCCGCCATCGCGCTCATACTCGTCGCCGCAAGCTTCCCGCCCCTGCGCGGCTACCTCCCGACCGTTTACACGATTGTCTTCCTCTTCGCCGTCGCCTCCGGTTTTCACTACGTCTTCTGGACTTCCAAGCTGCTCAACGAAGACCGGCAGCAGCGCGAAACTGACAAGTAATTCGGGATAAACTGTTGAAGTTTAACGGATTGAGCCGGGGCAACTCAGGCGAGGCGAAGTGCTACTAAAAGTTGACAAGAAGGGACTCAAATATTATATTAGCGACGCATTCAAGTTGCCGGGCCGAAAAGACGCCCGACTTCTACGGGCGCGGCCCGGTCGGTGACGGCAGGCAACGAACTGCGGCGAAGCGCGCCCTTCGGCCTTGCATTTGAAGAGAAGGATGCGCGGCTAAAAATTCAGGGAGAGACAGAGAGATGAGCAAGATTATCGGTATTGACCTCGGCACGACGAACTCCGTCGTGGCCGTGATGGAAGGCGGCGAGCCGACGGTTATCACGAACTCGGAGGGCGGTCGCACGACGCCCTCGGTCGTTGCCTTCACGAAGGACGGCAACCGCCTCGTCGGCCAGGTCGCGAAGCGTCAGGCCGTCACGAACCCCGAAAACACGATCTATTCGATCAAGCGCTTCATGGGCCGCCGCTTCAACGAGGTGACGGAAGAGATGAAGCAGGTGCCCTACAAGGTGAAGTCTGCCGGCAACGACGTGCGCGTCGAGGCGGGCGGCAAGGAGTGGTCGCCGCCGGAGATTTCGGCGATGATTCTCCAGAAGCTGAAGCAGGCCGCGGAAGACTACCTCGGCCAGAAGGTCGAGAAGGCGGTCATCACCGTCCC
>DASRCS010000095.1:0-18882 GCA_035652995.1 Pyrinomonadaceae bacterium
TGACCGCGTTCACGAGTTGCACGCCGCGGAAGACCGTCGAGGCCGCGCCGCCGTAGCGGAAGTACAAAGACGCCGCGCGCGCCGCGACCGCCGCGGCAGTTCGCAAAAGGCCGCGACCGGGCGGATCGTGCCGCTCGCGCCAGAGGTTGTCGAGCGTCGCCGAGTTGAAGGCCGCGACCTCGTTCTTGCCGCCGAGGACGATCTCGCCGCGCTCGTTGAGGACGATGAAGGATGCGGCCTCGACGCCGTGCGAGACGCGCGCGCGTCGCTTGCCGCTCGCCGCGTCGAGCAGCACGAGTTCGTCGCGGTCGGCGACGGCGATGGTCGAAGAGTCGGGCATCGCGATGTTCGTGATGCCTTTGTCCGCGCCCTTGTAGCGCCAGAGAATCTTGCCCGTCGCCGCGTCAACCGCGCTCACGCCGTAAGGCCCGCGCGCGACCACTTCGGCGTCCGAGAGTCGCGTGAACTGCCCGCCCGTCCTGACGTAGAGGATGCCGCGCGCGAGTATCATCTCCGGCGTCAGCCCCAAGTCTTTCGACTCCCACTCGGTCTCGCCGTCCGCGCGCGCGACGGCGCGCACGTGGCCGCGGCCCGACAGATAGACGAAGCGCTCGTCGGCGACGGGGTCGGCCTCGGTGAGCGCGAGGTTGTTTTCGTTGACGCGAAACTTCTCGCGCCGGCGCTCCTTGCCCGTGCGCTCGTCGAGCGAAGTGATGCCTTCGTAAAAAAGATAGAGCCGACCGTCGAGGAACGCGGGCGGGTGGTAGTTGTCGAGCGTGAAGGCGACCTCCCTGTCTTCGTCTTCGCCGGCAGACGCGGGCATCATCTCGACCTCGCTCTCAAGCTCGCGCTTCCAAAGCTCTTCGCCCGTCGTGATGTCGAAGACGTGCGCGACCGGCTTCTTCTTCAAGCCGTCGCCGGCCTTGCCGTGCGCGTCGCGGACGAGGACGGCGGCGAGCAGATTCGTGTCGGGGTCGAAGGCCGTCTGCATGACCGCGCCGCGAACCTTGTCGCTGCGCCAGAGGGCATCGCCCGTGAGGAGGTCTGCGGCTTCGAGCCGCGTCTTGTCGCCGCGCTCGATTGAGATGAGCAGGAGGTCTGTGCCGGGCACGGCGGCAACGTCGTTCTCGTCAAGGCGCGCGCCTTTGCGACGCCAGAGTATCTCGCCCGTTTCGGGGTCGAGTCCGTAGAGCGACTTCTCCGTGCCGACGACGAGCACGCCCACGTCGGTCGTCTGGTAGAAGCGCACTTCAGAGTCGAGATTCGCCTGCCACGGGTCTGCGGCGCGCGCTGGCAGCACGCACGCGCAGAGGGCAAAGGTGATGAGAGCCGCGCGCGTCGCGAAGTTTCGTTTGGTCGCGACAATTCGCGTGAATTGATGAAGCGCGGGGCACTGTGTTAACGAGTTGAAAAACATCTTCGGTCGCCTTCTTAAAATTACTCTTCGATCAACGACAGGAACTCGGTCAGAATCCTCTCGGTCAAGCCCCAGATCGGCCCGTGCGCCGAAGGGTAGGCGGGCCACTCGCGCTCGACCCCGGCGAAGACCATTCGGAACTTGTCGCTGCGCCCGCCGGTTCTGAGTTCGGAGACGGGAACCCAGAAGGCCGCGGCCACTTCGTCGCTCAGCGCCAACTCCTTCGACGCCTCGCCGTCGCCGAGGACGTGGTACTCGGCGGGCGCGACGGCGACGAAGGGCGTGACCGAGACGGGCGGCGCGAGCCTGCTCTGCGGCGTGACGGTCGCGAGCCGACCGAGAACCGCGCCGCCCGCGCCGAGGTTGATGCCGACCTCCTCGAATGTCTCCCTGACGGCGGTCGCCGAAAGGCTCGCGTCTTCAGGCTCGGCGCGACCGCCCGGAAGCGCGAGGTGGCCTGACCAGTGGTCGCGCTCCGAGACGGAACGCTTGATGATCAAAAGCTCCGCCTCCGAGAGCCTCCGGCGCAGCACGAGCGCGACCGCCGCTATCCTCAATTTCGAGTCGGCTACGCCAACGCCTGCGCCGCTGTCCGGCGACGGATTCAAGTCGCGCACGCCTGTGTTTCGCGCGTCCGTATTCGCTGCCGACGCGAGGCGCGATTTCAGGCTCGCGAGAAAGTCCGAGAAGTCAGTCATTTTAAGCTGTTCGGCGCGGCCTCCGTCTCGCACGAGCGATTGATGTCGGAAGCGTCGCCGTAAGTTGCTACATTACAACAGAAGGCGGAACGGTCAAACGCGCCCCGTGGCCCGGCGGCGGGGCAACTCAGGGGGCGGGAAAAACGTCTGAGATAGAGCCAATTTGAACCCCCCGCTTGATTTTTTGATAATAACCCGACGAAACTAGAGCGGCACGAGTCGCGTACAAGACTTCGAGCCATCCTCCGGCGCACCTGTTTCGCGCCGTTTTTTTAGACCCGGTAGATTGATGAAAAAAAGAGTTCCCCAGATTTTCGCCTCCGCCCTCCTGCTTTTCTGCTCCGTCGCCGCCAGCGCGCAGACGAAGGGCGCGAAGAAGCCCGCCGCCGCTCCCGCGCAGACCGAACAGGCCGCGCAGCAGGCGACGCCTACGGACGACTTGCAGCAATTCCGCCAGAACTTCATCAAGGCCGCGCAAGACTACCGCGCGAGCCTCGAACTGCTGAAGGCCCCTTACGAAAGCGACCTTCAGAAGGCGAAGGATCAGCAGGAGAAGTTGAAGAGCCTCTACACCGACGGCCTCATCTCGCGCGTCGAGTTCGAGGCGACCGGCACGGCGATCACCGACGCGCAGGCCAAGCTCGACGACTTGCAGAAGCAGATCGCGCAGGCCGACGCGAGCATCGCCGCCGCCAACAAGCCGGTCGAGGCTCCCGTCCTCGGCGACGCGACGGTCGCGCACGCCGACATCGCTTGGAGCACGGGCAACGTGAAGGTTGACGGGCTGATTCGGCTCTACGCTAAGCGCTACAGCGTTGACCCGTATCTCGTCTTCTGCGTGATGCACCAGGAGTCGGGCTTCGGCGCGGGCGCGACCTCGCCGGTCGGCGCGATGGGCCTGATGCAGTTGATGCCGGGCACGGCAGCGCGCTACGGCGTGACGAACCCGTATGACCCGGCGCAGAGCATCATGGGCGGCACGCACTACCTGTCAGACCTTCTCAGGATGTTCGGCGGTCGCGTTGACCTCGCGCTCGCGGGCTACAACGCGGGCGAGGGCGCGGTGATGAAGTACGGCAACCGCATCCCGCCCTACGCCGAGACGCAAGCTTACGTCCGCACCATCGGCACGCGCTACGCGCAGAGCGGCGTCTCGCTCACGGCGAAGACCTCCGCGCGACCGACGAAGAGCAAGACGAAATAGAGAGTCTTTCCGATAGAACCACAAAGGCGCGAAAGGCCGGGTGTGATGCCCGGCCTTTTTCGTGCTTCGCTGGTTCCCCGCGTCTTCTCTTCAATTTCACTTGCGTGAATAGCGAGTTGAGTTCACCACGGAGGCACGGAGGACGCGGAGGGGGCACGGAGAAATCCTCCGTGTGACCTCTGCGTCCTCCGTGCCTGCGGTGGTGAACTCAACCTGCTCGACGCTCAAGCCTGAGTTGTTTCAGTGTCGAGGATTGCGCAGAGCTTGGAAAGATCAATGTTGCCGCCGGAGACGACGCACGCGACTTTGCCCGCGCCCGCAGTTCCGGCGAGCGCGCAGGCGACGGGGCACGCGCCCGCGCCTTCGGCGATGACGCGGTTCCGCTCGGCCAGAAGCCTCAGCGCCGCGGCGACCTGCTCAAGACTCGCGACGAGCGAGCCGTCGAGAAGTCGCCGCGCGCGCTCGAACATCGCGGGGAAGACGGCGCGGCTTCCGATGCCGTCAACGAACGAAGGTTGGTACGAGACTTCCTGCGGCGAGCCTGCTTCGAGCGAGGCGGCGAGGGGCGCTGCCGTGTCCACTTCGGCGGCAAATATCTTGCACCCGGGTTTGAGTTCGCGTACCGCCGAGGCGATGCCGCACGCGAGTCCGCCGCCGCCCCAGGGGACGATGATCGCGTCAACGTCCGGCAGGTCTTCGAGGATTTCGAGCGCGACGGTTCCGTTACCGGCCATCACGTCAACGTCGTCGAAGGCGTGGATGAAGTGCGCTTTGACGCCGGCGTAACTGCGATTCTCGAAAACCTGCCACCACTCCCCGAACGGAACTTTGATGACGCGTCCGCCGAGCCGCTCGACCGCTTTGACCTTCGTCTCCGGCGCGGTCTCAGGCGTGACGACCGTGCAAGGTACTCCGAGTTCGCGCGCGCGCCACGCGACGCCTTGCGCCATGTTGCCGGCGGACGCGGTCAGCACGCCTTCCGACAGCGCCTCGCGCGGCAGGCGTGCAATCGCGTTCGACGCGCCGCGAATCTTGAAAGAGCCGATGGGCTGTAGGTTCTCAAGCTTGAGGTAAATCTCGGCGGGCGCGTCGAAGACGCCCAGCCGGACGAGCGGCGTCCGTATCGCCGCGCCCTCGATCCTTCGCCGGGCCTCTTCGATGTCTGCGAGCGTCGGCAAATCCGTCATCTCAATTCTTCCTTCAACAACCGACTCAAAACATCTTCGAGAAACGCGCCCGCTGCGCTCGGCGATGCGCTCGATGATTTCAGAAGTTCACCCAGGTTCCCGCGCCGGCCTCCCCGGACTTGCGGTAAAGATACTCAGCCGCCGCGAGGTCTTCGACGGCAAGGCCGAGAGACTTGAAGAGCGTTACCTCGTCAGCCGAAGTCCTTCCCGGTTTGGTGCCATCAAGCACGTCGCCCAACTCGGCGCGGATGTGCGACTGCGAGATGACGCCTTCGGCGACGGCGCACAGGTAATCGCCGCCCTCGTTCGTCGCGGACTCGGCGCTGTCAACGAAGAGGCTCGACGCCGCGACCGTCGCCGCGTCCAACTCTCGCGCCGTCGGCGTGCAGGCCCCGACCGCGTTGATGTGCGCGCCCGCCGCGACCCACTCGCGCCGCACGACCGGCTCAGACGCGCTCGTCGCGGTCACGATTAAATCCGCGCCGCGCAGAGCCTCCTCGACCGTCTCGACCGCCTCGATGGGAAACTCATACTTCGCGCGCAACTCGTCGGCCAGCTTGCGCGCGTTCTCGATTCGGCGGCTCGCCACGCGGCAGCGCCTGATGCGCCGGACGTGCGACATCGCCTCGACGTGCGAGCGGGCCTGCACGCCCGCGCCGATGATTGCCAGGTCGCCAGCGTCATCGCGCGCGAGCGCCTGCGTCGCGACGCCGGAGACCGCCGCCGTGCGAACCTCGGTCACAGCCGAAGCGTTGACGACCGCCTGCAACTCGCCCGTCTCGGCGCTGAAGAGAAGCACGGCCCCCTGGTGCGCGTCCATGCCGCGCGCCGGATTGCCGGGGAAGACGCAGATGGCTTTGAGTCCGAAGGCGGCGTGTGCGCCGGACGTGTAAGCGGGCATGAGGCCCATCAGCCCCGCGGCTTCGTGCGGGCGGACGATAGTGCGGAGAGGCTGGTGGACTTGCCCTCGCGCGCGCGCGACGAGCGCCTCGCGCATGAGCGTTATGCACTCTTCCATCGGCAGGAGCGCGGCGACTTCTTCGTAGCTGAGCAACAAGACGTTCATCGGATTCGTGACGCACCGAAGCGCATTTCTTTCAAAAGCCGTCTGCGAGCGTTCGGGACAATTCTTCAGCGCGCCGGAACGGATTTGAAGAGCGCGAGCACGCTGCGCGCGATCTTCGACTCGGGCGCGAGAAGGTTGTCGGGGCCGGTCACGGTCGGGCGCGTCTCGGTGTTGAAGGCGAGGATGCTCGCCGTGCGCGTCGCAGGGCAGAGGCTCAGGTAAGCCTTGAAGCCGTTCTGGTCGCCGTTGTGACCGACGTAGCGGCGACCGTCTATGTCGTCAACGAAGAAGGAGAGTCCGACGTGCGTGTCTTCGCGCATCCAGCCTTGCGTGAAGTCGCCCGCCGCGATCAACTGCGGCTGCCACATCTCTTCGAGCGACGAGCGCTTGAGCACGCCGTCGTAAACCTCCTGCTTCGCGGGGTCGCCCATCAGGAAGTTGACGTATTTGACCATGTCTGTGAGCGGCGCGTTCAGCCCGCCGTTCGAGACGGTGACGCCGGTGTCGGCGTCGAAGCGCGCCGCCGTCCTCACGCCGTCGCGGACGTAGTAGCTGTGCGAGCGGTGCTTGAGAAGGTGGTAGGGCGTCGCGTCGAAGTAGCTTCGGTACATCTCAAGCGGCTTGAAGATGTTCTTGTCAATGTAAACCTCGAAGTCGTCGTGCGTCAGAACCTCGATGACGCGACCGAGGTAGATGACGCCGGGGTTCGAGTAGCTGAAGCGGCTTCCGGGTTTGAAGAGGACTTCGGTGTAAGGCATCATCGCGACGAGCTGACTCCAGCCGGGCGGCTCGAACGGCTGCCAGTCCTTCGAGTCGTCGCGCCAAATCCAGGTCGGGTTGCGGAAGCCCGCGCTGTGCGTCATCAACTGCCTGATGGTGATCTCGGACATGTCGCCGAAGGGGTCGTGCGCGGCCTTCAGCTCGGGCACGTATTTGACGATGGGGTCGTCGAGCTTGAGCAGGCCGCGGTCGCGCAGTTGCATGATGGCGATGCCGGTGAAGGTCTTGGTGATCGAGGCCCAGTGATAAATCGTGTCCTCGTCCACGGGGACGTTGTGTTCCGCGTCCTGCATCCCGTAGAACTCGCGTGCGACGACCTTGTTGTCCCTGACGAGGTAGAAGCTTGAGCCGACGAAGCCTTCCTTGCGAAGCTCGCTCAGGTAGTTCGTCCTGAATTCCTGATACGCGCGCGCGAAGTCTGCGCCTCCGGCGGAGGCAGTCTGGCCGGAGGCGCGCGGCGCGAGAAGCGTTAAGAACGCGAGCGCGAAGACGAGTCTGCGGCGGGCCTTAACATTCATCACACTTTCACCTCACGAGTAATCATTCGACGCCGGTCAGTTGTCCGAAGACTCGTCCTCTTCGTCTCCGCCCACGCCGTTGATGCCGAGGACTTCGCCGGACACCTTGTGACCGATGCTGTAAGCCTGATCGTGCGCGTTCGCCAGCCCGATGACGATGAGCTGGTCGTCCGGGTAGATTTCGATGAGCGACGCCACGCCGGGGTCGCCGCCGTTCCAGGTGACGAGCCAGTGCCCCTGCTTCTTCGTCGAGCGCCAGCCGAAGGCCCAGTTGTTCGGCCCGCCGCCGGACAAGTCCCAGCGCTGTTTCCAAAGGAGGTCGTAGCCCGCGGGCGAAAGTAGCCGCGAGTCGCGGGCGAGCAGCGCCTGCGCGTACTTCGCGAGGTCAACCGAGTTCGACGCGAGCATCCCGGCTGAAAAGTTGATGCGCGGGTTCTTGTACTCGATGGCCGTCGGTCGCCCGTTGCTCACCGCGTAGGGCGTGGCGATGGGCTGCGAGAAGGTCTGATCCGTCCGCTTCGTCTCGCTCATGCCGAGCGGGCCGAGGACGTTCTCGCGCAGGAATTCCATGTAGGACTCGCCGGAGACCTTTTCGATGACGGCACCGAGTATGCGGTAGCTGAGGTTCGAGTAGAGGTAGGCCGAGCCGGGCTTCGAGACGAGCGGCAGCGTCTGCGCCTTCTTGATCTGCTGCTCCCACGTGAGGTCATTCGGGGCGACGCTTCTGGGCACGCCCGCCGTCATCGTCGCGAGTTCTCTGATGGTGAGCTTCTGGTAGGCCGGCGAGAGGTTGTCGAGGTACTTGCCGAGCTCGTCGTCGAGCCTCAGCTTGTGCCTTTCGACGAGCATGACGATGGCGAGGCCGGTGAAAGACTTTGTCAGCGAGGCAAGGCCGAAGACCGTCTCCGGGTCTGGACGCCGCCGCGAGGCGATGTCGGCGAAGCCGTAACCTTTTTGCAAGACGGTCTCGCCGCGGTAGATCACCGTGACGGCGTAACCGGGGACGTTCAGCCTTTCGACCTGCTCGCCCACCATCCGGTCGAGTCGCTCGCCGAGCGCGCGGTTGTTTTCGCCGCGCGCCTCGGTCGCCGTACCGCCGCGCGGCCCGCCCTGCCTTCGTTGCGGAAGGGCGCGGGCCGAAGAGGCCGCGATGACGCCGAAGCAGAGCAGCGTCGAAAGAGTCGCTTTCGCCGTAAGCCCGGATGCCTTACTCACGCGGAAGGGCCGCGTCTTCGCGGAAGAGCAGAGTCGTGCGCGCGTGACATTTGTCATCAGTTTTCTCCTCACGAATCAAGGGCAGCTTTAGTGTGCGGGGCGATCAGGCGACTGCAATCCTTGCTGCGGCGGTGACGAACGTTCGCCGGCGGATGCGTGCATATTCCAACGGATGAAGCGTCCGGCGCAAGTGCCAGGCGAAAAAAAATCGCCCGCACGAAACCCGCGACGGCGAGCGAGCGCGAGACTGTTCCGACCGGAAGGGCGAAATAATGTAACCGCGGCGCGGCCTCGCGCGTCAAAAGTTCTAGCCGGCGGCTTAATCAACAAACAACCTTCGGTTGACGACGCCGCGTCGAAAGGCCGCCAACTCTTTAGACGAATCAGGACGAATCGTTAAAGTCGGGAGCAGGCACGATGAAGTACGCACGTTCAGCAGCAATCATTCTCGCGCTCACTTCCTGCGCGCACGCCGCCTTCGCGCAGACGACGGCGTTCAAGACGAAGTCGGGCGTCATCGCGGGCCGCGTCACGGCGCACGGCAAGGGTCTGCCGGACGTGACCGTCACGCTGCTCTCGACCGGCTTCGGCGCGCAGGGGCAGGACTTGCCGCAGGCCAAGACTGATACGGAAGGGAACTACCGCATCACGGACATACCCGTTGGCAGCTACGTCGTCGCGCCGGTCGCGCCCGTGTACGTCGTGCCGGGCGCGGGCCGCGCCACGTTCGCGCGCGACCCCGTCGTCATCATGGGCGGCGAGACGGTTGACGGAATTGATTTCTCGCTCGTGCGCGGCGGCGTCGTGACGGGCAAGGTTCTGGACACGGCGGGCAACCCCGTCATCGAGCAGCCGGTCACTCTTCAGAGCGCAGACCAGACGGCGGGGCCGGGCGGCTTCGGCGGTGGCGGCGGAGGCTTCGGCGGTTTCGCGGGCGGCAGCGCGCGCACGGACGACCGCGGCGTCTATCGAATCTACGGCGTCCCCGCCGGGCGCTACTACGTCTCGGTCGGCGCGCAGCAGCGGCTCACAGCCTACTCGACCGTCATGGGCCAGCAGGCTTACAAGCAGACCTTCTACCCGGACGCCGCCGACTCGTCAGGCGCGACCGTCGTCGAAGTCGCCGAGGGCGACGAGACGAAGGGTGTTGACATCACCGTCGGCAACACGGTTGACGAGTATTCGGTTTCGGGGCAGGTGATTGACAAGAGCACGAACGCGCCGGTGCCGAACGTCGGGTTCACTTTGAGCGTGCTCGCGGGCGGAGGCAACCGCCAGAGGGCGATGGGGCTGATGAATCTTCCCGTCTTCTCCGACACCGCGGGGCAGTTCCGCATAGACAACGTCCCGGCGGGCAGCTACATGATTTCGCTCTCGCCGCAGACGAGCAACGGGATGTCGGGACAGTCGTCGTCCTTCCAGGTGATCAATCAAGACGTGACCGGCGTCATCGTTCAAGCGGTCAGCGGCGCGAGCCTCACGGGATTCGTCGCGCTCGACGGCAACCAGGACCCTTCGATCCTTTCGGAGCTGATGCAGTTTCAGGTGCAGATATTCGTGCAGGGCAGCGGCAACGCCGCCAACGCCGCGTCCATGCAGACCGTGCCGCTCAACCCCGACGGCAGTTTTCAATTTTCTGGACTGCCCGCCGGCAACGCGAGGCTTTCGCTCATGCCGCAGGACGCAACCTTGCAGGGAGCGTTCAAGCTTCTGCGTACCGAACTGAACGGCGTGCAAGAGCCGCGCGGCATCCCGCTCAACCTCGGCGACCAGGTGGGCGGCGTGCGGCTCGTCGCGGCTTACGCCGACGGCACGGTCGAGGGCACGGTCAAGTTTCAGAACGGCACGCTTCAGCCGGGCGCGCGCGTCTTCGCTCGGCTGACTCCGTCGGGCCAACAGGCGCAGGGGCGCGGCGCGAACCTCGGAGCCGCCAACGTTGACAGCCGCGGCAACTTCATCATCGAGAACGTCCCGGCGGGCAGCTACAACCTGACCGTCACGGTCTTCAACCCGCAGGCCGGTCGGCGTGGTCAGCGTCAGCAGACGCAACAGCCGCCCGTCTCGACGCAACAGCAGGTGATCGTCAACGAAGGTCAGGTCTCGAACGTCACAGCCGTCCTCGACCTCGGACAGAACCAAGCGCCGCCGACTCCCACGCCGCCGCCCACGACGCCATGACTCTCGTCCGCAACGAGCGACGTGCGTTGACCAACGCGGACTCGAACCGAAAATGAACGACAAGCTTTCTTCCTCCGCCCTCCGAACTTTGGCTTTGACGTTCGCCGTCTGCGCCGCGCTCTGCGCAAACGTCGCGGCGCAGACCGCGGACGGGCAGACGGACAACTCGCCGCCGAGCAAGACAAGCTCGAACGCCATCACGGGCCAGGTCGTGACCGAGACGGGGCAGCCCGTCAACAACGCGACCGTCTCTCTGTCGAAGCTGAACTCCATCGCCCCGCCGCGCCCCATCCCAGCGGCAACCGACGGCACGTTCGTCTTCGCCGGACTCGAACCCGGCGTCTATGTCGTCACGGCAACCGCGCCTTCATACGTTCCGCTCAAACTTGACCCGACGACTACGCCGGCTGAGCTTCACTACGTCGGCGACTCGGTCAAGGTCACGATGATCAAGGGCGGCGTCGTCAACGGCACGGTCTCGGACGCGGAGGGCGAGCCTGTCGTCGCCGTGCGCGTGCGCGCGCAGATGATCCGCGACGCCGACGGCAAGCCCGCGACGGGCGTCGCGCCGGTCGAGCGCCTGACCGATGACCGCGGCGTCTTCCGACTCTACGGACTCGCGCCCGGAGCTTACGTCGTCTCGGCTGGCGGCAGAGACAACGGCGCTGGCGCGGGCGGTGCTGGCGGCGGCGCGGGCGGAGGCCCCGGCGGCTTTCGCGGCGGGCGCGGAGGCTTCGGAGGTTTCGGCGGCGGATTCGGCGGGCCGGGCGGCGGCGGTGTGGCGACCGCGCTCCACGACCGCGACGCCCCCACGTTCGCGCCCTCTTCGTCGAGAGATACCGCTTCGGAGTACATCGTCACCGAAGGCGCCGAGATCGACAACGTGGACATCAAGTATCGCGGCGAGCGCGGCCACTCGGTCGGCGGCGTCGTGAAGTCTTCGGCGGCGTCGAAGGGCGGTTACACTTTCTCGGTCGTCACGCTCGCGCGCGCAAGGCACGGCGGCGAAGTCGTCTCGACCACGACGACGCGCGGCGCGGCCTTCGCCTTCTACGGCGTGGCCGACGGCGAGTACGAGTTGACCGCGCAGACGAGCTTGGGCGTCGGGGGCGCGGCCATCTCGCGACCCGTGCGCGTCGTCGTCAGCGGCCAGAACGTCGGCGGCCTCGTCGTGGGCACCGACCCGCTGGCTTCCGTCGCCGGTCGCGTCGTGTTGGAACCGTCAGCCGCGCCGGAGTGCAAGGACAAACCGCAACCACGCTTCGAGGAGATATTCGTCGCGGCGCGGCGCGACGCGAATCAGAACTCGAAGGAGCCTCCGCCCCCGCCGCAGTTCTCTTCGGCGGCTGCCGCGCCCGGCCATGAAGGCGGCTTCCTCCTCAACAACCTCGGGCCGGGCCAGTACCACTTCGGCACGAGCTTCAACGCGAAGTATTGGTACGTTCGCGCGATAACGCTTCCGCAGACTCCCTCGGCGCAGACGACGCCCAGACCTCAGCAGCCGAGTCCGACCGCCGCGCGGACGATTGACGCCGCGCGCGACGGCGTCTCGCTCAGGTTCGGGAGTCACCTCACGAACCTGACGGTCACAGTCGCCGAAGGCGCGGCCTCTTTGCGCGGACACGTCGGCGCAGCCGGAGGCTCATCGCCTTCCGCCGGCCTGTTCGTCTATCTCGTCCCGGCGGAGAGGGAGCAGCCCGACAACGTCCTGCGCTTCTACGCCGCCCCGCTCGACGGCGACGGCGGCTTCTCGTTCGACAACGTCGCGCCCGGAATCTACCACGCGCTCGCGCGCGCGCCCGTCGGTCGCGAAGGCCGGGTCGAAGGCTGGTTGCGTTCGGTCGAAGGAAGAGAAGAACGCGCGTCGCTGCGGCGCGCGGCGGAGGGCGCGAAGACGGACGTGGAGTTGAAGCCGTGCCAGAGCCTCGTTGACTACCAACTGCCTTTCGCGCAGTCGCAGGCATCGGGCGGCACGAGCGCCAAGCCTTGAACGCATCCGCTCATCGGCTTTCAGCTATCGTCGGATAAGAGTTCGTCTGCCGCGCTGACGGCGCGCGGGGTCGAAGCCGAACGGCACACTGCACGGTCGTTCGCCCTTCCACGCGTTACTGGCCCGCGGTGAACTGCACCCTGATGAAGAATTCGCGCTGGAGCGGCACGGCCCCGCGCGCCGGGCCGTAGTTCGTGCTCTTCACGAGGCGCAGCGCCTCGTCGCTCAGCGCGGGGTCGGAGGTTTGCAGCGCCTCGGCTTCCAGAACCTTGCCGGTCGTGTCGAGCGCGGCGAGCACGACGACGGGTTGAATCGTCCCCGGCGGCACGGCGGCGCTGCCCCTGACGATTTGCGGGAATCGCAGAGGCTCCCTGATGATCGCGCCGGGGCCGCGCATCCCCTGGGCCGGAGTGAACGCGCCCGCGTCCACCGCGCCGAGGTCTGAGAGGCTTTCGATCTGCGCCTGCACGACCGTGCTGCCGTTCTCGACGATGGAGAACTGACGCGCCAGCGTGTGGCCGTGGAACTGCAAGGCGTTGCCGTAGTCGTAAACGTTGTAAAGCCCCGGCGCGACCGAGTAGGTCTGAAGCAATCCCGTCTGCTGATCCACGCAGAACTCTTCCTCCTCCCAGCGTCGCCCCTGCGTCGAGTCGTCGCGCGGCCTCCCCGCCGAGACCAGCACGCAGGTGACTGGCCTGCCCTGCCACTCTGCCTGCGCGACGCGGAGGCGGCTGTTCGCGAGCTGGCCGGCGACGGGCCAGAAGATCGCCTGCCGAATCATCTGAAGGCGGAGCGGCTGGTACGCCTGCGGGTCTGTGTCGTAGGCGACGCCGCCTTTGAAGACGCGCTCCTGCGCGTAAGAGCCGAGGCGCTCCGACCAGCGCCACATCCCCGGCGCGGCCCACGTCTCCGACAACTCGCCGACGCCGCTGTAAGGCGTCTGGCCCATCGCGTTGAACGAGACCTTGAGTTCGTAGGGCGCTCCGCCCGGCGCGTGCAGGTTGTTGTTCTGCCGCGCGCGCTCGACGAGCGACAGGAGCGACGCGCGCTCATCCGGCGCGTCAACGACGCGGGCCGGGACTGCGGCCAACTCAAGCGGGTCGCCCGGCACGGGCGCGACCTGTCGCTGCGTCTGGCCGAAGGCGTCGGCGGCGAGAAGGAACGTCAGGCAAAGCAGACCGAGCAGGCGGGTACGCGACATGGAATTCTCTCCTTGACGTTAGCGCGGAAGCCGTTGCGGGGAGTTGTCGCCTGAAAAATAGCACCAAGCCGCCCGCGTTTCAATCTTTTTAGAACGCCCTTTGCCTCATCCGACTCCGGGCCGCCGAAGACGTGCGACCTTGCCGGACTCGTGCCGTTAAGTTATCGTCGCGCTCTCCGGCCACATGCCGAAGAATAAACGCTCAAGTCCAAAACACGCCGGGCCGGAAAGATTGATGAGGATAAAACACGCCGCGATTCTTCTGTCGTTGCTCGTCTGCTGTGCGTTCGCGACGCGCGCAGGCTCGCCGTCCGCCGCCGGGGCGCAAGCTGCCGCGCCTTCGGGCGACATCCGCGAAGTCTTCCTGTCCGTGCCGTACCCGGCGAACGTCGAGAGCGGCGCGGCGGCGGGCGACTACACTTTGCAGGACGGAGACGCCTTCGCGCGCCACTTCAAGACCGCCGATGCGCGTCGCGAACTGCTCGCGCGCACGGAGTTCGGCAAGCACGAGAACGTCCTCGACACGCAGGGCGGCTACGTCCTCGCAGGCTTCGACGAAGATGGCGGCGGAACTCCGGAGGGCGACCCGCAATACTTCATCCTCGTCACGTACTTCAACATGGCCGACGGCTCGCGGCTCGTCGTCTTGGAGTTCGGCGACCGCAACACGCCGGACGACTACCCCTACAGGAACGACTACTTCTTCACGCTCTCCGGCGGTCACTACACGCAGCAGCCTTCCGCAAAATTCCTCCCGCCGATGGAGTTCTTCGCCGACTGCTGGGGCGACCAGCCGCTCCCGCGCCCGCAACTGCGGCAGTTCATGAAGGGCAAAAACGGCATCACGGTCGAGTGGCCGCGCAAGGGCACCGTCGCGCGCGAGGTCTGCTACACGCCCTACATAGACACTGACGAGTTGAACGCGACGCCGGTTTACGAGAAGCGGCAGTTCGACTCGGTCGCGCTCGCGTGGGACAGGCAGCGCGGCCTCTTCGTCAAGGGCGAGAAGACGCGGCACAAGCCTTCGCGCTAGCCGAGGCTCGTGAGGTTTGAAAGGCGCGCTCGTGGCTCTGCCTGTTGAAGAAGGCGCGCGCTTCCGCACGTCAGGCGCGCGGCGCGACGAACTTCAGGCAGACGGGTGACGGCACGTCGGCGCTGTGTCCCGTGAAGGTGAGACGGCCCGTGCGCGAGTCACGCCGGAAGGTCGTTATCGTGTCCGATTCCTGATTCGCGACCAGAAGGAACTCGCCCGTCGGGTCAATCGCGAAGTTGCGCGGAGTGCGCCCGCGCGTCGGCTCGTCGGCGACGAAGCTCAGGCGACCCGTGCGCGCGTCAACGGCGAAGGCGGCGACGTGGTCGTGCCCGCGGTTCGAGCAGTAGAGGAAACGACCGTCGGGCGAGACGTGTATGTCGGCGCTCGTGTTCGCCTCGCGGAAGTCCGCGGGCAGAGTCGGCACGCTCTCGACCTCGCTGAGCGCGCCCGTCGCCGGGTCGTAAGCGAAGGCGGTCACGGTCGCGCCGAGTTCGTTCATCACGTATGCGAAGCGCGAGCGCGGGTCGAAAGTAAAGTGGCGCGGCCCCGCGCCCGGCTTCACTTGCGCGAAGGGCATCGGCGCGGGCGTGAGTTTTCCGGTGCGCGCGTCGAAGCGGTAGATCAACACCTTGTCCGCGCCGAGGTCGCACGAGTAGGCGTGGCGGTTCGACGAGTCGAGCACGATGCAGTGCGCGTGCGGGGCCTCCTGCCTTTCCGGGTTGACGCCGGACGCGCCCCGGTGCTGCTGCAAGTCAACGGCCTCGCCGAGACTGCCGTCGCCGCGCACGGGAAGCACGGCGACGTTGCCGCCGACGTAGTTCGCGACCAGCACGAAGCGACCGTCGTTTGCGACGGTGACGTAGCAGGGCGAGCCGCCGAGCGAGGGCTGCTGGTTGATGAAGCGCAGCGCGCCCGTCTTCTGTTCGACGGCGAAGGCGCTCAGGGCACCGCCCTTCTGGCCGCGAAACTCCTCCACCTCGTTCACGGCGTAGAGGAAACGCCGGCCACGGTCGAGCGCGAGGTACGAAGGATTGACCACGCTGCTGGTGACGCCAACCTTTCGCAACTCGCCGGAAGAGAGTTGCAGGCTGTAGAGGTACATGCCCTCGCTCTTACTCTTGCCGTCCGTGTACGTGCCGACGTAGAAGGGCAGTTCGCGCGGCCTCGCCTCACTCGCGGCGGCTGACCCGCCCGCGAGCGCGAGGCCGAGCGCGCCCGTGCCCACGGCCTGCAAGAATTCGCGTCGTGTTGTTTGTTTCGGCATCTCTTGTCTCAGGGCTTGCGTGCGTGGCGGCGCGGAGTCGGCGAAGTGAATTCGTCAGGTTCGCCGAAGCATGAACAGACCTTGCAGGCCGCCACGCCGCTCTTGATTCAGTTCACCTGACTTCGATCACCGTCGAGGCGGCGCGCAGGCCGTCGGAGGTCGCGCGCAGAGTTATCCTGCCGGCCTTCGCCTTCGAGCGGACGATGGCGAGGCACATCCCGTGAAACGCCTTGCGGTAGTCGGCCTTGAAAGGCTCGTGGCTCGTCTGGCTGCCGTTGTCCACGCCGGCAATCGTCCCGTCGCCGTCCAGTTGGAATTTGACGAGGTTGTCGGCGGATGGAACCAACGTGCCGTTCTCGTCAACGACCTTGACGGTGACGAAAGAGAGGTCGCTGCCGTCCGCCTTGATTCTGCCGCGGTCGGGAGTGAGGACGATGCGCGCGGGCTTGCCTGCGGTGCGGACTTCTTCGGTCAGCACCGTCTTGCCGCCGGTGCGTGCGACGGCGCGCAGCGTCCCCGGCTCGAACGGGACGCGCCACATGACGTGTAGGTCATCGCCCGTCTTCCGCCGCGTGCCGAGCGATTTGCCGTTGAGGAACAGCTCGACCTCTTCGGTGTTGAAGTAGGCCCACACGTCAACGGTCTGGCCCGGCTTCCAGTTCCAGTGCGGGAACAGGTGAAGCACGGGCTTCTTCGTCCATTCGCTCTGGTACATATAAAACGCGTCCTTCGGGAAGCCCGCGAGGTCTATGATGCCGAAGTAGGAGCTGCGCGCGGGCCACCAGTACGGCGTCGGCTCGCCGAGGTAGTCCCAGCCCGTCCAGATGAACATGCCTGAGAAGTTGTCGTACTTCCTGACTGCCTTCCAGCCTTCCTCGTGCGTCGAACCCCAAGGGGCGCTGCAATTGTCGTATGACGAGCAGGAGTAGTCGGGGTTCCCGTCTTTGAATGGCTGATCCCAGCGCACGGGCCAGCGTCGAATCACGTCGGAAGGCATGTCGTAGCTGCCGCGCGTGGCGAGCGCCGAGGTCGTCTCCGAGCCGATGAACTTCTGGCCCGGAAACATCTTCGGCAGGTCGGGAATTTTATTGAGCGAGTAGTTGATGCCGACGAGGTCGAGCGCGCCCGACTGGATGATGTTGTTGTCCGTGCTCGCGTCGTTGCAGGCCGACGTTACGGGTCGTGTCTGATCCAAGCCTTTGACGATTCCCGCCAACTCCCTCGCGATTGTTCCGCCCGAAGGGTCTTTGCCCCACTGCTCGACGATCTCGTTCCCGATGCTCCAGATGATGACGCTCGGGTGGTTGCGGTCGCGCAGCACCATGTCTTCGAGGTCGCGCCGGTGCCACTCGTCCCAGTCGAGGTGATAGTCGAAATCGGTTTTCTGTTTCTTCCACATGTCGAACGCCTCGTCCATCACGAGGATGCCCATGTGGTCGCACAGGTCGAGCAGTTCGGGCGCGGGCGGGTTGTGCGAGGTACGCAGGGCGTTGACGCCCATCGCCTTCAGCATTTCGAGCTGACGCTCGATGGCGCGCGTGTTCACCGCCGCGCCGAGACTGCCAAGGTCGTGGTGGTCGCAGACGCCCCTGATCTTCAGCGGCTTGCCGTTGAGGATGAAACCGCGCTCGCGGTCGAAGACGAAGTAGCGGACGCCGAAGGGCGTCTCGTAACGGTCTGCGACCCTGCCGTCGCGCACGATCTCCGAGACGGCCTTGTACAGATAAGGACTCTCGGGCGACCAAAGGGCGGGCCGGCTCAACGTCAACTCCTGACTGACTTCCGTGGCCGCGCCCTGCGCCGCCTCCGCTTTCGATTCCGTCCGCGCGACCGGCTTGCCCGACGCGTCATAGACAATCGTCCGCAACACGACCCCTTGAGCGTTCGGCGAATCGTTCCTGACCTTCGTCCTGATCTGGACGGTCGCCGCGTCGTCGCTCACCCGCGGCGTCGTGACGTATGTGCCCCAGTGCTCGACGTGAATTTTGTCAACGGTCGTCAGCCAGACGTTGCGGTAGATGCCTGAGCCGGAGTACCAGCGCGAGTTCGGCTGCTGCGAGTTGTCAACGCGGACGGCGATCAAGTTTCTCTGGCCGCCGTAGTTGGCGTAAGGCGTCAGCTCGTACTCGAACGAGCTGTACCCGTAAGGCCGCTTGCCGAGGTAGTGGCCGTTGATCCAGACCTCGCTGTTGCGATAGACGCCGTCGAACTCGACGAAGACCGACTCGCCTCTGGCCGAGGCCGGCAGCGTGAACGTCTTGCGGTACCAGCCGACGCCTCCGGGCAGCGCGCCGCCTCCGGGCGTGGCCGGGTTCTTCTCGCTGAACTCGCCCTCGATGCTCCAGTCGTGGGGCAAGTCCAGCGCGCGCCACTGCGAGTCGTCCAACTGCGGGTCTTGCCCGCCCGCGACATCGCCGAGGTGGAAGCGCCAGCCGCTGTCGAAGTCGGCGGTGTTGCCCGGCCTCGGGTTGGCGTCGAGTCGAACGGATGACGGGAGAATGAATAAGGCGAGCAGGGCACACGTGGCCGCAATTTTCCGCATGGCTGATTGATCCTTGTTTCGAGTCAAAGGGATGAGTTGAACGCTACTCAGGCGCAAGATACAACATTTCGCGCGAGTCGCAAATGCCGACGATTGTCTCGCGCCCCTCGTCGGCCTTTTTCGTGTTGAAGCAACTCGTCCCTCGGCGTCAGATTGCGGGCGTGAGCGAAAGCAAACGGGCCGCCGCAAACATGATGCGGCGGCCCGTCCGTTTCGTGATTAGCCTTCGTGCGTCTCCGCCGCTTCTCGGCGCGGCGGGGAAGCACGAAGGCTTTAAGTTATTTCGACGCTCATCCGATGAGCGGTCGCATCATCGGCAGGCGCGCGGGCGACGCCTCGCGGTTCCTGCGGAATGAGTCGGCGGCGCGGCGCGGCCTGACGTTCTCGAAGTAGTCGGCGGCGGCGACACGCCAGCCCACGTCGCGACCGAGCCTCTCGCTCAGATACCACTTGTGCTCGCCGACCCGCGGCAGGAGTTCGCGCGCTTCGGGCGCGGAGAGGTTGACGCCGGCCAGCGCGTTCAGCGTCCTCTGCGCGTCCATCAGTTGCGGCTGCGTCACCTTCTCGAAGATCGAACTCAGATTGAAAA
>DASRCS010000096.1:0-4618 GCA_035652995.1 Pyrinomonadaceae bacterium
CGCGTCCGTCTGCGCGGGCGTCTGCGACTGCGTGCCCGGCGGGGTGCGCGGCGACGGCTGCGACTGCGGCGCAGCCGTCGCCGCGACGAGGAACGGGTCGCCTATCATCGTGTAGGCGGGCTTGCGCGCGTCGGCCTTCGCGGTCTTCGCCGAATCGTTAGTCGAAGCGTTCTTCGTCTCCGCCGAGCCGTTCTTGTCGCCGGTCGCGGCGCGGTCGGAAGTCTCTTTGCGCTTGTTCGCGTCCGCGGTCTTCGCGGCGGAAGCCTTGTCGCGCGGATTCGCTTTGGCGGTCGTGTTCCCAAAAGCGGACACCGCATTCCCGAAAATGAGAAACGCGGAGAGGCAGGCCGCGGGGAGCGACGTGGCGACGCCCGGCGCGGATTGATTAGAGCGATCTTGTTTGGGCATTTTCTCTACCTAAAATCTTCTGTCGGAAATCTTCCGGGGGTGATGCGCTAGAGTAGCGCGACGGAAATATAAAGTTCAAACCGTTCTCGTCGAATCGGGGTTGCAAACCGCAGGCCGCGACGCTCCCGAAAGCCTTTGAATATCGCCGCCGCAGACCTGTGCGTACTACGTCTCGTGCGCGGGCGCGGTTTCAAAAACATACATTTAAGCCGCCTGCGCCTCAGACTTAAAAAGCCTTTGACGACGTTCGGGAGGCCGCGTGTTGCTCGTCATTTCGTGAGAAAGCAGTCGGTTTGACATTGCGGACAGCGGGGATTATCTTTCACCTTTTGAGGGCAGGCCGTGACGCTCGACAAGGCGCAAGCGTTCAAGAAAAACGGCCCGTTGTTCCCCCGCCAGCGGACGAGCCAACAGGCTCGCCGCCGCGCGCAGGCTAAACAAAAGCACCGCTAGGAGACTCCAAAGCAATGGCAATCAAAGTCGGCATCAACGGCTTCGGTCGAATCGGTCGCAACATCCTTCGCGCGTCGCTCGGCGACCCCGAAATCGAGTTCGTCGCGGTCAACGACATCACGGACACCACGACGCTCGCGCACCTCCTGAAGTACGACTCCGTCCTCGGCAACCTCGAACACGAGATCAGGGCGGCGGACGACAGCATTCGCGTCGAGGCCAGCGAGTTGCGCGTCTTCGCCGAAAAAGACCCGGCGCAGATTCCCTGGGAGTCGGTCGGCGCGCAAGTAGTCATCGAGTCAACGGGCCGCTTCACGAAGGCCGAGGACGCGCGCAAGCACCTGCGCGGCCCCGTCAAGAAAGTCATCATCAGCGCGCCGGCGAAGAACGAGGACATCACCATCGTCCTCGGCGTCAACGAATCGGCCTACGACCCCGCGGCGCACAACATCATCTCGAACGCCTCCTGCACGACCAACTGCCTCGCGCCCGTCGCCAAAGTGATTCACGAAAACTTCGGCATCAAGTCGGCGCAGATGACGACGATTCACTCGTACACGAACGACCAGCAACTGCTTGACCTGCCGCACAAGGACTTGAGGCGCGCGCGCGCCGCCGCGCTCTCGATGATCCCGACCTCGACGGGTGCGGCCAAGGCCGTCGCGCTCGTCCTGCCCGAACTCAAGGGCAAGTTCGACGGCATCTCTGTGCGCGTGCCGACGCCGAACGTCTCGCTCATTGACGTGGTGATGGATGTCGAGCGCGAGACGACGACCGACGAGGTCAACACGGCGCTCAAGAACGCGGCCAACGAAGAGCTGCGCGGCATCCTCGCGTTTTCCACCGAACCGCTCGTCTCCGTTGACTTCCGCAAGAACGACAACTCTTCAATCGTTGACGCCGACTACACCAAAGTCATCGGCGGCAACCTCGTCAAGGTTCTCTCGTGGTACGACAACGAGTGGGGCTATTCCTGCCGCGTCCGCGACCTGATCAAGTTCATCGCCGGAAAAGGACTGTGACGATTTTGGATTTTAGATTTCGGATTTCGGATTAAGCGCGTGAAGTGAGTCGCGCCTTCCGAATCAGTCGCCGAGTCTCGGCGTCGCACCAATCCAAAATCTAAAACCAAAATCTAAAATCCATGAGTAAGCTTTCCATCAAAGACCTCGACCTGAAGGGCAAGCGCGTCTTCGTTCGCGTTGACTTCAACGTGCCGATCAAGGACGGCAGGGTCGAAGACGACACGCGCATCCGCGCCGCGCTGCCGACGATTCAATACGCCGTCGAGCACGGCGCGCGCGTCATCCTCGCGTCGCACCTGGGGCGACCTAAGGGCGAGCGCGTCGAGAAGTACAGCCTGCGGCCCGTGGCCGAACACCTGTCGGAACTGCTCGGAAAGCCTGTCGCTTTCGCGGACGATTGCGTCGGTGAAGCGGCAAAGGAGAAGGTCGGACAGTTAAAGGACGGCGACGTTCTGCTTCTGGAAAACCTCCGCTTCCACAAGGAAGAAGAGAAGAACGACGACGCTTTCGCCGCCGAGTTGGCGAGCCTCTGCGACCTCTACGTCAACGACGCGTTCGGCACCGCGCACCGCGCGCACGCCTCGACCGCGGGCATCACGAAGCACGTCGAGAAATCCGCCGCCGGGCTTCTGATGGAGAAGGAGCTTGAGTACCTCGGTCGCGCGCTCGACAACCCGGAGCGCCCGTTCGTCGCGATACTCGGCGGCGCGAAGGTCTCGGACAAGATTCCCGTCATCAACTCGCTCATCACCCGCCGCGTTGACAAGATTCTCATCGGCGGCGCGATGGCCTACACGTTCTTCAAGGCCGAGGGCTTCACCACGGGGAAGTCGCTCGTCGAAGACGACAAGCTCGACACCGCGCGCGAGATCAAAACACGCGCCGAGGCCGAAGGCGTCAAGCTGGTGTTGCCGACCGACCATCAGGTCGTTGACAGCTACGACCCGCTGCACAGCCGCAAGACGATCCCCGTCGAGTTCACGAACATCGGCCAGGTCGGACTCGACATCGGCAAGGAGACGGTCGCGCTCTTCGCCGACGAGATCAAGGATGCAAAGACGATCATCTGGAACGGCCCGATGGGCGTCTTCGAGGAGAAGGGATTTGATGAGGGCACAATCGGCGTCGCACGCGCCGTCGCCGGGGCGGCGGATCACGGCGCGACCGTCATCGTCGGCGGCGGCGACTCGGTCGCCGCGATTCATCAGGCCGGCGTCGCCGACAAAATCACACACATCTCGACCGGCGGCGGCGCGACCCTCGAATTCCTCGCCGGGGACGAACTGCCCGGCGTCGCGGCGCTCAACGACAAGAATTCAGAAGTCAGGAGTCAGAATTCAGAATGAAGCGGCGGCGACCGTTTTATTCTGAGTCCTGACTCCTGACTTCTGACCACTGCTTTTATGCGTAAACCCGTCATCGCCGGAAACTGGAAGATGTACAAACTGATCGCCGACGCGGTGGCGACCGTTTTGGAGTTGAAGCCGCTGGTCGCGAACGCGAACCACTGCGAGGTCGTCGTCGCGCCGCCATTCACGGCGATCAAGACGGTGGCAGACAGGCTCGAAGGCTCGAACATACACGTCGCCGGGCAGGACTGCTCGACCGAGTCGAAGCACGGCGCGCACACGGGCGAGGTCGCCGCGGACATGCTCAAAGACGCGGGCGCGTCGCACGTCATCGTCGGCCACTCCGAGCGGCGGCAGTTTTACCACGAGACCGATTCGTTCGTGAACAGGAAGGCGCAGGCCGCGCTCGCCGCCGGCCTGACCGTCATCATGTGCGTCGGCGAGACGCTGGAGCAGCGCGAGTCGAACACGGCGGAGTCGGTCGTGCGCGGCCAGTTGGAAGGCGGGCTGCGTGATTTGACAGCCTCAGACCTCGACCGTATCATGATCGCTTACGAACCCGTCTGGGCCATCGGCACCGGGCGAACCGCGACGCCGGAGCAAGCGCAGGAGATGCATGCGTTTGTCCGGCGCGTTTTCGCGGAGAGGTTCTCGCAAGAGGCCGCGGGCAATCTCCGAATCCTCTACGGCGGCTCGGTCAAGCCCGACAACATCGCCGGACTGATGAAACAGCCGGACGTTGACGGCGCACTCGTCGGCGGCGCGAGCCTCGACGCCGGGTCGTTCGCGAAGATAGTCAACTACGAAAGATAAACAGATTCGAGGTTTGAAGTTTTGTTAACCGTCATTTTATACACGCTCTTTATTCTCGCCTGCATCGTGCTGATCGTCTCGGTGCTCTTGCAGCCGGGCAAGGCCGACGCGGGCGCGCTCTTTACGAGTTCGGTTTCGAGCACGGCCTTCGGCCCGCGCGGGACGCAGACCATCCTCGCGAAGATCACCATCGGCGCGGCTGCCGTCTTCATGCTCGTCGCGCTCCTGCTCGGCATGGGCGTCGGCGGCCAGCGCTCGCTGATGGAGGGCGCGAAGGCTAAGCCGACGCCCGCGGCGACTCCGGCGCAGCAGAACGCGCCCGCGCAGACCGCGGCTTCGCCCGCGGCGACTACTCAGGACAACGGCGCGGCGGCTCCGGCGAACGGCGGGAACGCGCCTGCAACTCAGGCGGCGAGTCCCGAATCAAAGCCGAGTCCGGCGAAGTAGCGGCAGGCAGAAGCCTCCGGCGACTCCGGCTTGAACGGCGTCGCGAATGTTGTTAGTCTCGATTTGAAAGCCCACTCGCGGAAGTGGCGGAACTGGTAGACGCGCACGTTTGAGGGGCGTGTG
>DASRCS010000097.1:0-6661 GCA_035652995.1 Pyrinomonadaceae bacterium
GCTGGGCGGTAAAGGCTTCGGCGGGCGCTTCGTCGTCACCTAGAACGAGCGCCGAAGACGGCTCAAAAAGTTTACCGGCCACCGAACCTTCCGACGCGGAGGATTCGGTGGCCGGTTTTTTTGTGCGCGTCTTTTACAGAGGGCGCGCCGAGGGGAGGTTCAGATGCTAACGACCGAGGGCAGGCAGTTGTTACTCGACCACGTTGACGCGCGGATGGTCGCAGCCGAGGCGTGCGAATCAGATGCCGAAGCGGGCGAAGCAGGCGAGCGTGTCGCTGGCCGCAACGCAATCGTCCGACTCGACCCGGACCATCCGGGCTTCCGCGACGCGGAGTATCACGCGCGGCGAAACCGCATCGCGGAGATCGCGCTCCGGTACGAACCCGGCACGCCCGTCCCCGAAGCGCCTTACACCGAAGAAGAGAATGCGCTCTGGCGCACGATCCGCGACGCGCTCGAACCCGCGCACCGCGCGCACGCCTGCGCCGAGTACCTCGAAGCCGCGCGGCGATTGGCTCTCCCGCGCGAGCGCATCCCGCAGCTCGGCGAAGTCTCCGGGCGCGTCCGCGAGATAAGCGGCTTCCGGCTCGAACCCGTCGCCGGACTCGTCGCGCCGCGCGTCTTTCTGGAATCGCTGGCCGACGGAGTTTTCCTGTGCACGCAGTACATCAGGCATCACTCGACGCCGTTCTACACGCCGGAGCCGGACGTGGTTCATGAAGTGCTGGGCCACGCGATGACGCTCGCCAGTCCGCGGCTCGCCCAACTCAACCGTCTGTTCGGCGAGGCCGTGCGTGCCGCGACTTCCGACGAGGATTTGGATCGGTTGTCGCGCGTCTATTGGTTCACGGTCGAGTTCGGAGTCGTGCGTGAGGGCGGGGAGGTGAAGGCTTACGGGACGGGGCTGCTCTCTTCGGCGGGCGAGCTTGAGGCGATGAGCCGCGCCGAGCTTCGACCGCTCGACCCGGAGGAGGCGATGCGGACGGAGTACGACCCGACGCGATTTCAGCCGGTGCTGTTTTGCGCCGACTCGTTCGACGAGATGTGCGACGCTCTCACGCGCTTCCTCGAACGTCGGCGGCGAGCCGTGTGAGGGCTTCGCGCGCGGCGAGTGCGTCGCGCGCGGCCTCTTCCGCGGTCGAGGCGAGCGCCGTGATGTGTCCCATCTTGCGCCCGACGCGCGGCTCGGATTTGCCGTAGAGATGGAGCTTCACGTTCGGGCGCGCGAGCGCCGCGCGCCAGTCCGGCTCGCCCGTTTGCCAGAGGTCGCCGAGCAGGTTCGCCATCGCCGCGGGGCGCACGAACTCGGTCGAGCCGAGCGGCAGCCCGCAGACGGCCCGCAACTGCTGCTCGAACTGGCTCGTCAGGCAGGCGTCAACTGTCAGGTGGCCTGAGTTGTGCGGGCGCGGAGCGAGTTCGTTGACGAGCAGACGCCCGTCGCGCGTCAGGAAAAACTCGACGCACATGACGCCGACCACGTCGAGCGCTTCGAGAATGGCGTGCGTGATCTCGACCGCCTCGCGCGCGGTCGAGTCGGAGACGCGCGCGGGCGCGATTGAAAGGTCGAGTATGTGGCAGCGGTGCTGGTTCTCGATGACGCCGTAGTGAGTGAACTCGCCCGCAACCGTGCGCGCGCCGACGACAGAGACCTCGCGCTCGAAGTCAACGAAAGCTTCGAGCACGCACTCGCGTCCCTGAAGGGCGTCGGCAACGCGCCCGGCCTCTTCGGCTGAGTCAATCTTCACCTGTCCCTTGCCGTCGTAGCCGAAGCCCGCGGTCTTGAGCACCGCAGGATAACCAATCTCTTCGAGCGCCGCGCGCAAACTCTCCGGCGAGTTGACGTGTCGAAAATTGGTGACGGGGAAGCCGTGGGTCGAGAGAAAAGTTTTCTCGCGCAGGCGGTTCTGCGTCGTGTGCAGCACCGCGCCGCTGGGGCGCACGGGCACAAGCTCGGCGGCGGCTTCGACCGACCCGGCGGGCACGTTCTCGAACTCGAAGGTGACGACCGAGACGCCGCGCGCGAACTCGCGTATGGCGTCGAGGTCTTCGTAGGGGCGCTGGTATTCCTTGTCGGAAATCTGTCCCGTCGGCGTGTCGGAGTCGGGCGAGAGCGTGTGGACGCGGTAGCCCATGCGCCGCGCGGCGATGGCGAACATGCGACCGAGCTGGCCGCTGCCGAGCACGCCGACCGTGGCTGCGGGCAGAATCGCTTTCATGACGGCAGCATCAGGCTCATGACGGCAGCGTTGCTTCGCGCACCTTAGCCGTCTGTTCCTCGCGGAAGCGGCGCAGCTTCTCGCGCAACACGGGCCGCGTCGTCGCGAGCACGGCGACCGCGAGCAGCGCAGCGTTCTTCGCGCCCGCCGCGCCGATGGCGAGCGTGCCGACGGGGACGCCCGCGGGCATTTGAACTATCGAGAGCAGCGAGTCGAGTCCCTTCAAAGCCTTGCTCTCGACGGGCACGCCGAAGACCGGCACGGTCGTCTGCGCCGCGACCATCCCCGGCAGATGCGCCGCGCCGCCCGCGCCCGCGATGATGACTTCGAGCCCGCGCCCTTCGGCTCCCGCCGCGAACTCCGCCATCCACAGCGGCGTGCGGTGAGCCGACACGACGCGGCACTCGTGCGGCACGCCGAACTCGCGCAGCACTTCGTCCGCGTGCCTCATGGTCTCCCAGTCCGACGTGCTGCCCATGACGACCGCGACGAGCGGCGCGTCGGAACTCGCGCCCGCGTCCGCCGTCTTCGTGTCGCTGTCTTCAGAAACCATCTTCAGAAATTTTCCGCGCGCGGCGTCAGTAGATGTTGAAGTTGTATTCGAGGGTGACGTACTGCGAGACCACGTGGCCGTCCTTCTGCGCCGGCTGGAATCTTATCTGCCTCGCCGCGTTAATCGCCTCCCACGTCAGCCCGTGCGGCAGCCACTTGACGACGGAGAGGTCTTTGACCTCGCCCGTCGTCGCGAGGATCGCCCTGAGGCGGACGACGCCGGTCACCTCGAACTTGCGCGCGCTCTCCGTGAAGGCCGGCTCGGGCTTGTAGGTGATGACCGCCTTCTTCGTCACTTCCTTCGTCATGAATGGCCTGTTGTAATCAACCGGCCCGCTGCCGCTCGGCCCGCCTCCGCCCACGGGCGCGGCGGCGGCGACGCGCCCCGGCCCCACGCCTTCGCCAGTGCCCACGCCGCTGCTTGTGCCCACGCCGCTGCCCGTGCCCTGTCCGTAAGAAGAGTCGCCGCGGGGCGCTGGCTTGACCAGCGCCGGGTCAATGCTAAGCGTCGAGGGCGTTGCCGGGCGCGGGGCTTTAACGGTTGAGCCGAAGCCGAACGACCCGACGAACTGCTTCACCTTATCTTCCACGCCGAGCGCGGCCACGACATAGACGCGCGGGCCGTCGGCGCAGACGTAAACGGTTCCGCTCGAATGTTCAAGCCCCGCGGAATACTCGCGCGCGGGGCGACCGTACAAATCGAGTTCGCGCTGGTAAGTCATCCCCACGCCCGCGAACCTCTGCGGCGGCGCGTTCTCCTTCTTGAGCCGCTCCACTTCGGGCGTGATGAGCAGCTCCCAGGCGACTTCCGCCAACTCGTCGAGGTAGGACAGCCCGCCTTCGCGCGTCTGCATGGTCGCGTACACCTGCGCGCTCGTGCGCGCGTCGCCGCCCGCGGGGTTGTTCAGAGACCAGACGATGTATGTCGTCTGGTCGTCGCCCGTCGCCGCGTAGAGACGCCCGGAGAGTTGCAGGTCGTCCGCGTGCGCCTGCGCGGGCTGCGACGCGGGCTGCTTCGGCATCAGCGCGACGAAGCCCTCGCCCGCGGGCGAGAACTTGACCCAGGCGTCCTGACTCTGCGCGGCCCCGGCCCCTGCGAAGAGGAGAGGGGCGAGCGCCGCGAGTGTGATGCGTGTGAGAGTTTTCATGGCGTCAATCCTCCTGACGGCTCGCCGCAGGCCGCGCGGGTCTTTCGCGGGCGTGGCCGCGACTTAAAGGTATCGCTCGCGGAGAATCTGTACGTGGTGCGCCTCGTGGCCGGCGATGATGTAGGCGAGGGCGCGCACGGTGACTTCGTTGTCGCTGGCGACGCCGCGGCGCGACCAGGCAGCGGCGTCGAGGTTTCGGAACATGAGGACGTTCGCGCGGCGCAGGTGCGAGAACTCTTCCGCTAGACTTGCGAGCGTGCGCGAGTCGAAGTCCGCGCCGGCCATGTACTCGTCCTGCTCCATGCCGGGGAGTCTGGCCCTGTCGCCGCGGGCGATGGCGAGCGCGCGGTAGGCGAAGATGCGCTCGGCGTCGATGATGTGGCCGACGACCTGCTTGATGCTCCACTTGCCCGGCTCGTAGCGGTGTCCGGCGCGCTCTTCCGTGATGCTGTGGAGAAGCGCGAGCGTCTCTTCGCTCTGGCGCGCGAGTGTCTCGACAACGTCGCCTTCGGGGACGAGCGAGATGTACTTTCCGTAGTAGGCCGCGTACTCGTTCGTTTGCGGTTTGGCTGGGGCCGTTGCTGACATTCCTTGTTCGTCCTTTCTTAACCGGAGGTGAATTACCTCATCCTTCATCCTTCCGCCTTCATCCTTTTCCCTCTACTCCTGAGCGTGCGAGTAGCCGGCACGTCCGTCGAAGTCGCACAGGTTCTCGGTCTTGATGAAGTCGAGTCCCGCCTCGGCGAAGCGCGAGAGTAGCTGCGCGATCTGCGCGTGCGAAACCGCGCCGCCCCCTTCGGAGACGAAGCGGCAGCGCCAGTGATCCGAGCAGAAGGTTTCGGGGCTGCCGCCCGGATAAACTTTGACGCCGCGGTTCGCAATCGCGGTCAACTTCAATCCGTCGCCGCCGAGCTTCGACACCTGCGCGCCGAGGTCGTCCGCCGTCCCATTCGTCCAGTCGAGGTAAACGTCAACGCCGACCGTCTCCTTGTTCGCGGCTGCGCCCGCGCGCGCCGTGTGGCCGGCGAAAGAGCCTTCGCCGCCCTCACCCGCCTTGTAGCTGACGGCCTTTAACTGCTGCGGCCTCTGGCCGACGCGCGCGACGACGGCCTCGGCGAACTCGCGCGTGCCGACCTTCTCCTTGCTCACGCCTTCTTTGTAGATGTCGTAAGTGTGGACGCCGTCTTCCATCGTCTTCAGCCAGGCGTTGTGCGCGCGCTCGGCAACGTCGGTCTGTCCGATGTGGACGAGCATCATCACCGCGCCGAGGAAGAGGCCGGAGGGGTTCGCGAGGTTCTGCCCTGCGCGTCGCGGCGCGGAGCCGTGAATGGCCTCGAACATGGCGATTGACTCGCCGATGTTGGCCGAGCCTGCGAGTCCGACACTTCCCGCGATCTGCGCCGCAACGTCCGAGAGCACGTCGCCGTAGAGGTTCGGCAGCACCAGCACGTCGAAGTTCTCCGGCGCGTCGGCGAGTTTCGCGGAGCCGATGTCAACGATCCAATGCTCGTTCTCGATGTCGGGGTATTCGGGCGCGATCTCGTCGAAGATTTTGTGGAAGAGGCCGTCGGTGATCTTCATGATGTTGTCTTTCGTGAAGCACGTGACCTTCTTCCTGTTATTCCTGCGCGCGTACTCGAAAGCGTAGCGCACGATCTTCTCCGTGCCGGGCCGCGAGATGAGTTTCAGGCACTGCGTGACCTGATTCGTCTGCCGGTACTCGATGCCGCCGTACACGTCCTCCTCGTTCTCGCGCACGATGACTACGTCCATCTTCGGGTGCTTCGTCTCGACGAACGGATGATAAGAAACGCACGGGCGGACGTTCGCGTAGAGGCCGAACATCTTCCGCACCGTCACGTTCAAACTCTTATAGCCCCCGCCCTGCGGCGTCGTGATCGGAGCCTTCAGAAAAACCTTCGTGCGCCGCAAACTCTCGAACGCTTCAGGCGCGACGCCCGCCGGGTTCCCGGCGAGATAGACCTTCTCCCCAATCTCTATCTCCTCGATGTCGAGCCGCGCGCCCGCGCCTTCCAGTATCCGCAGCGTCGCGTCCATGATCTCCGGCCCGATGCCGTCGCCGCGCGCAATCGTGATTGGTGTTTTCGTAGCCATATTCTCTTGACGAGTGCCTTTCGAAATTTTCGGATGAAGAAGTCTTGTGTCGGGCGCTGCGTAGATATATCATCGCCCGCCCCCGCTCCACAAACGGCGGCGCGGGCGTCGGCAGCGTGCCGCGCTCGGACAAACTTTAAGGACGGGGAGGCGGAACAGACATCAGATAAGATTCCATCCGGCGCGACGAGTTAAAGTCGGCCTCGCTCACACTGGAAAGGTGGAAGCCATGTCGCAAAAGCCAATCGCCATCATCGGCAGCGTGGACGACAAGCGCTCCGACTACGACCCTCCCATCAAGAATGCGGCTGCTGCTACCGACGCCGCGCGCGCGCTCGGGAAAGAACTCGCTCGCGCAAAGCACCGCATCCTGGTCTTTAGCAGCAACCCTGCCTTCATCGAGAACCGCATCGTGGCTGGTTACGTCGAGGGCTGCGTCGAGAGCGGCCAAGTCCCTCCCAAAGGCATCGTCGTTCTTTACCCCAGGGTCAGGGACCCGAATGTGCACGGCGAATTCGACGAGCAGAAAACTCACCCGGAACTCTTCGACCTTAAAACCGACCCACACCCGCGCTGGGAAGCCTCGTACTACCAATCGCTCCCGGACGTGGAAGGGATTCTGGTGCTGGG
>DASRCS010000098.1:0-25908 GCA_035652995.1 Pyrinomonadaceae bacterium
AAGAACGCATCATGTCGTCAATGACGACGTAGCTCGTTATAATCAAGCGGTCGTTCATGCGGGACTCCGGTTCGAGTGATCGGTTTGGTCACCATCATTCTCAAACCGAAGCCGCATGAACGGCAACTAGCAATCAAGGTAGATTATATGGATCGCTGCCGCCGCAAGCGCAATATCGCCGAATACGACCGTACGGACGTGGTGACGGAGAGGGACGCACAGGAGTTAACCGAGTTTACAAGGGAACTGCGCGCGGCCATGCTTGAGTGGCTGGAGCAACATCACCCTAATCTCGTGCCGGAAGGGCGCGCTTAATGTGGTCGATATTCTACGTTTCGTCCCGTACATTCGCTGGCCGGCCTATTTGTGTGGGGACTAACGCCGTCGGTCTTATCACGAATCAGCCAGTAATAGGCGTGCAGAGATGCGAAACCAGTCGGCTACGGTTCGCGGTAAATGTTAGGAAAACGTAGTGCGCCGTGGTAAGCGCAGCGGCGGGGAAGAGGATTCATAACCCCAAGGTCGGGAGTTCGAGTCTCCCCCCGCTATTTCTTTTCCCGCGATTCGTCTTTTCATTGCCCGTTCGTTCCAGTGCTCCTTGCGGTGAAAATTAGCGCAGAGCACGCGACACTTTGCCATCACCGCCAGTAAGCTTTTATGCCAGCGCTTTCCGCTAACACAGGAAGGGAAGTGGAACATTTCGACGTGCTGATTGTGGGCGCGGGGCTGTCGGGCGTGGGCGCGGCGTGTCACCTGCGGCGGAAGTGCCCGGCGAAGAGCTTTGTGATCCTCGAAGGGCGCGGCGCGATGGGCGGCACTTGGGACTTGTTCCGGTATCCGGGCGTGCGTTCGGACTCGGACATGTACACGCTCGGTTACAGCTTCCGCCCCTGGAAGGACGCGAAGGCCATCGCCGACGGGCCGGCCATACTCAACTACATACGCGAGACGGCCACGGAGTTCGGCGTTGACAAAAAGATTCGCTACGGCCATCGCGTGCGTCGCGCCTCTTGGTCTTCCGAAGAGGCGCTGTGGGCGGTCGAGGCGGAGACGGGAGAAGAAAAGAGCGTCGCACGCCTCACCTGCAACTTCCTGTTCCTCTGCACTGGCTACTACGACTACGAGAACGGCTACACGCCGGAGTGGCCGGGCGTCGAGAGCTTCCGTGGCCGAATCGTTCATCCGCAGAAGTGGCCCGAAGACCTCGACTACGCGGGCAAGCGCGTCGTCGTCATCGGCAGCGGCGCGACCGCGGTCACGCTGGTGCCGGCGATGGCCGAGCGCGCGGCGCACGTCACGATGCTTCAGCGCTCGCCGACCTACGTCGTCTCGATGCCGTCGCAGGACAAAATCGCGAACCGACTGCGCGCACGCCTGCCCGCGCGCGCCGCGTACTTCCTGACGCGCTGGAAGAACGTCCTCGTGGGGATGTTCTTCTACGGGCTGTCGCGCACGCGGCCCGACGTGATGAAGCGGATGATCGCGAAGGGCGTGCGCCGGCAACTCGGCGAGGACTACGACCTCAGACACTTCACGCCGGAGTACAACCCCTGGGATCAGCGTCTGTGCCTCGTGCCGGACTCGAACCTCTTCCGCTCGATTCGCGGGGGCGGGGCGTCGGTCGTGACCGACCAGATCGAGAACTTCACGGAGACGGGACTGCTCCTTCGTTCGGGCCAGCGTCTCGACGCGGACATCATCGTGACGGCCACGGGCCTCGTGCTGAAGCTGATGAGCGGGATGCAACTCTTCGTTGACGGCGAGCCGGTGGACATCTCGAAGCGGCTCGTCTTCAAGGGGATGATGTACAGCGACGTGCCCAACCTCGCCTTCGCCATCGGCTACACGAACGCTTCGTGGACTCTGAAGTGCGACCTCACGGCGGAGTACGTCTGCCGTCTGTTGAAACACATGGACAGGCGCGGCTACGACTGGTGCGTCGCGCGCCGAAACGACCCGACTCTCAGGGAAGAACCCATCGTGAACTTCACCTCCGGCTACGTGCAGCGCGCGCTCCACACGCTGCCGCGGCAAGGCTCGCGCAGGCCGTGGCGGCTTTACCAGAACTACGCGCTCGACCTTTTGACTTTGAGGCACGGCCCCGTCGAGGACGGCACGCTCGAGTTCGGGCGCGCGGCCCGCGGCGAGCTTGTGACGAGCAAGGTCTGAGCGAACGACACCTGCCGAGACTCGAATGGCAAAGCGCATGAAACTCGAAGGCCGCACTGCTGTCGTCACCGGCGCGGCCTCAGGCATCGGGCGCGCGATCACCGTGTCGCTGGCGCGCAGGCGTTGCAACGTCGCGCTGGCCGACGTTGACGAGGCGGGCGTGGCCGCGACGGCTGAACTCGCGCGAGCGGGCGGCGTGCGCTTGACGTGTCACCGCGTTGACGTTGCCGACCGCGGCGCGGTCGCGGACTTTCCGGCGCGCGTCGCAGCCGAGCACGGCGGGGCGGACTTGCTCTTCAACAACGCGGGCGTCGCCGTCGGAGGCACGTTCGAGCAGGTGAGCGAAGAGGATTTCGAGTGGCTGTTCGAGATCAACTTCTGGGGCGTCGTCCGCATGACGCGCGCTTTCCTGCCGCTGCTGCGCGCGAGCGACGACGCGCGCGTCGTCAACATCTCAAGCGTCTTCGGAATCATCGCCCCGCCCGGACAGGCCGCGTACTGCGCGAGCAAGTTCGCCGTGCGCGGGTTCTCCGAGTCGTTGCGCCACGAACTCGAAGGCACGCGCGTCGGCGTGACGGTCGTGCATCCGGGCGGCGTCGCAACTTCAATCTCGGACAACGCACGCGTGCCCGCCGGAGTGAGCGCCGAAGAGGTCGCGCGCCGCCGCGAGGAGTTCCGAAAACATCTGCGCCTGCCGCCGGAAGTCGCGGGTGAAGTGATAGTGCGCGGCGTCGAGCGCCGCAAGTCGCGCGTGCTCGTCGGCTCGGACGCGAAAGCCTTGTCGCTAATTGCCCGCGCCCTGCCCGTCTCGTACTGGAAGCTGCTCGCGTCGCGCCTCGGCGAGTGAATGCCGGACGAATCACGCCGACCTTCTCATCCCCGGCGACCGTCGATTAAAAGTCTGTAAATTAAACGTCTGTCGTAACCCTCTTCTCAACGCGTCAGCGCCTCCGTCGGGATGAAATTTCTCGACGGAGGCGCTGACGCGTTGAGAGACGCGGATGTAAACCCGAAAGCCGTACCTCTCACTTCGTACCGAGTGCGACCGTCGCGGCGACCGTGCGCCTCAACTTCGTCGCGGCGGCTGGCGCGGGAACGGGCTTGCGTCGCGACGACGCGCGAATGGCGATGGCGAGCGAAGGCACTGAGCCGGCGAGTGCGACGAAGCTCCAGACGACCGTGACGAAGGCCGGCTCGCCCAAAGCCCGCACGGCTGGTATCGCCAGCACCGCGCGCGCAAGCACGAAGACCATCGCGAACGGGTAGCTGCGCGTCATCCACTCCTGATGTTGCTTGATGTCGCCGGAGCGGATGGTGTAGAGGCCGAGCGCGGTCGTCAGAATCCAGCCGCACGACTGAATGGTCGCGGCCATCACGAGCGCCGGCGGGCCGAGGATGACGGCGACGGGGACGGCGAGCGGCGCGGAGATAAACGCGCCCGCGACGTAGAGCCTGCCGAAGACGCGGTGCATCCGCGGAAAGCGACGCCGCAGGCGCGCGGAGAACTGGAACGGCGCGAGCAGGAGCGCGATTGCGCCCGCGACTCCGTGCGGGAGCAGGAGCCACTTCACCGGCTCGACGTGCTGCCACACGGGCGAGTGCGCGTCGAGAAACGGCGTCTCGTAGAGATAGAAGACGATGATCGTCAACACCGCGAAGACGGCGAAGAAGACGTGTTTGGCTCGGACTGACATGAGAAACCTCCTGATGCGCGGCAGTATCTTTACCCTGAAATGCTCGCTCCCCTTGACCTCGCCTACTAACGCGGAGAGCCGCGGCGAAAGGGATCAACGGAAGTTGCGGAGAGTCCGCACGGCGTCTTCGCGCGCACTTGATGGGGCGTGCGTGTGACGCTCTGGCCGCCTCACGTTGACCGCGTTATAGTTGATTCATGAGCGAGGGGCCGGGCAGAGAAGCCGACGACAGAGACCTTCAGGACGAATCCTCTCAAACGTCCGCGCCGCCGGGAGAGCGCGGCGCGGGCGCTCCCGCCGCGCGGGCATTCAAAGATGGAAGGCGGCGCGCGCTCGCCCTAACCCTGGCCGCGCTGTGCGCCGCGGCGGTCGCCTTCGGACTCTACCTCGGATACAACGCGAGGTTCCGCCGCCGAGTCGAGAAGCGCGTGCAGGATGTCGGCAGCGCGATTACGGGAAGCGCGACGCCGACGGCCGACCCTTACGCGCTGGCCGTCGCCAAGGTCGAGGAAGACCGCGGCGAGGCCGTCGGTCGTCAGGCCGCGGTCGAAGTCCCCGCGGAGTTGAAGCAGTACAAGGAGCCGCGACGCTTCCTCGCGATTCAGGAGGCGACGGCCAAAGAGAACGGCATCGGCCCGCCGCGCGACTTCGCGGAACTCGCGGCGATGATCGAGGCGGGGCACGACCTCGTCGAAGTCCCGCGGCTCGGTCGCGGCTACGTCCTCTTCGGCGTCGGCCTCGTCGCGACGGGCGAACTCACGCACTACGACGACAGGCGCGCGCGTAGCGTCCCGCTCTTCGCGGGCGACGACGAGTTGAAATCCTACGAAGACAAACTCAAGGCCGACGGCGCGCGGCTCGAAACGGAGTTGAAGGACGCGGGCGACAGGCTCAAGGCTCTTGGGAAAAAAGAAAGGGACGCGCGCGCGCAAATCAACACGGAGATCGCCGCGAAGAAAAAAGAGATCGAGGGCGTCGGAGAGAAAGAGAAGTTGATCGCCGATTACTACGGCTCGGCGGACGCGAGGGCGGAACTCTTCAAAGAGTACGCGACGCTCGCCGCGCTCGCGCGCGACTTCGGCGGTCGCTCATACGATCTGGGCGACACGGCTTCGGCCAGAGAGTTTCAGGCGCGGATGCTCAGCTTCGCGCGGCCACCGGCGCTCGCGATGATCGAAGAGTTGGGCGCGGCATACGAGGAGAAGTTCGGTCGCCCTCTGCCCGTCACGTCTTTGATACGGACTCAGGAGTACCAGCGCGAGTTGCGCGAGGCCGGCAACCCGAACGCGGCGAACGTCGGCGTGCCGCCGCACACGACGGGCCTCGCCTTCGACATCTACTACCACTTCATGACCGCCGCCGAGCAGCAGTTCGTCATGGACATGGTCGCGGGGCTTGAAAGGGACGGCAGGGTCGAAGCGCTCCGCGAGCTGCGCGACCACTACCACGTCTTCGTCTTCCCCGAAGGCCGCAGGCCCGAAGAGGCTCTGGTCGAGAAGGAGATTAAAGATTCGGGGAAAGGGAAGTGATGTGCCGGTGGACAGTCTCACAACGTCCCCCGATTAATCACGCTCGAATTTCGTCAGAGGTTCTTAATTGAGTGTGGTCTTGTCTTCGTCGAGCGGCAGGCGGAGTTCGACGACGAAGCCGCCGCCGGGGACGTTCGTTGCGGCCACGGTGCCGCCGTGGAGACGGAGCGCGCGCTCGGTGATGGCGAGGCCGAGGCCGGTGCCGCCCGTCTCGCGTGTGCGCGAGTCGTCAACGCGGTAGAAGGGTCGGAAGATTTCCTTGAGCGCTTCGTCGGGCACGCCCGCGCCCTCGTCGCGCACGGCGATGACGGCCTGACGCGCGTGACTGTTGTCGCTGCCGTTGTCGCCGCCGCCGTTCTCCCCCTTGCCGTTCCGTTCGCATCGAAGCGAGATCGTGACCGCCGTGCCTTCGGGCGTGTGCAGGACTGCGTTGCGGACGACGTTCTCGACCGCGCTCCTTAAAAGCGATTCGGTGCCGCGCGTCTCGCACTCGTCGCACTCGGCGACGACGACCGAGCGGTTCCTGCCGCCCGCCTCGAAGTCCGCGTCCGCCGCCACGTCGCGGACGAGCGCGGCGATGTCCACGTCTTCGAGGCGGGCGCTGTCGGCGTCGCTCTCGCGGCGGGATAGCGTGAGCAGTTGGCCGATCAGTTCGTTGAGCCGCTTCGCCTCGCGCTCGATGCGGTCGAGGTCTCCGGCGGCTGCCGCGCCCGCGCGTTTGCGCGCGAGGTCGAGCGCGACCGAGAGGCGCGCGAGCGGCGAGCGAAGCTCGTGCGAGATGTCGCGCAGCAGACGGTTCTGCGCGCTCAGAAGCGCCTCGACGCGCGTCGCCATGTCGTCGAAGTCGCGCCCCATCGCCGCGAGTTCGTCGCGCCGCCTGCCGAGCAGCGGAGTGACGCGCGCCGAGAGGTCGCCGTGCGCGAACTGCCTCGTCACCTCGCGCAGCTTGACGACGGGCGAGACGATGTAGCGCGCGAGCAGGTAGCAGAGAGCGCCCGCCGTGAGGATGACGGCGAGCAGCCGCGCGACGAGCGCCGCGTTGCTCTCGCCGAGCAGGAAGTTCAAAGGGCCGAGGGCGGGGAAGCGCTCGAACGGGTGCGGCGGGCGCGGCCCCGGCCTGCGCTGGCCCGGCGGGCCGAGTTGGAACGTCGCGACGAAGACATACGAGCCTCCGTCGCGGGCCGGGACGGGGCGCGCTTCGAGCGTCCTGCCCGCCGCGGTCTTCGACTCCATCTCGCCGCTCTTCGCGGCGCTCGCGGCCATCTCGCGCTCGTCGTCGGTCGCTTCGCAGCCCGCGAGTTCTTTGCCGCTTGCGTCGAAGAGGCACGCATGCACGCCGACTTCGTACCGGATGTGTTGCAGGAAAGAGTCGAGCGCCGCCGTGCCCTCGTGCTCGTAGGCGTCAACCGCCCTGTGCGAGAATGCCTCTGTCACGCCTTCCATGAACTGCGGCGTCCGAGGCTCGGGGCGCGTGAGGTAGGACGTGAAGGCCAGCGCCGCGATGACCAGAACCATCGCGAGCCAGAACCAGAGGAAGACTTTTAAGAATAGACTTCGCAAACTCTCCGAGCCTTAAAAACTCAAGCGCCCTCGGCCCGGCCCGCCTCGGCCTGCCGCGCGTAGATGTAGCCGACGCCGCGCACGGTCTTGATCCGCTCCACGTCGCCGACGTGGTGTCCGAGCTTCTTCCTGATGTGGCTGATGTGCATGTCAATGCTGCGGTCGAAGACGGAAAGCTCGCGGCCCAGGACGGAGCGGACGAGTTCCTCGCGCGTCACGACGCGGCCCGCCGAGAGAAGGAGCATGACGAGTATCTCGTACTCGACATTCGTCAGCTCGACCGCTGCACCAGCGCGCCTGACGAGCCGCGTGCCCGTCTCGACCGAAACGTCGCCGACCTCGATGCGCTCCGGCGTCGCAGTCTCCTGCGGCGCGGCGCTCGCCGGGTCGCGGCGCACCATCCGCCGGAGTATCGCGTTGATGCGCGCGACAAGCTCGCGCGGGTTGAAGGGCTTGGGCAGGTAGTCGTCCGCGCCGATCTCAAGGCCGACGATGCGGTCAACGTCTTCGCCGCGCGCGGTCAGCATCAGCACGGGCACCGGCGAGCCTTCGGCGCGCAGCCGCCGCAGAAGCTCGAAGCCGTTCATGCCCGGCATCATCACGTCGAGGACGACGAGCGAGTGCTCGCCGGAGCGCGCGCGCTCAAGGCCCCGCTCGCTGTTGCACGCGACCTCGACGCCGAAGCCTTCCGACGCGAGCAACTCCTCGACCAGCTCGCACAACTCCCGGTCGTCGTCAACGATCAGCACACGTTCCGCCAAGCCCGTCTCCTCTTCTCTTCCGCGCGCCACGCGCCGCCAAAACAGAACGCACATTCTAACGCGCCGCGCGCCCGCGTGTCCGTAAAGAAATGTCAGCCGCGGTTGACAAAACTTTACCTGCGGTTGACGGACTCTTTACTTCGCCGCGCCGGAGTTTGATGTATAAAGGCGGCGAAGTCTTGAGGAGAGACGAAACACGGGCGGAGACATTCCGCCGAAAGGGATGGGAGAGATGAGCATGAAAAGGAAAAAGTTGATCGGCGGGGCGCTGGCCTTCGTCGCGGCGTTTGTGTTGGCGGTCGCGGGCCTCGCGCACGCGCAGGACGGCGGGCAGGGCGGGCCGCCTCCGGGCGGGTTCGGTCGCCACGGAGGGCCGGGCGGTCACGGCGGCCCCGGCGGACTCGGGCCGCTCGCGCGCGAGCTTAACCTGACCGACGCGCAGAAGGCGCAGATCAAGCAGATCGAGGACAGCTTCCGCGACAGCACGAAGAGCCTGCACGAGCAGATGTTCAAGACCGGCGGCGGGCCGCTCGACGGTCTGACGGACAACTTCGACGAGGCGGCGGCGCGCGCCGCGGCACAGCAGAGGGCGAGCATACAGGTCGAGCTTGAGGTTCAGCACGCGAAGATGATGTCGCAGATTTACGCGCTGCTGACGGCTGACCAGAAGGCGAAGGTCGCGCAGATCAAGGCCGACATGCAGCAGCGGTTCGCCCAAGGGCAGCCGCCTCCGCCGCCCCCGCCGGGCGACGGGATGTGAGTTAAGTCAGAGCAAGAGGGCGAGAAACGGAAGGCTTTTCCTTGAGGTCAACTCCCCGACCTGAAGGGGGCAGTCTTCTCCGAGGGGAACCGGAGTGGGGCCGGTTCCCCTCACTTTTTTCGAGCGCTTTTGCCACGAGCTTTAGCTCGTGGATGGCAGCGGCCCAAATTCCTTTCGGCTTTAGCCGAAGGCTTGGGCTAAAGCCGTTGAAGAAATAGGAGATCGCCCACCACAAGCTTTAGCTCGTGGCAATTGAGAGCAAAGCATAAAAATCATTCTGCTACCGCGAGAGGTATTGACCTGTACATTTGACCCGGCCTCGGCGCTTCACAAAACTTTACACTCTAGTGACAAAGTCTTTACGAAGCGGGCGGTCAACCGGGCATCAAAGCGTCAAGCGTATTTTCTCGGACTGCCGGGCGGACGTTTACCGCCCGCGAGGAGTCACAAATAATCTTCCGTTCTGAAGGGTGGCCGCCGCAATGAAACGAGTCGTCTTCGCGAGTGTCATCGCACTTGTAGTCCTATCGCTGTTTTCAACTTCACCGAGCCGCACGTCGGCTCAGGTCGCAGCCGGCAACAAGGTCGCGTCCGGCGACAAGAACGCGCCCGTTGACATGGACAAAATCATCCGCGCCTTCACGGCCAAAGAGACCGAGTTCCGCCGCGCGCTCAACGCCTACTCGTTCACGCGCGACGCAGACATCCAGACCATCGGCATGGGCGGGCAGACGACCGGCGAGTACCATCGCACCTCGCAGTTCGTCTTCAGCGACGCGGGCGAGCGCTTCGAGCACATAACCTTCTTCCCGCAGCCGACGCTCACCGAGATCAGCTTCACGAACGAAGACCTCGAAGACCTCGGCGGCGTGCAGCCCTTCGCGCTCGAAGCCTCGAAGATTAACCTTTACGACTTCACCTACGTCGGCAAGGAGAAGATTGACGAGGTGGACACATACGTCTTCGACGTGGCCCCGAAGGTCATGCCGAAGAAGGAGAGCGACCGGATGTTCGAGGGCCGCGTCTGGGTTGACGACCAGGACTTGCAGATCGTCAAGGTGCGCGGCAAGGGTGTGCCCCAAATCAAGCAGCGCTTCCCCACGTTTGAGACCTACCGCGAGCAGATTGACGGCAAATACTGGTTCCCGACCTACAGCTACGCCGACGACACCCTGGTCTTCAAGGGCGGCGAGGCCGTCCACGTCAAGATGAAGGTTCGCTACACCGACTACAAGCGCTTCAAAGGCACCGTCCACGTCATCGAAGAGGGCGAACCCGGCGACGTGCCGCCGCAGCCGTAGCCGCAGCAGAATCCTCCTGCAACTGGGCCGCCGTCATCGCCGAAGGGCACGCGCCTTCGGAGGCGTTGACGGCGGCTCAGTTTCCGACGCGCCGTTCGCGCCCCGCGCGTCGGGTTTACAAAAAATCACACTCGCTTTGCCGACTCTTTACAGTTCGCCCGCGGACTTTGAAGTATAAAAGCTGAACTGGTCTGCGGGACTTTTTATCGAAACCGGCGGCGCGTTCTCCCCGTTCGCGTACCGCTTACAAGGCATTCCTTTCTTATACGGAGAAGAGATGAACGGAGCGGCGAGTTTGCAGTTGTTGCAGGGCGAGGCGTTCGTCCCCGCGCAGGACGACTCCGGCGCGGCGGCGCGGGCGGCAGACGTGGCTTTGGCGCGGAGGGTCGCGGGCGGCGACGAGGCGGCCTTCGAGGAGGTTTACAGAATCCACCACCGGCGCGTCTATGGACTCTGCCTCCGCATGACGCAGAACGTCGCCGAGGCCGAGGACATCACGCAGGAGGTCTTCATCCTGCTGCACCGAAAGGCCGGCTCTTTCCGCGGCGAGAGCCAGTTCAACACCTGGCTTTATCGGCTGACGGTCAATCAGGTCTTGATGCGCTTCCGCAAGAGCAAGGCGCGCAGGGAGGACGCGCTCGACGGCGTCGAGGCGCGGCCCGGCGAGACGTTCGGCGCAGGCAGGCCGAACACTTCGCAACTCGCCGACCGCATCGCGCTCGACAGCGCGCTCGCGCAACTCCCGCCCGGCTACCGCGCCGCCTTCATCCTCCACGACGTTGAAGGCTACGAGCACGAAGAGGTCGCCCAGATACTCGGCTGCGCCGTCGGCACCTCCAAGTCGCAACTCCACAAGGCGCGCGTCAAGCTCCGCAAGATTCTCGCCCGCCGCCCCTGACGCGCACACGAGTCTTTCGCGCCTCAAGCGTACAACTTTGAGCGGTTCGGCGATTGAGACCGCCGCGCGCGTCGCTGCCGCGAACGCGTGCGCTTCTACTCGCCGAACCGCTCTCGTATCTTCGCGGCAATCTCCGCGGGCGTCTGGTTGATGTCAACAGTCAAGGCGTGCCGCGGCTCTTCGAGCGTGGCGAGTTGGCTGTCGAGCATCTCCGGCTTCATGAAGTGCCCGTGCCGCCCGCCCAGACGCTTGAGCAGGAGTCCCCGGTCGCCCTTGAGATAGACGAGCTTCACGCTGTCGTCAACGAGGAGCGTCCGCCGGTAGCTCTTCTTCAGCGCCGAGCAGGCGAGCACCGCGTCCTCGTCGCGCGCGAGGCACGACTCGATCAACTCCCGCAGACGCTTGAGCCACGGCGCACGGTCTCGGTCGTCGAGCGGCACGCCGCGCGACATCTTCTCGACGTTCGAGCGCGGGTGGAAGTCGTCCGCGTCGTAAAACTTCCAACCCAACTCGCGCGCAAGCTCGCGCCCGACCGTCGTCTTGCCCGAACCCGCCACGCCCATCAGGATGATGACCATTGCTCAGAAAAGAAATGATGAGTGCGGAATGACGAGTGATGAATTGAAAGCGAAAGCCCGCCGTGCTTCATGTTCATCACTCGTCATTCCGCACTCATCATTCGCTAACATTCCGCATTCATCATTCGTCAACGCGTCCGCGGGTCGGGCTTCACGACGAGCGGCTGCGTGTAGCTCCTGCCGCCGACGGTGAGCCTGACCGTGTAGGTTCCGGGGAGAACCGAAGCGCCGCCGCGCCCGCCGAAGACGCCCGCGCCGCCGCCCGCGATGCGCTCCTGCGGCGGCGGTGTCGGCCTCAAGTCCCAGACCCAGCGGTGCGCGCCCGCGGTCGTGTAGAGGGCGGGCGGCGTCGGAACCCAGAAGGCCGGGATGTTGAGCTTGTTCGGGTCAACCGGCGCGGGCTTCTCTTCGCTCGAATAGCGCCGGATGAGGTCGCCTGCCGGACTCAGAATCTCAAGCGTCACCGGCCCCGCGGCGTTCGACTTCAGGTAGTAATCAATGACCGCGCCGTATGGCGGATTCTCCGCAATCGGCTCGTCGCGCGGCTGCGGCGTGCCCTCTTCGGAGTATGGCGGCGTGATGTAAGTGTCCGCGGGTCGGAACAGGTACGCGGCAGCGCCAACCGCTTCGCGCGTGAGTTGGCGCAGGGGCGTGATGTCGTCGAGCACCCAGAAGCCGCGCCCGTGCGTCGCGACGATGAGGTCGTCGTCGTGGACGGCGAGGTCGCGCATCGAGGTGTGCGGCAAGTTCAGTTGGAGCGACTGCCAGTGGTCGCCGTCGTCGAACGAGACGAAGACGCCGAGTTCCGTCCCCGCGAACAGCAAGCCGCGTCGCTCCGTGTCCTCCTTCACCGTCTGCAAGTAAACGCCAGCCGGAAGCCCGTTCGTGATCTTCTGCCATGTCTTGCCGCCGTCGCGCGTGCGATAGACGTAAGGCTCGTAGTCTTCGAGCCGGTGACGGTCAATCGCCGCGTATGCCTCGCCAGCGTCGAAGTGCGACGCGTCCATCATCACGACCTTGCTCCACGGCGTGAGTTCCGGCGGCGTCACGTTAGCCCAAGTCTTCCCGTCGTCGTCCGTGCGGTGGATGAGTCCGTCGTCCGTGCCGACCCAGATGGTCGAGGCGCGAAGTGGCGACGGCGCGATTGTGTAGATGACTCCGCGCCTTGCTTCCTTCGGCGCGTCGGCTGCCGTCGCGGCGTCGAGGTTCGGCGGAGTGCCGGGGTCTTCGCGCGTGAGATCGGGGCTGATTTGAGTCCAGCTCTCGCCGCCGTTTGTCGTCTTGAACAGGAATTGATCGCTGAAGTAGAGCGCGTGCGGGTCGGCCTTCGAGAAGACGAGCGGCAGCGTCCACGTGTGTCGCGCTGTGTTCGCGGGCAGCATGCGTTCCGGCGACACGTCCTTGATCTCGCCGGTGACGACGTTGCAGCGCGTGACGCGACCGCCGAAAAGAATCTCCGGGTGCAAGGGGTCGGGCGCGGTGTAGTCGCTCTCGCCGCCCGCGCAGGCCGGACGCCAGTCGTGCTCGGAGATTTCGGCGAGCGTGCTGCGCGTCGGCGTCATGACCGAGCCGCTGTCCTGCTGCGCGCCCGACACCCAGTATGGAAAACGGTTGTCGGCGGCGACGTGATAGACCTCCGCCGTCGGCTGGTTGTACCAACTGCTCCACGTCCGCGCGCCGTCGAGCGTGACGACTGTTCCCTGATCGCTTCCGAGAATCATTCGGTTCGGGTCGTCCGGGTAAATCCAAAGTTGGTGATAGTCGTCGCCGCCGGGCGCGCCTTTGATTGCCGTCCACATCTTGCCGGCGTCGGTCGAGCGATAGACGGAAGTGTTCGAGACGTAAACCGTGTCCGGGTTCTTCGGGTCGGCGACCGTCTTGCAGAAGTACCAGCCGCGCCCCCAGATGCGCGCGTCCGAAGAGACGAGCGCCCACGTCTCGCCCGCGTCGTCCGAGCGGTAAAGCCCGCCCGCCTTCGCGTCAACGATTGCGTAAATGCGATTGCGATTCGACGGCGCGACCGTAATGCCGACGCGCCCCAAGCCTTCGGTCGGAAGTCCGTTCGTCAACTGCCGCCACGTCGTGCCGCCGTCCGTTGACTTGAAGACGCCGCCGCCCGGCCCGTATGAAGGCGGGTAGATGCTCCACGGCGGACGCCGCGTGTTCCACAGCGTCGCGTAAACGATCTTCGAGTCCGTTGGGTCGAACTGAAGATCAATCGCGCCTACGTCGTTGCTCTTGAAGAGAACCTTTTCCCATGTGCGCCCGCCGTCGCGCGTTCGATACACGCCGCGCTCAGGGTTCGCGCCGTAGGCGTGGCCGAGCGCGGCGACGAAGACGACGTTCGCATCTCCAGGGTCAACGATGATGCGACCGATCTGCCGCGTGCCGTCGAGTCCGAGGTGCGTCCACGTCTGCCCGCCGTCCGTTGATTTGTACACGCCGTCGCCGTAGGAAATCTGCGAGCGCATGTCGGCCTCGCCCGTGCCGACGTAAACCGTGTCCGGCGCGGAGGGCGCGACGGCGACCGCGCCGATGGAGGCGATGTTTTGCGAGTCGAAGACGGGCGTCCAGGTGCGACCGGCGTTGACGGTCTTCCACACGCCGCCGCCGACCGAGCCGAAGTAGAAAGTGTCGGGGCGACCGGGCACGCCCGTCACGCCGTTGACGCGACCCGCGCGGAAAGGGCCGATCATGCGCCAGCGCAGTCCGGCGAGTGCGCCCGCGTCGTACTGCTGCGCGAGCGCGGGAAGGCAGAAGACGAAGGCGGCGGCGACGAAGCACAGCGCGGCGAGCGCGCGCGGGTTCACTTGTCGAGTGTCAGGCATGTGTGCGCTCTCTCTGTCCGAAAAATTGATGAAGGCTTTTGACGAAAGGATACACCAGCGGCGGCGATTTTATCCACGGTCAATCGAGGTCAGTCGTCAGGCTCACGATGTCGGACTCATTGCAGGTACGTCAGCTCAGGGCACTCGATGCGGGCGAGGAGGGGGAAGTGGTCGGAGGCTTCTTTGAAGGCGGGCGAGTCGTTCATCACGCGGCACTCGGCGAGGCTCGCGGCGAGCGGGGCGGGGAAGAAGAAGTAGTCGAGCCTGACGTGCGGCGACCATGTCGGAAACGTGTAGCCTCGCTCGTCCGGGTGCTTGAGGCGATAGCCGTCAACGTAGCCCGCGCCGGTGACGATCTGAATCGTCTGGTACTTGACGCTCCCGCCGCTCAGCCAGACGAGCGCGCGCAGGCGCGGCGGGAGTTGCCGCGCGTCCAGCGGCTCGCCGGGCGCGAGCGTGTTGAAGTCGCCGACGAGGATGTGCGGGAGTTCCGCGCGGCGGCTGAGCAGTCCGAGCAGCGCGCGAATCTCGCGCATCCGTCGGCGCTCAGTCCAGTTCGAGTGTACTGCGCTCAGATGCAGGCCGAAGACGCTCAGCCCGGCGCCCGCGGGTTCGATTTCGAGGAAGGGGTGACGGCCTCCGCGCGGCCTCAGCCACTCGTATTTTTTTATCCTCACGCGGCTCATGAAGGCGAGCGAGTTGCCGCGCTGCGAAGCCCACTCGCTCATGCCCGCTTCCTTCGCGACGCGCTCGACGACGCGCGGCGAAGTCGCCTCTTGAAGTACGACGAGGTCTGCGTCGCACGCGCGGACGGCTTCGGCCAACTGGCGCTCGCGCCCCGTCCCGCCGAAGCGTATGTTGTAGCTGAGAAGCCGCAGGCTCACTCGTCCTCGCCCACCTTGCCGCACAGAGTCAGGTAAGGCTGACCGAGCCAGTCGCCGCGAAACCGCATGACGATGTCGCGCGTCGCCTGAATGTTGACCGGGCGGCCCACCATCGCCATCAGCTTCTCGCGCAGGGGGACGAGGTCGGGCGCGATGTCGGGGTCTTTGTCGCTCAAGGGTTTCGTGTGGACGCCCGGAAGGTAGAAGCCGTCGAGGATGTAGTAGCCGAGCACGCCTTCGCCGACGAGCGTCAGGTCGAGGTCGCTCGTGCCGGGGCCGTCGGCGTCGAACGGAGCGCCGTCGCGCCACCGCTCGCCCGTGATGGAGCTGCCGCGCAGCACGACCGCCGTCGCCTCCGGCACGGCCTCGCGCACGATCTCACAGAACTCCTCGAAGCGCTTGCGGTCGCCGCCGAAGGCGAGTTCGACGACGTGCGCGCGCTTCTCCTCGTCGCTCATCCCGCCCTGCTCGTTCTTCCCCTGTTCTTCCATAGCCGCCGATGATAGCAGACTTCAATCCTTCGTGGCCTTCGTGAATACCTTTGCGTCCTCCGTGGTTAAAGTGAGACGTTCTTAACCACGGAGGACGCAAAGGTATTCACGAAGGCCGCAGAGGTATTCAGCAGTCGTCTTGCTTCTGAAATGAGTTCAGTCGGTGGCGCTGGTCTGGTTTTGTGCGCGGGCGGCGGCGTGCTCGTAGAGTTTGATGAGAAAGAGTTGGCCGGGTTCGTCCGGGACGGAGAGACGGACGCCGAAGACGCAGTCGCGGCTCGCGTGGACGATCCGTGCGCGCAAGGGGATGATGCCTTCCTCGGCGATGAGTGTCACCCAGAGACGGTCGCCCGCCGCCGCGACGGGGTCGCCGGGCATCCCTCGGAGCGTGAGGCCGAGTCCGTTGAAGTCCGCGACTTCGGCCATCCCCAACATCTCGTCGCGCGTCTCGTTGTCAACCGCCGCCCAGACCTTCGAGGCCGGGGCGACGCGCGGCAGCGAACGCCTGTCCGCGCCAGCCTCGTCCGAATCGCCGAAATAATCTCTCACAGCCGCTCTCCGTGGAACGAACCTCTTTTGTGAAGACGTTTCCTGTAAACGACTAATGAAAGCCGGATTCCCGGCGCGCGCGACGGATTACCGCGAGGCGGCCCGCCGCGCCTCGTAAGCCCGAATCTCGGCCTCGTGGCGCAGCGTCAGCGCGATGTCGTCGAGTCCTTCGAGCAGACACTGGCGGCGGAAGTCGTCAATCTCGAACGCGGCGCGAAAGCCTGAGTCGTCGGCAACTTCGCGGCGCTCCAAGTCAATCGTCAGCCGGTAGCCTTGCGCCCCGCGCGCGCGCCGGAAGAGTTCGGCCACTTCCGCCTCGGAGAGCGCGACGGGAAGGATGCCGTTCTTCGTGCAGTTGTTCATGAAGATGTCCGCGAACGACGGCGCGACGACGGCGCGGAATCCGTAATCGAGAAGCGCCCACGGCGCGTGCTCGCGCGACGAGCCGCAGCCGAAGTTGCGCCCGGCGACGAGGATGGACGCGCCCGCGTAGCGCGGCTCGTTCAGCACGAACGAAGGGTCGGGCGAGCCGTCCCCCGCGAACCGCCAGTCGTAGAAGAGAAACTGCCCGAAGCCCGTCCGCTCGATGCGCTTCAGAAACTGCTTCGGGATGATCTGGTCGGTGTCAACGTTCGGTCGTTCGAGCGGCGCGGGCTTGCCTGTGTGGATGCGGAAGGGAAGCATGGGTTTAAGAAGTGATGAGTGATGAGTAATGAGTGATGAGTAAAAACAAGTTGCCTTCCACTCATCACTCATTGCTCATCACTGTTATTTGAATTTCCATTCTCTCACGTCTGTGAAGTGGCCGGCGACGGCGGCGGCTGCGGCCATCGCGGGGCTTACCAAGTGCGTGCGCCCGCCCTTGCCTTGGCGGCCCTCGAAGTTTCGGTTGCTCGTTGAGGCGCAGCGCTCGCCCGGCGCGAGCGTGTCGGGATTCATCCCCAGGCACATCGAGCAGCCCGCCTCGCGCCACTCGAAGCCCGCCTCGCGGAAGATGGAATCGAGTCCTTCCGATTCTGCTTCGCGCTTTACCGCCTGCGAGCCGGGCACGACCATCGCGCGCACCGTCCGCGCGACCTTGTAGCCCTTGAGCACCTTCGCCGCCGCGCGCAGGTCTTCGAGGCGCGCGTTCGTGCACGAGCCGATGAAGACGCGGTCAACCGGAACGTCCTCGACGCGCGTGCCCGGCTCGATGCCCATGTATTCAAGTGCGCGCTCCGCCGCGCGACGGTCGGTGTCGGTCGCGGCGTCCGTCGGGTCGGGCACGCGCCCCGTGACGGGGACGACCATCCCGGGGTTCGTGCCCCACGTGACGAAGGGCGCGAGCGATGACGCGTTAATGTCAACAACATTGTCGAATAGCGCGCCTTCGTCGGTCGGGAGCGCGCGCCAGCGTTCGAGCGCCGCGTCCCAAGCCTCGCCGCGCGGTGCGAATCGCCTTCCTTTCAAATACGCGAAGGTCGTCTCGTCGGGCGCGATCATGCCTGCGCGCGCGCCGGCCTCGATGCTCATGTTGCAGAGCGTCATGCGCCCCTCCATCGAGAGCGAGCGCACGGCTTCGCCCGCGTACTCGATGACGTGCCCCGTCGCGCCGTCGGTTCCGATCTCGCCGATGAGTCCGAGCGCGATGTCCTTCGCCGTGACGCCTTCGGGCAGTTCGCCGCTTACACGGACGAGCATCGCGCGCGGCTTCGTTTGCGGGAGCGTCTGCGTCGCAAGCACGTGCTCGACCTCGCTCGTGCCGATGCCGAAGGCGAGCGCGCCGAACGCGCCGTGTGTCGAGGTGTGGCTGTCGCCGCACACGATTGTCCTGCCGGGCTGCGTCAACCCCAATTCGGGGCCGATGACGTGGACGATGCCCTGCTCGTCGGAGCCGATGTCGTAGAGCGCGACGCCGAACTCGCGGCAGTTGCGCCGCAGGGTCTCGATCTGCTGCGCGGCGATGGCGTCGGCGATGGGAAGGCTTCTGTCGGTCGTCGGCACGTTGTGGTCAACGGTCGCGACCGTCAGCTCCGGCCTCCGCACTCGTCTGCCCGCCGCGCGCAAGCCCTCGAACGCCTGCGGCGAGGTGACTTCGTGGACGAGGTGCAGGTCAATGTAGAGCAGCGCCGGCTCGCCCGCCGGCTCGCAGACGACGTGAGCGTCCCAGAGTTTGTCGAAGAGAGTTTTCATAAGAGCAGAGGTCAGAGGTCGGAGGTCAGTGGTTGTTTGCTTGCGACCGCTTCGCGCGTAGCGGAGAGGTCGAGTTCATGCAGTGTGTTTAACTGACCTCCGACCTCCGACCTCTGACCTCTCCTGCTTCAGACTGCGTGATAAGCGTGGCGCATGTCGGCGAGTTCGGCGACGCGGTCGGCGACGAGCGCGCCCATCTCGGACGTGCCGATTGTGTAGCGGCCCTGCGCGCCGCGCAAGTCTTCGGTGCGGTAGCCCGATTCGAGCGCGCCGCGGATGGCCGTCTCAATGTCCGAAGCCTCGCGTTCGAGGCGCGCCGAGTAGCGGAGGAGCATCGCGGCTGAAGCGATTGCGCCGAGCGGGTTCGCGATTCCTCGGCCCGCGATGTCGGGCGCGGAGCCGTGGACGGGTTCGTAGAGGCCGACGGGGCCGCCGATGCTGGCCGACGCAAGCATCCCCAGGGAGCCTGCGAGAACGGCGGCCTCGTCGGAGATTATGTCGCCGAAAAGGTTCTCGGTCAGTATCACGTCGAAGCGGCGCGGACTTGTCACGAGGTGCATCGCGCAGGCGTCAACGTACAGGTGCTCGACCGCGACCGAAGGGTAGTCGCGTGCGACGCGCGTCACCGTCTCGCGCCAGAGCTGCGAGGTCTCAAGCACGTTGGCCTTGTCAACGGACGCGAGTCTGCCGCGCCGCGCCCGTGCGGCCTCGAACGCGACGCGCGCGACGCGCTCGACCTCTTCGGTCGTGTAGCGCATCGTGTTGAAGGCGGACGACGAGTCGCCTTCGGAAGTGCGCCCGCGCGGCTCGCCGAAGTAGAGTCCGCCGAGAAGCTCTCGGACGACGAGCACGTCCGCGCCCGCGACTATTTCGGGTCGGAGCGGCGAGCAGGCGGCGGTCGCCTCGTGACAGACGACGGGCCGGAGGTTCGCGTATGCGCCGAGCGCTTTGCGGAGCGTGAGCAGGCCAGCTTCGGGGCGCTTGTGTGGCGGGAGCGAATCGAACTTCGGAGCGCCGACCGCGCCGAGCAGCACAGCGTCGGATTCGAGGCAGGCGTCGAGCGTCGCGCGCGGCAGAGGGTCGCCAGTCTGTTCGATTGCTTGGCCGCCGACCGCGCGCTCTTCAAACTCGAACTCGTGGCCGTTGGCATCCGCGACCGCGCGCAGAACTCGCACGGCCTCGCGCGTGACTTCCGGGCCGACGCCGTCGCCGGGCAGAACAGTTATCTTCAGTCTCATAATTTTTTTGAGTCCGCAAAAAATCAGCCACCAACTCCGAAGCCGTGCGGCCCAAGAGCGGATGGCTGGTAAAAGGAGAGAGAGTCGTTACACCCTTACTGCTTCCACAAAATCAAGATTCAAAGCGCGGCGGCCATCGCCGAGCGCGTGTTCAAGTGACCTCGACGCGGGGAGAATCGAAAGCAAGTCCTGATCGTAGATGCTTTTCTTGCGGTCGGCCAACTCTGTGAACCGGCGGTAGGTCGCGTCCAACTCCGACGGCGAGAGCGCGTGGCCGAGTTCCTCATAGCGGCGCGCGAGCGCGTGGCGTCCCGAATGCTTGCCGAGCACGATGCGGTTCGCCGGCACGCCGACGGATTCCGGCGTCATGATCTCGTAGCAGAGCGGGTTCGACAGGACGCCGTGCTGATGAATCCCCGCCTCGTGCGCGAACGCGTTGCGGCCCACCACGGCCTTGTTCGGCTGCACGCCGAAGCCGATGACCTCCGAGAGCAGGCGGCTCGTCGGGTAAATCTCTTCCGTTCGGACGCCGCACTCGTAGGGCAGGCGGTCGGCGCGCACGTGCATCGCCATGACGACCTCTTCGAGCGCGGCGTTGCCGGCGCGCTCGCCGATGCCGTTGACGGTGCACTCGATCTGACGCGCGCCCGCGTCGAGCGCCGCGAGACTGTTGGCGACGGCGAGTCCAAGGTCGTTGTGACAGTGGACGCTGATGGTCACGCCGGACTCTCCGACCACGCGCTCGCGCACGGCGTGGACAATCTCGCGGAACTCCGTCGGCGTCGTGTAGCCGACCGTGTCGGGCACGTTGAGCGTGCGCGCGCCCTCCTCGACCGCGGCGGCGAAGACTTCGCAGAGATAGTCAAGGTCGCTGCGCGTCGCGTCCTCGGCAGAGAACTCAACGTCCTCGGTGAACGAGCTTGCGAGGCGGACGGCCTCGCGCGTCATGCGGACGACTTCCGTCCTCGACTTCTTCAGCTTGTGTTCGAGGTGTATGTCGGACGTAGCGACGAACGTGTGCAGGCGCGGGCGCGCGGCACCCTTGACCGCTTCCCACGCGCGCAGGATGTCCGCCTCGGTCGTGCGGCAGAGCGCGGCGACCGTGGCTTCGCGGCACTCGGCAGCGACGGCCCTGACCGCGGCGAAGTCGCCTTCGGACGCGATGGGGAAGCCGGCCTCGATGATGTCAACGCCGAGCGTCTGGAGTCGGCGCGCGAGACGAATCTTCTCGTCGAGGTTCATCGAGCAGCCGGGCGACTGCTCGCCGTCGCGAAGCGTCGTGTCGAAAATTTTGATGCGCTCTTTTTTATTCATCGGGGCCGCCTCAGAAGGAAGGCGACATCCTAAAAGAGGCGCGCGGCAAAACTCAAAGCAATAATTTTTATGGCCTGATAAGAAAATCAAATGCAGCCCGAAACTCAGGCGAAGTCTGTGTCCACCGTCGCGTCGGCGTCAGCCTGCTTGTGCGTGCCGCCGGAGAAGTTCGAGGAAGGCCGACGCGGCGTGCGGGAGCGTCGCGCCGCGTCGGACGGCGGCCCAGAGCGTGCGGCGGTAGGTGAGGTCGCGGACGGGGACGGTCGCAAGCGTGCCGCGTTCGAGTTCTTCGGCGACGCACATGCGCGGGACGAAGGCGATGCCGATCTGTTTTTGAACGAAGCGCTTGATCGTCTCGATGGTCGCGAGTTCGAGCGAGATGTTGAGCGGCGTGTGGTGCTCGGCGAAAGTCTCGATGACCTTCTCGCGCGAGGCGGCGCGGACGTTGTGCGCGAGGAACGACTCGCCGCCGAGGTCTTCGACCGTGACCGAGTCGCGGCCCGCGAGCGCGTGCTCCGGGTGCGTGATGAGGACGAGTTCGTCCTCGAAGACGGGGAAGGCTTCGAGGTCGCCGTCGCGCGGCTCGTAAGCCATGAGCGCGAGGTCAACGTTGCGGTCGAGCACCTCGCGCGGCAGACGCGCCGAAGGGTGGCGGAAGATTTCGACGCGCACCTGCGGGTGCTGCTCGCGGAAGGCGAGGATTACGTCGGGCAGGAGGTAGAGCGAAGTGCTCTCGTTCGCGCCGACGCGGACGCGCCCGCGCTCCAACGCGCGGAGTTCGGCGACCGCGCCGCGCGCCTGCTCGCGCAGCGCGACGATTCTTTGCGCGTACTCGTAAACTATCTCGCCAACGTCCGTGAGCGTCGGCGACTTCTCCGAGCGGTCGAAGAGCGGCGCGCCGACTTCCTCTTCGAGCCTGCGGATGGCTAAGCTCACGGCGGGCTGCGTGCGGAAGACGCGCTCCGCCGCGCGCGAGAAGCTTCGCTCCTCGACGACCCTCAAAAAGAATTCGAGCTGCGTTATCTCCATCCAGAAGTTTCCACCGGAAGCTTGCTCGCCGCCGCCTTACCCGCCGCGTGAGTCCGACGACCTTCCGCCGCTTGACGCTAAGACGACGGCGACTGCTCGCGCATCCGTCCGAGGAGCCAGGACTTCAAAATGCCGGGGCGCGCGGCGTCGGTCGAGAAGTATTCCTCGACGAGCCTTTCGTAAAGCTCGGTGCGCTGCGGCCCGCTGAGCTTCGAGCCGAAAGGCATCTGCCCGCCCTCGACGTATGAGCTGAGAATCGTGCTGTCCATCGGCCAGTTGAACGAGCCGAGGCCGCCGGGCGCGTGGCACGAAGAGCAGACCATCGAGCGCGCGACCGTCGTTCCCGTGAACGACGCGCCGAAGAGCCGCTCGCGCGCGTCCCAGCTCGCCGAGCCGAGGCCGGGGCCGAACTTCGACTCGTCGAGATACTTCCCGAAGTTCGGCGAGCCGTAAGTCCTGAAGCGCGCGTTGACGGCCTCGACCGCCCAGCGCTCGTCCGCCCTCACGCTCCCCGCGACGGGGAAGATCGGAAGCACGCCGCTCTTGTGACACTGCGCGCAGTTGTCGTCGCCTTCGCCGAGTTCCCAGCGCCCCTTGATCGTGATCGAGCCGTCGGGTCTGAAGGTTCGATAGAAGTCTTTGAAATAGACGTTCGACGTGCCGTCGTCGTTGGCGAGCGAGGAGACGACCGAGACGTTGCGGACGCGCGCGCGCGCGCCGGGGTCGGGCACGCCGAACTGAACCCATTTTTCGGGCACGCCCTTCGACGCGTCGCCGGGCACGACGACGAGCAGCCTGCCGAAGCTGTCCTTGCTGTCGGGCGTGCCGAGGTGGCGCGAGTTGTAGCTGAAGAAGATCAGCTTTTCGTCCGCGCTCCTCGACGCGTTGAGCCGGCGCAAGTAAGCCTTCGCCTGTTCGAGAGTCTGGAAGCGGCTGACGAGCCGAAGAAAACTTTGGTTCGTCAGGAACTCCGGGATTTGAACGAAGTCGCGCGTCTCCTCGAAGTATTGCCTGTCGGGGACGACGAAGCCGAGTTCGTGGTCGGGTTTCAGGTTGAGCGCGAGCGCCTCGACGTAGCCGACGAATTCCGGGTAGCGACTCTTGAAGGCTTCGTCGTTCGAGAGGCCGCAGCGCTTGAACGTGTCCGCGAGCTGGCCGACGACGCGGTCGTATGCGGGTTCAGCTTCGTCGTCTGTGTAAACCGCGTGCGCCGCCGCGACGAGCGCGTCAACCTTCGACGCGACCCACGCGTCCGCGTGCGCCTTCACGCCAGCGCACTGCGGGGCGGACGCGTTGCTTGTGAAGAGCAGGGATGAAAACAGGACGAGGCCCGGAAGCGGATTCAAGAACACCTCCTCGGTCAGGAATCGGCGCGGGCGGTCGGGCGAGACCGTGCGCTTACGGTAGAGCGTCGAGCGAAGATTAACGCCCGACGGCACGCGGCGTCCAACAAATTTTCGCGAGCCGGCACCGGCCCGCCTCCGCCTGTCGCGTTCTTCAGAGCGCGCGGGCCGCTACTTCCTGTAAACGTAATAGACGGCGCCCGCGTTGTCGTCGGTCAGCAGGAACGCGTCGCGCCCGAAAGAGAAGATGTCGGCGGGGCGACCGTTGACGCGCCCCTCCTGCATGAAGCCGGTGATGAAATCTTCGGGGCGCGAGCCTTCGCCGCGCACGCGCACGACGCGGTAGCCGCGCCGGAGACTGCGGTTCGTCGAGCCGTGGAGCGCGACCAGAAAGGAGTCCGACAACTCCGCGTCGGCGTCCGCGTCGAAGTGTTCGAGTCCGAGCGGCGCGCTGTGCGCGTCGAAGGCGGAGTATGCGGCGGGGACGTTGCGGCAGTTGAAAGCCTTGCCGCGCGGGTTGTACTTCGGGTCGGCAAAAACCTTCGGGCCGGACACGTAGCAGTAAGGCCAGCCGTAATTCGCGCCGTCGCGCACCGCGTACATCGTGTCGGCGGGCTTGTCCACGCCGAGGTGGTCGGCTCCCATGTCGGTCGCGTAGAGCTTATCGTCCACCCAGCGAAGCCCGACGGCGTTTCGCATCCCGCGCGCGAAGTAACGCTGGCCGCTCCCGTCCGGGTTCATCTCAAGAATCGTCGCGCGCACCTCCTCGCGCTCGACGCAGGCGTTGCAACTGCTTCCGACCGAGACGTAAAGCTTGCCGTTGCCGCCGACGATGACCGTGCGAGTCAGATGCCAGCCGCCGTACTTGTAATTCAAACCGTAGTCGGGAAAGGTCGCGAGCACTTCCGGCTCGCCCGTCGGCGCGTTGTCGCCCGCAGCGTATTTGTAGCGCACGAGCCTGTCGGTCAGCGCGAGGTAGAGCCACGCCTGCCCGCCCGCGTCGGTGTGGAACGTGACGCTGTTCGGGTTTCGCAGGTGCGAGAGGTACGGCGTCACCTTCCTAAAACTTCTCGTCGCGGGGTCGAAGCCGTCGAGTATGTAAACGACGCCGCGGCGGTTGTCGGTCAGGTTGTACATGTCCGTGACGAAGACGCGCTCGTCGGGACTCTTCGCCATGAAGCGCACGCGCTTGAGACCCTGCGCGGCGACGCTGATCTCGAAGCCTTCGGGCAGGCTCAGGCTGAAAGACCTTCCGCTCGCGAGCGTGATGTGGTGCGGCACGAGCTTCAACGTCCGCGCGCCCTGCCGACGCGCGGCGACGCTCGCGGAGAGTAAGAGCATCGCGGCACAGACGAGCGCCGCCGTGCGGGGAAGCGGGAAACGAATCATCAATCGAACCTCAACGGATGCGGGTTGAAAAAACGCCGGCACGCAGGATAGCAGAACGGCGCTTCGTGATGAGCGTTTCGGCGTGACTTCAGCCGACTCTTCTCGCCTCAGCCGACTCTGACGGCGAGCATCGAGATCGAGCCGCCGTCGAAGCCCTCGACCGGGAAACTTATTTCGTCGCCTGCGCGGCGCAGCGCGAGCACGTAGAGCAGCGGCAGGTAGTGTTCGGGCGTCGGCACCGACATCAGCGCGTCGCGGCCCATTGACTCGTAGGCGACGAGCGGCGCGTCGTCGTTCGCGGCGGCGAGCGCGCGCACCCGCTCGTCGAAGCGCACGGCCCAGTCGAAAGGCTCGACCGGGTGTCGGCCCCAGGCGTATGCGTGGAGGTTGTGAACGACGTTGCCGCTCCCCAACACGAGCACGCCCTCGTCGCGCAAAGGCGCGAGTCGCTTCGCCGTCTCGTAATGAAAGTCAGGGGCTTGAGTCTCGTCAATGCTCAACTGCACGACGGGCACGTCCGCTTCGGGGAAGACGTGGCGGAGGACTGACCACGCGCCGTGATCGAGTCCCCAACGCATGTCGAGTCCGACGCCGACGGGCGCGAGCAGTTCGCCGACGCGGCGGGCGAGTTCGGGGTCGCCGGGCGCGGGGTACTTCACCTCGTACAACTCGCGCGGGAAGCCGCCGAAGTCGTGAATCGTCCGCGGCGCGCTCATCGCCGTGACGCAGGTGCCCGGCAGATACCAGTGCGCCGAGACGCAGAGCACGGCCTTCGGTCGCGGAAGCGTCGAGCCGACCGCGGCCCACCCTTCCGTCCACTCGTTCCGCACGAGCGCGTTCAGAGGGTTGCCATGGCCGAAGAAGATCGCCGGCATGGGTGTATTCATCAGACTGCTCCTGCAAACAATTCGGACGAAGCTACAAGCGGTCAGTACCTTTCATCAAGACGGTACGCGATCATGCGGTCGCCCTTCGAGAAGTAGAGCAGGTCTTCGGTCTCGTCGCTGATGAAACGTTCGTCCGGGTCGTTCAAGCGCACGACGCGCTCGGCGCGGCCCGACTCGATGTTGACGCCGACGAGTCCGTGCCCGCCGCGAACGTCGGTGTAGAAGTACATCCAGCGCCCGCGAAGTGATGCGAGCCTGCGCGTCCGCATCAGGAAGCGCGAGAGGCGCGCGAGCTGTGTCGAAGGGTCGAGACGGTCGAGCAGTCGCTCGTCAACGTCTTCCGAGCGGCGCGGCCTGATCATGACGTTCGTCGTCGCCGAGTTCGCCGCAGTCGAACCCGAACGCACGCGAGAGAGCAGGCCGAAGGTCTTGATGCGCCCGGTGGCGTAGTTGCGCGAGTAGTCGGTCGCGAGGCTCGAAAGGTCTGCGAGCGTGACGTGCGAGGCGAGTCCAGACCAGCGGAAGCTGTTGACC
>DASRCS010000099.1:0-22521 GCA_035652995.1 Pyrinomonadaceae bacterium
CACGACAGGAGACTATGGAGCGCCGCCCGCCTCGGCCCAAAACACAAAGCGTCCGCCGCGCGCGACTCGTCAACTGCGCGCTCGCGCTGCTTCTCTCCGCACAGTGCCTCGTCCAAATCCCTGTGCAGTGCCTCGCCCAGACGAACGCCGCGGTCAAACAGCCGCAACGCTCCGGCGGCACGGTCACGATTCACTTCGACCCCGCGCACCCCGCAAACACCTTCGTCCCGTCGCGCACGCTCGGCGCGGGCGTTGACGGGCACGAGCGCGGCGAGGCCGAGCGTATGCTCTCGCCCGCGAACGTCGCGCAGATGTTGAGTGCGGGACTGGGGCCGCTCTCCTACCGCCTGCGTACCGAACTCGGCGTCGAAGCGTGGCACTGGAACCCGCGCGGCAGTTGGAGCGACGCGGCGCGCGGGCAAGGCTACTGGACATCCGCCGACGACAGCGGCGACGACATAAATCTCAGCTACGGCTACCGTCTGCCCCGCCGCGGCAGCACGATTGACCAGGCCAACAACGACGGCTACTCGCGGCTCGACGACGGCGACCCGCGCACCTTCTGGAAGAGCAACCCGTACCTCGACCGGCATTTCACCGGCGACGACAACGCGCAACACGCGCAGTGGCTCGTCGTTGACCTCGGTCGCCTCGTGGCCGTCAACGCGATACGAATCCTCTGGGCCGAGCCTTACGCGACGAGCTTTGAAGTTGATTACAGCCGCGGCTCTGTCTTCACCGCGAAGTATCAGATTCCGCCGCGACATTGGGAACACTTCGAGCGCGGGTCGGTCGAGAACGGCCACGGCGGAGACGCGCTCATGCGTCTTTCGTCGCAGCCGGTCGTTGCGCGTTACGTGCGCGTGTTGATGACGGCGAGTTCGGGCACTGCCGACGCCAGTTCAGGCGGAGACCTACGCGACCGCGTCGGCTACGCCATCCGCGAGCTTTACGTCGGACGACTCGGCGAAGGCGGACGCCTACAGGACTTCATCAGCCACGCGCGCGACAACAAGCGCCAGTCGGTCGTCTTCGCCTCTTCGACCGACCCGTGGCACCGCGCCGCAGACCTCGACGCGCGGGTCGAGCAGCCGGGCTTCGACCTCATCAAAAAGAGAGGTCTGACGAACGACCTGCCGATGCTCACGCCGGTCTCGATCCTCTACGGCACGCCGGAGAACGCCGCCGCCGAGGTGCGCTACCTCGAATCGCGCGGCGTGCCGGTCGAGCGCATCGAGATGGGCGAGGAGCCGGAAGACCAGTACATCACGCCCGAAGATTACGGCGCGCTCTACGTCCAGTGGGCCGGCGCGATTCACAAAGTTGACCCGCGGCTGCAACTCGGCGGGCCGTGCTTCGTCTCGATAGAAACCGAGAACGAGGACGAGCCGGACGACATGAGCGTCGAGGAGTGGCTCGCGCGCTTCCTCGAATACCTGCGCGCGCACGGTCACTCCGGCGATTACAACTTCCTCTCCTTCGAGTGGTATCCGTTCGACGACGTGTGCGCGCCGACCGCGCCGCAGCTCGCCGAGATGCCGGGCAACTTAACGTCCGCGCTCGAAGAGATGCGACAGAAAGTTCTGCCGCCGGGACTTCCCGTTCTCGTGACCGAGTACGGCTACTCGGCCTTCGCGGGCGAGCCGGAGGTGAGGATCGAGGGCGCGCTGATGGACGCCGAGATCGCGGCGCTGTTCCTCACGCTCGGCGGCGCGCAGTCGTACCTCTACGGCTACGAGCCGAACGAGTTGATTAAGGAGTTGCCGTGCGGCTGGGGCAATAACACGCTGCTTCTGATGGACGACAAGGGACGGGCCGAATACCGCGTGGCGACCTACCACGCCGCGCGGATGTTAACGAAGCTCTGGGCGCAGCCCGCGGACGAGCCGCTTGAAGTCTATCCGGCGAGCGCGGACATCCTCAACGAAAAGCAGCAGGAGTTGGTGACGGCTTACGCCATCCGGCGGCCTGACGGGCGCTGGTCACTGCTACTCATCAACAAAGACCCGCGCCGCGAGATGACTGTCCGGTTGCGCCTGCTCGGCGCGGGCGCTCGCGGAGATTTTTACTTACGCGGGCCGGCAGACCTCTACCGGTTCTCCGAAGCTCAGTATCGCTGGCAGCGGGACGGAGAACACGGCCACCCTTCGCGCAGCGAGCCGCCCGCGCACACCACGCTCGACGGGACTGGCGTACTCAGCGTGCGACTCCCGCCGTTCTCACTGTCAGTCTTGCAGGCCGGCCATCAGGACTGAGCCGCCGTTGGCCTGGTTATCTCGCCTCGTACTGGCCGCGGAACCTGCGCCTGACGCGCGCCGCCGTCACGTCGTCCACCTGATAGACGCAGGTCGGCTGCTTGTTCACGATCCGCCCGGAGCGCGTCAGCGTGTTGTCAACATCAACCTCGAAGCCGACGAACACGTCTATGCGGTCGCCGTCAATCCCCTGCCCCGTGTCGTGCGCGAAGACGAAGCCGTCGTGCACCTCGCCCGAAGGCAGGCGGATGCCCTTGAGCGCCGGGATGAACAGCACCGCGCCTATCTTTATCACCTTCGGGTCAACGGCAACGGTGCGAAATGGAATCAGCTTATAGCCGTCCTCGCCGATGCCGTAGGGCGCGCCGCGGACGACGAGGTAGCGCCAAGACCCGTTGCGCTTCTCCTCGAAGTTGACGATGCGCCCGTCGCGCAGGCGCGCCGAGCCTTCGATGTCGAGCTGGTGTTTGAAGGTCGGGCCGACGCGCGCGATGAGCCTGCCTTCGGGCGTGAGCAGCGGTTCGGTCGCAGGCTCGTTCGGCCATTCCGGGTTGCTCTCGTCGAGTATGCGGTAGAAGGTCGGCCTGAACGCGCCGAGTTGCCGGTAGCTCGGCGGCGCGGCGGCGCTTGTTTGACTCGCCCCGCAGACAGGCATGTCTTTGGCCGTGGTCTGCGCCTGCGCCGGAGCCGCGCCGCCGAGACTGAAAACCGCCGCCAGAGCAAAGAAGAAGCGCGAAAACATCTGCCCGTACCCTTCGCACGATCTCAAGAACCGTTTTGTCATAATGTAGCTGCAACGCCGTTTAAAGAAAACTCCCGCGCGCCCGAAGCGGAAGTCGCGCGCGCCGTTTCTATTTTTCGGCCTTCCTTCCAGAGAGTTTAAATCTCGCTGCAAATCTTCTGCGGGGACGGCGATTCAGAAAGAGTCTCTTGCCCGACTCCTATTTTCTGTGATACTGTGCGCCCCTCACGCAGAGCGTTACCCTCTTTGTCGGGTTATGACGCCGGTCGGTTCGTGCCCCCTGTTGACTGCCCTCGTGTCTCAGGCGACCGGTCTGTCCTCAATCAGCCGCTGAAGACAAGTTTCCCCGCTCCTCTGCCCTTTTGAGGAGCGTCGCCCAAAGTTCTCTCAGACCATAAGGACGACTGAACATGAAAACATCGTTCCCCCGCCCCCGCTTCCAAACTCTTAGAGTCTTTACTGCCCTTCTAATCTCTTACCTGATGCTCGTCGCGCCCGCCGTGCCGTTGGTGTCGGCCTCGACGCGCGCCGCCGCGGGCGTGAAATCAAATTCGGCGACGGACGCCGTCCGCCCGCCGGTCGTCTCCGAGCCTGCCGCCGCGCTCGACCCGCCGACGGCGATCATCTCGGCGACGAAGACAGACTCGTTCTCCGACCCCGACGGCGACGGCAAGGCCGAGCCGGGGCAGACGATCACCTACGACGTTAACGTCGCGAACACGGGCGCGTCGGACGCGACCGGCGTCACGTTCGGCGACACCATTGATCCGAACACGACGCTCGTGCCCGGCTCGCTGCGCGTCTCGCCGCTCGCCTTCGCCGACAGCTACAACGCGACGCAGGACACGCCCTTGAGCGTCGCCGCTCCCGGCGTCCTCTCGAACGACACGGGCACGCCCGCGCCGACCGCGCAGCCTATCGCCGCCGGGCCGACCACGCAGGGCGGCACGGTCACGCTCAACGCCGACGGCAGTTTCAACTACACGCCGCCCGCGGGCTTCCAGGGCGCGGACACCTTCACCTACACCGCGACGAACGGGCAGACGCCGAACGACACGGCGACCGTCACGATCAACGTTGACGCCGCGCCCTCCGTCACCTCGACCTCGCCCACGAACGGTACGACGAGCGTCGCGCAGAATTCGGTCATCACGATCAACTTCAGCGAGCCGGTCAACGCCACGACCGGCTCTTTCTCCGTCCAGTGCCCGACGGGCGCGCCGCAGACGTTCAGCGTGAGCGGCTCCGGCACGTCGAGCGTCACGCTCCACCCCTCGGCAGACCTGCCCGCCGGGCAGACCTGCACCGTGACGGTCTTCGCGAATCAGATTTCGGACGTTGACTCGTTCGACCCGCCCGACAACATGAACGCCGACTACACCTTCAGCTTCGGCGTCAAGCCCCTCGCCGTTGACGACATGCACTCCGTCACCGGCAACGTCCGCATCAACACCGCCGGCTCCGGCTACAGCGTGCTCTCGAACGACCAGGGCGCGGGACTCAGCATCACCGCCTTCGACGCTTCGAGCGCGCACGGCGGCAACGTCGTGATGAACACCTCGACGGGGACGTTCACCTACGACCCGCCGCGCGGCTTCACCGGCACCGACAGCTTCCACTACACGATCAGCAACGCGGCGGGGAGCGCGACCGGCACGGTCGTCCTCACCGTCAGCGACATGATCTGGTTCATCAACAACGCCGCGTCGTCCTGTTCGGCGGCCAGTTGCGGTCGCCTGACGAGTCCGTACAACAGCCTCGGCGCCTTCGAGGCCGTCAACGGCAACGGCACGACGATAGGCGGCGTGGTCGTTGACCCCGAAGCGGGCGACAACATCTTCATCTACACGGGCAGCGGCAACTACACCGGCCCGCTGACGCTTGAGAACAGCCAGCGCGTCATCGGCCAGGGCGCGACGGGCGCGCTCGTCGGGGCGGGCAGCCTGACCGGCATCACGCCCGCGCCCGACAGCGACCCGCTGCCCTCGACCGGCGGAACCGCGCCGTCAATCACGAGCGCCGGCGTCGGCTTCAACCTCGCGGCCAACGACGAACTCTACGGCCTCGCCTTCAACAACACCGCCGGCACGGCGATCAACGACGGCACCAACGTCGGCGCGCTCGTCATCGGCGACATCTCGATCAACAACACCGGCACGGGCGGGGCGGGCATCAGCCTGACCAGCGGCGGGAGCGTCACCTCGAACGGCGTCAACACGATCTCGACGGGCACGGGCACGGCGGTCAACGTCACCAACACGACCATCGCCGCCGGCGGCCTGACCTTCCAGAGCATCTCCTCCAGCGGAGGGACGGCCAGCAGCATCATTCTCAACAACACCGGCTCCGGCGCTTTCAACGTCACGGGCACGGGCAGCACAGCGGCGTCCGGCGGCACGATTCAGAACATCATGGGCGCGGACGCCGTCAAACTCAGCTCGACCGGCGGAATGGTGACGCTCAAGAACATGGTCATCCAGGACATCACCGCCGCGGGCGACTCCTCGGCGGCCAACAACACGCGCTCGAACGTTGACGCCATCCAGGGGCAGGCGGTGAGCGGCGGCCTGACGCTCAACAACTGCACCATCCAGCGCGTCAGCGACGACGGCATCAACGGCAGCGTTGACGGCGCGACCCCGGCGGCGACCGTCTTCAACGGCCTGACGATCACGAACTCCACCATCAAGAACACAAACCGCTTCAACGTCAGCGGCCACGCCGACGCGCAGAACGAGGCGGCGGTCTTCATTCGCGGCATCAAGGGGACGGTCTCGGTGACGGGCAGCACCTTCCAGAATGCCGGCGGCGGACTCGACCTCACGACCGACACCTCCGGCTCGCTCGACATGACCGTGCAGACCAACAATTTCCAGACGCTCTACAAAGAGCCGGGCGGCACGGCCAGCGTCGGCGGCTACGGCATCAGCGTCTTGCAGCTCGGCACGCTCTCGTCGGTCGTCCGCATCGGCGACCCGGCGGAGACGAACCCCGCGCTCGGCAACACCTTCACGAACGGCGGCGAGCTGGCCTCCGTCCGAGTCATCACGCAGACCGGCTCGTCCGGCGGCTTGCAGACCTCGGTCTCGCGCAACAGCTTCAGCGTGACCGACCACTCCTCGCCCGGCGAGCCTGCCGGAAGCTTCAGCTACAACTTCCCGCAGGGCGGCGTGCTCTACCGCGCCCTCGGCACGGGCAACTTCGAGGGCATCTTCGCCGGCAACACGCTCGATCAGGTGATGCACGCCGACGGCGGCCTCGGCCAGCTCTCGCTTTTATCCGAGGGCGGCCTCTCGGAGTTCATCGTCCGCAACAACACCTTCAAGCTCCCCTGGGATTCGTCGGTCGAGCTGATCGCCGACAACGGCTCCGGGGTGCAGACGGGCGCGCAGGTGCTCTTCACCGGCAACACCTACGTTGACGGCACGGTGGGCGACGGCACGACCGATGTCGGCGGCCAAGCGCCCTTCGACCCCATGTACATTCAGGCGCGCAACCACGGCAAGCTCGACCTGTCGTTCCTCAACGAAAATCCCTTCGGCCTGCACGACGACGTTGACAGCGGCTTCCCCAACTCGTTCCACGCGCAGACGACGAACTCCGGCGACGCGCTGAACCTGTTCCTGCAAAACTGCGCTTCGCCGCTGGGCTACGAGCTTCAGGCCGCTTCCGGTTCGACCTTCAACCTGTACCGCAACGGCTCTGCCGCCGCGACGGCGCAGGGCGTTCTTCAGGCCAACGGCGACACGGGCGGCGGCGGCAGTGACACCACGACGCCCCCGACCACCAACCTGAGCGGTGCCGGCACGGTGACTCTGTCGAACACCGCGCCCGCGCTGCCCAGCATAACCATCGCGAGCCTGACGCCGTTCGAGACGGGACGGCGCGAGTACGTCGCCGACGCTGGCCGCGCGGCCCGCGTGTGGAGCGACATTCCGGTCAACGCGACCCGCGCCACGATGGCCGAAGGAAGTGAGCGGCCCGTGTTCACCGACGCCGCGTACTTCGGCCCGCTCGGCTCGGCCCCGACGCGTGAGCTTCGCGCAGTCCGCGCCTCCTACGAGGCCGTGCGCGCCGACCGCTCTTCCGCGAATCACGCGCGCACTGCCGCCCCGGCGGGCAAGGCTCCGGCCATCAAGCTCGCGCCGAAGGCCGCAAACGTTGTCGCCTCGCCCGTCTTCTCCGGCGAGACCGTCAACGCCAACGTCGGCACGCTCGCGGCGGGCAAGACCGTCCACATCACCTTCCAGGTGACCATTAACAACCCATTCCCGTCGGGCACGAACCAGGTCTCGAACCAGGGCACGGTTTCGGGCGACAACTTCTCGCCCGTCCTGACGGACGACCCGGCGGTCGGCGGCTCTTCAGACCCGACGGTGACGCCGGTTCTGACCCCGCCCGACATCACGGTCAAGGACGCGACGGTCGCCGAGCCTCAGACGGGTTCGTCGCCCGCGGCCTTCGCCGTGACGCTCTCGCACTCGTACACGCACACCGTGACCGTCAACTTCGCGACGGCCAGCGGCGGCGCGAACCCGGCGACCGCGGGTTCGGACTACACTCCGACCACGGGTACGCTCACCTTCAACGCCGGCCAGACCGTGCAGACCATCTCGGTGCCGGTGCTTGCCGACGCCGACAACACCGAGACGAACGAGACCTTCCTCGTTAACATCAGCGGCGCGAACGTCGGCACCATCACGCGCTCGCAGGCCACCGGCACGATCACGCCGAACGGCACGCCGGGCACGGTGATCATCAGCGAGCTTCGCACGTCCGGCCCCGCCGGCGCGGGCGATGATTTCGTCGAACTGCAAAACAACACCGACGCCGACATCACGGTCTCGGCTCCCGACGGCTCCGGCGGCTGGGCGCTCGTAAAGTCCGGCGCGGGCTGCGGGGCGACGCCGGTCGTCGTCGCGGTCATCCCCGCGGGCACTGTCATCCCGGCGCGCGGCAACTACCTGCTCGTCGGCTCGCAGTATTCGCTCGCGGCTTACGCGGCGGGCGACCAGGCGCTCGTCTTCGACATCGAGAGCGACAGCAACGTCGCGCTCTTCAACACCGCAGACCTGTCGAACATCTCGACCGCGGCGCGGCTCGACGCCGTCGGCTTCGGCTCGAACGTGGGCGGCAACTGCGACCTGTTGCGAGAGGGCGGGACGCTGCCCGACGCTTCGGGCAGCACCAGCGAGTACAGCTTCGTCCGCAAGGTGGAGAAGGGAGCGACTCAGGACACGAGCGACAACTCGTCGGACTTCATCGTGGTCTCGACGACGACCGCGGCAGTCGGCGACAACACGCCGACGCTCGGCGCGCCTGGGCCTGAGAACTCGACCGGCGCGCGCGGCCCCGTTCCTTGCAGCGAGCCTCCGGGCACGACCGGGTTCACGCGGTCGCGTCTCGACTCGACGCAGGACGCGGCCACCGCGCCCAACCGCGTCCGCGACACGACGCCCAACCCGGCGAACAACAGCACCTTCGGCACGATTGACTTCCGCCGCAGGTTCACCAACAACACGGGAGCGCCGGTGACGCGCCTGCGCTTCCGCATCACCAACACGCTCAACCCGGCGACGGCGGGCGCGGCAGACCTGCGCGCGCTCACCTCTTCGGCGACAGTCGTCGTCGGCGTCAACGACGCGGCCACGTGCGGCGGCTCCGCGCCGTGCTCAGTGTCCGTGCAGGGGACGACGCTCGAACAGCCGCCCGCGCAGGCGAACGGCGGCGGCGTCAACTCGTCGCTCGGCGTCTCGACGATCACGTTCGCGACGCCGTTGCCGAACGGCGCGGACGTTGACGTGCACCTCCTCTTCGGCGTGCAGCAGACGGGCAACTACCACCTGAGCATCGTCGTCGAGGACGCGACCGCGGGCACCATCGGGCAGGACATCTGGGAACTGCGCGGCAACACCGAGACCGGCGGCGACACCGACGGCGGCTGCAACACGCCGCCCGTCGCCAACGCCGGCCCAGACCAGACCATCGAGTGCGGCGGAAGCTCGACCTCCGTCGTGCTCGACGGCTCGGCTTCGTCCGACCCCGACGGCGACACGCCGCTCACCTACGAGTGGAAGGAGGGCGCGACCGTGCTCGGCACGACCGCCGTGCTCAACACGTCGCTCGCGTTCGGCTCGCACACCATCACGCTCAAGGTCACTGACCCGAGCGGCGACTTCACCACGGACACGGTCAACATAAATATCGTTGACACGACCGACCCGATGATCACCGCCCCGGCGAACGTGACCGTCTCGACCGGGCCGGGCGCGACCTCGTGCGGCGTCGTGGTCAGCGACGGGCAGCTCGGCACGGCGACCGCGAGCGACGGATGTTCTACGTCGGTCACGGTCACGCGGTCGGGCGTGCCTTCGGGCAACAACTTCCCCGTCGGGCAGACCATCATCACCTACACGGCCAACGACGGCCACGGCCACACGAAGAGCGCCTTCCAGACCGTGACCGTCATTGACAACACGCCGCCGACCTTGAGCGTCCCGGCCAACATCGTCGTCAACGCCCCGCCCAACTCTTGCAGCGCAATGGTCAATCCGGGCACGGCGACGGCGACGGACAACTGCGGAAGTACGACCGTGACGGGCACGCGCAGCGACAGTCAGCCGCTCGGCGCGCCGTACCCCGTCGGCACGACCACGATCACGTGGAAGGCGACCGACTCGGCGACGCCCGCCAACACTTCAACCGGCACTCAGACGATCACGGTCAAGGACGCGACGCCGCCAGTCATCACGCTCACGTCCAACACCATCAGCCTGAGTCCGCCCAACCACCAGTACCAGACGCTGACCATCGCCAACCTCGTGGCGAGCGTCAGCGACTCGTGCGACGCGAGCGTTGACATCAACCACGTCGTCATCTCGCAGGTCACGAGCGACGAGGCCGAGGACAGCAACGGCAGCGGCGACGGCAACACGCTGAACGACATCGTCATCGCGCCCGACTGCAAGTCGCTGCAACTGCGCTCCGAGCGCGACGGAGGCGGCAACGGTCGCGTTTACACGATCACGCTTCAGGTCAAAGACTCGAGCGGGAACGTGGCGACCGCGATTCGCAAGGTGTTCGTGCCGAACGGCAACAGCCCGGCCATTGACAGCGGCGTTCACTACACTGTCAACGGCTGCACGCCGTAGCCGCGCGACGCGTCAACAGCGCGTGACGGGGAAAGGGCCGCGGAATTTCCTCCGCGGCCCTTCTCATTCCCGCCCGAATTCTGCCCGGCGTCGCCGCACTTTTTTGGCCGTAGAATCTTTGCTACAGTAGCGGAACACTTATGCCGTTCAACCGCCTATCAGCCGAGGAGGAGCGGGTCATCGTGGGCAAGGGCACGGAGAGGCCCTTCGCCGGCGAGTACGACGCACTGTTCTCTCCCGGCACCTTCATCTGTCGGCGCTGCAACAGCCCGCTCTACTCGGCGGAGGCCAAGTTCCATTCCGGCTGCGGCTGGCCGAGTTTCGACGAGGAGTACCCGGGGAGCGTCGAGCGTCACACGGACAGCGACGGGCGGAGAGTCGAGATCACGTGCGCCCACTGCGGCGCGCACCTCGGGCACGTCTTTGAAGGCGAGGGCTTCACCGAAAAGGACACGCGCCACTGCGTCAATTCCATCTCCATCCGGTTCATACCCGAAGGTAAAGAACTGCCGCCCGTGCTCGACGCCGGCTGAGTTCACACCCAGACTCCGGCAAGCGAGCAGGTGCGGAAAGAACGCGGGGCCGACCTCGCCGCTTATTCACGCCCGTCGGGATACGTCTAACATCCTGATTTTTACGCCGGATTATTCAGACCATAAAAAGAGGGGCGGGACTTCGGCCCCGCCCCTGGTAGCTCAGTTGTCGATGTTCCTTTAGGCGCTACGCTTCCGGCGCGAGCGCGCCTTCGCCGCCAAACCCGCCAGGCCGGTGCCGAGCAGCACCATCGTCATCGGCTCCGGCACTGTCGTCTGTTGCGCGCCCGTTATCTGCCCCGATATTGACACGGTCTGTCCGGGGTCAATCGAAACGTCGTTGACGCTGAATCTGAACGAGCCGTTTCCGCAGGTAGTCTGCCCCGCCGAAGGCGGCTGCGCCTCCGGGTTCGGCTCGCAGTTCGGGTCGCTGAAGGTGAACAGCAGCGGCGTGTTGTCGAAGTCAACGAAGACGCCGCCCGTGTTGTCACTCCTGACCGTCCCCGTGATCGTCGCGGTGAACGTCGCCTGGTTAGACCCGGCGATGCCCTGCGGGGCTGTGAAAGTGACTTGGAGCGTGAACGGCGTGTTGTAGCTCTGCGGCGCAGTGCTCAGGGAGATCGAGCCGAGGTTGTTGAAGTTCGACCCCGGATTCGGGTTGCCGCCGATGGCGCGGAAGCCGTTGGCCGTCGTGCCCTGGAAAGTCGCGTTGCTGTAGGTCAAGCCGCCGGACGTGGCCGTGGCGCCGGGCGCGCAAGCCACGCCGAAACAGCCGTTCGTGAAGCCGGCGATGAAGACCTCGTCCGCGCGCGCCGTGCCCTGCGCGATGGCGACGAAGCCGAGGGCCAGAAGGCAGAGGAAGAGAGACTTGACCGTCGTACGTAAGTTAATTTTCATCATAGGTGTTCCCCCGAAGATCAGTTGACGGACTTAATGTCAGAGAAGTAGAGAACCCCGCGAGGGGCGGGCAACGCCTGCCGGGCTGCTACCTCTGCCTACTGCTTTCCGGCTAAGCCGCCGCACCGGCGCAAGCCAGAGATGACACTCTTTACACTGTTCAGGATGGTAATACGCCTAATCCCCGGAGGCTTCCACAAAGGCGCGATTTTTTTGCCGCCCTAAAAGAGGGGCGAGCCTCTTCGCGGGAAGCCTGCCACTTTCGGCGGCGCATTCGGAAAGAGGTCATCGCCGCCCTTCGGGGTATGAAACCGTAGGCAGGGGGGTCTTACCACACTCCTTGATCACGTCCCACATCACGTTGGTGCAGGAGCCGTCGTCGAGTCCGGCTAGCTCACATTGCCTGACGCGCCAATTGAGGCCGGCGGTGAACTCTTCCGGCCTGGGCACTCCGCTGCAAAAGTCTTTCGTCTCCTCGCTGGTCTGGAAGCAGCCGCCGGTGAAGTCGTGCGTAAGCGCCCTGTGGTAGCGTTGTAGAAAGGTGTCCCGCCCCTGTTCCCTCAGCCGGCGTAAAGATTCTTGCAGGCAGCCGCGCTGGTCGGTCGTTTTGCCGAATTTCTCGCCCTCGTCGCGCGCGGCCTCGACCTGGCGGCGGTGATAAAAATATCCGCCCAGTACGCACGCCGCGCCGCCCACGAGAATAACCAACGCGACGGCGGCGGCGATGACGATCAACTTCTTCATGTTTTTGTACGCGGGCCGGTCGGGTGGTCGGCACGCCGGGCGGAAAAAATAAGAGGGGCGAAGCCGAAGCCCCGCCCCTCTCGTTAACGAGCCGCGGCTACCGCGCCGCGCGGAAGCTTTCGCTAATCTGTTTTAATGTGGCCTTGTACTCGTCGTATTTCGAGGGATGCGCGCAGGCGGTTATCCGCTGAAAGTCTTCCGCCGTCTCGATCACCGTGACCAGGCAGGTTAATTTGTCGCCGCCCTGAGTTCTCTTCACCTCGTACTGCCGCGCCCCGCGCCCGCCGACCGTGAGCGGTTCGGAGTCCGTCGCGCCGAGAGTATTGCTGTCTGCTATCTGACTCTTTCGCCCCTCCTCGGTGTACCTGTCGAGGGTGATGCCGTCAACCAGGTCGGCTTTGCTTTTGATGAAGGCGACCACGGCCATCCCGCCGCCCGCGTCGGTGCCGACCTTCATGGCTTCTCCCTCCTTGAGCTGGCCCAAGGCTCTCCAGTCGCCCGGCGCGGTGATTTGAAACTTCCCGTCGGGACTCTTGAACGTCTGCGTCCCGCCGGGCGGCGCTGAGAGGTTGCAGGCGATGGCCGCGGCGAAGAGTAGCGCGAGAGCCGTGGCCGTCTTCAGGCGTTCGGGTCGGGGCATATGTCCTCCACGGGCGAAGGGATCGAAGGGGCGCGCGTGACTTTATTGGGTCGCAGTCCGAAAGGCAAGGGCTTTGAATATGTGACCGACCCCAAGAGAGGTTGCCCGGATTAAGATGCGGCGTTGCGTCTTGAAAAATTGGGAGGCCCGGCCAGCGTCTCGGCTCACCCCGGCGGAGGCCGGGCCTCTTCTCGCAAACCTTGCGGGCCTGTGATGCCGCGCCTCCTGTCCACCTTTGCGCGGACGGCGGCGCGATTCGTAGCCCTGTTAGCCGACCGTCATGTCGGCGAGGTTGACCATCATGCCGCCCTGGTCGAAGTGGAGGCTGATGGAGCCGACCTGGTCTATGACTATGGTGATGTGGCCGTTGCCCTCGTAGCGGAAGTAGGCGTCCAAGCCCCGGTAGCGGACGACGCCGCCCCAAGTCTTCTCCGTCCACGGTATCTTCGGGTTCGTGTAGGGCGCGAGCTTCTTGTCGCCGAGGTCTATGATGTTGATGTCTCCCATCCCGTATATCCGGACGGTATGCTGCCCCGACAGGTTCGGGAGTTGGTAGGTCTGGCCCGGCTCGAATATGCGGTTGCCGCCGTCAACGAAAACTCCCGTGACGTAATTGTTCGTCAGCGTCACGTCAAACATTTAGCATCTCCTTTCAAAGTGGTGGGTGGTACGTTAAAAGCCTGTCCCGCACCGAGTCCGTGCGCGACGAACCGTGGCACGAGCGCAGGCGGGCGACGAATTAATTCGCTCAGCATGAAGGACAAGACCCCGAGCCTCGGGGCTAAATCTCCGGCGGCCTCGGCGGGGCGAGGCGGCTTATATCACTAACGGATTCGGGGCACAAGCTTTTCTCGGTTTAAATGCCCCATGTTGAGTCCGGGCATGGTGCGCGCCGACCCCAACGGGCATGCCCGTCGATCCGGTATTCACTGACGATGTCCGAGTCGTGGAGCTATCCGGTCTTCAAAGGCCCGGCGGCCTTGTAAGCACTGAAGACGATGCCGGACGGAAATGCTTTCGTGCCGACAAGCTCGAATGAACGCGGCGGGGTTCCCTCAACAAAGAAGCGCTTCCCCGTGCCCAACAGCACCGGATAGACGACCAGCAGGACTTCATCCGCAAGCCCGTGTTCGACGAGCGTAGATGTCAGCGTGGAGCTGCCCGAGAGGATAAGGTCGGGGCCGTCCTGCGACTTGACGCGGCGAACGTCCTCGACGATGTCCGGCCCAATGCCCTCGGACGGCCCCCATTCGAGACTTTCCGGGCGGTGGGTTGCGACATACTTCGTCGCCGCGTTGAGGCCGTCCGCCAACGGACTGCTCGGCGCCTTCGGCCAGAAGCCCGACCAGATATCGTAGGTGCGACGGCCAAGCAGCAGATCGAAGCTCTCGCCATACGCGGCCATGATTGCATCCCGTCCGGCGGGGGTTCGATAGGGCGCGGTCCAGTCGCTGTAGGGGAAATCGTCCGTATCGGCGGAGTGCTGGATCACGCCGTCGAGCGAGATGTGTTCGATGATTTTGAGCTTTCTCATTCGAGTCTCCGTGTTCTGGGGTTTCAGTTTCTGAGGATACCTTCATCCTCGCCTAGCCGACTGAAAGCATGGTGAGCACCTGACGGTTGAGTTGATGCGGCGGCGCGATTTCACGATGCATCGCCGGACGAATCAAGTTACGAAACACGCCCCGCCGCTCGCGCCCAACGATTTGTTAGATGCGGGGCGGTAACTATCCAAGCGAGCTTACTGCAAAAGGAACTCTCTTGTTTGTCGGACTACTTCATCTGCGGTTCTGCCGCGAAAGACGTAGTGAGTCGCGTCCTTCATTTCGACGACCTGCCCGCGCGGCGCTTCGCGGCGGAACTGCTCGACGCTCGCCCGCTGGAAGGGGATGAAGGTTTTAACCCACCACTCGTCAAATTTGCGGCGCGTCGCTTCGTCGGCCTGCGCCGGGATGGAAGGATAATGTTCGGGCGTCGCGTAAAAAGCCAGCGCCGGCACTTTGACCTTCGTATAATCGGGGCGGAATGTGCTCATCGCTTTGGTAATCGCTTTATAGATTCCCCACACCTCGGGCGGAGGCATATCTTTGACGACGACGTTAGCGGCTTCCGGCGAACCCTGTGCTTCGAGATTCAACCGCTTCCAGACGGGCGGCAAGCCGGGGTCTGTTAACACGATGTCGAAGAAGCGCGTGCGATTATAAGCGGCTTCAAGATAGACCATTTTCCTGACTCGACTGGGATAAAGCGTGGCGAACGTGGTCATCTCGTCGCCCGCCATCGAGTGCCCGACGATGCTCACCTCACCGATTTTCAGGGCGTCGAGAAACTGGCGTATGTCTTCGACGCGGGTGGCGATGTCGTACCCGGTCGCGGGCTTATCCGATTCGCCGAAGCCGCGTCGCGTGAGTCCGATGACGTGAAAATGGTCGGTGAACTTCGGCGCGAAGTCGTCGAAGACGTGGGCGTCGTCGCCGTATCCGGTCAGTAGCAGTAAGACACTGCCCGTGCCACCCCAATCGAGGTAATGAAGCCTGATGCCGTTAGCGGTGACAAAGCCGCTCTTGTGCGACGACGTGTCGGCGGGCCTGGTAGTTGGTTCGGCGTTCTGCGCCGGGGCAGACTGAACGCAGAGGAGGGCTGCGAATAGGATGAGTAGCTTGGCCGGATTCAATTCCCTACGCATTACCATGTTCTCTTCCTGAAATAAGCAAGCATCTAACTACCATCATGCCGCTACGGCATATACATTTTTATCACGACTGCGGCATATCATCCCCACACGGGATGAAAAGCCGCACGCTGAACGTTAAGCCTTCATCTTGCACCCTCCCCGGCCAGGCGCAGCAACAGGGTTGTAGCGAGCGGAAGAGAAGGGGCGAAGCCCCGCCGGAGCCGGAAGACCTCGCCCCTGCAATCGCCGTCCGTAACTCGTCGATAACATGGCGACTCGCCAGCCAGCCGGATTTAACAAACATTTAAGTTAGCCTTTACCCTGATTTAACTCGGCGGCGATAGCCTCCGTCCTTGCCGCGCCAGACTTTTAAAGACATTTCAACCCGGACGGTACGCGACGCACGGCGACCGATGCGGTCTTCCGTCCTCGCACGACGCCGTCGTGTGTCCGACAGAATCTTCAAACTGCTCGACAGCTCCACAGGAGGTCTCCGATGAACTGCTTTAGCCAGAGGCGGCTCCCCCGCCCTGTGTTTTTTCTACTCGCCTGCGCGGCGCTCGTGCTGGCGCAATCCTTCGCGCTCGCGCAGACCGACACGGGCCGCATCGCCGGGACAGTGCGCGACCAGAACAACGCCGTCGTGCCCGGCGCGACCGTCACCGCTAAGAACGAGCGCACGGGCGAGGAGCGCTCCGCGACGACCGACGCCGGCGGCGTCTTTCAGATTCCGGCGCTGCACGCGTCGAACTACACCGTCACCGTCAGCGCGAAGAACTTCGCGCCGAACACGATCACGGGCGTGCAGATCAACGTCGGGCAGGAGCAGAAGCTCGACATCGCGCTCAACGCGCAGGGCGTGACCGAGTCTTTGACGGTCGTCGGCGGCGCGACCGAGGCGGCGATTGACACCGGCTCGGCGAAGATCGGCGCGACCGTCAACGAGCGCGAGGTCGAGAGCCTCCCGCTCAACGGTCGCCAGCTCTCGCAGCTCTACCTGCAAGCGCCCGGCTCGGTCAACTCCGGCTCCGGCACGTTCGGCGACATACGCTTCTCTGGCCGCGCCGTCGAGCAGAACGCCGTCCGCTACGACGGCATCGAAGGCTCCGGCATCATCGACGCCGCGCCCGGCGTCCTCAACGGCGAGGTCGCGACGCCCTTCCGCCTTCAGACGAGCCTTGAGAACGTGCAGGAGTTCCGCGCCGACTCGAACAACTACCCGGCTGAGTACGGCACGGGCACGGGCGGGCAGATCAACGTCGTCACGAAGTCGGGCGGCAACCAGTTCCGCGGCTCGGTCTTCGAGTACTTCCGCAACAGCGCGCTCGACGCCTCGAACTTCTTCGACAACATCGTCGGCACGAAGACACCGCTCAGGCTCAACCAGTTCGGCGGAAGCCTGGGCGGCCCCATCAAGAAAGACAAGCTCTTCTTCTTCGGCTCATACGAGGGCTACCGCCTCCGCGCCGGACTCAACACCATCGAGGCCGTGCCCGGCGACCCTTCGCGCATCTGCGCCGTCGTCACCTGCCTCGCTTCGCAGATTCCTTTCCTCGCGGCCTTCCGCGCTCCGGGCGCGGCCATCATCTCGCGCGGCACGGGCACTAACATCTTCGACGTGGCGCAGCTTCAGGCCAACGCCGTCGTCAACGAGAACGCCGAGTCGGGCCGGCTCGACTGGAAGATCAGCCAGAAGAACACGGCATACTTCCGCTTCTTCCGCGACGACGGCAAGAACTTGCAGCCCGAAGGCGTGACGGGCCGCGCCGTCTCCATCACCGCCAACCCGCAGAACGGCGTCGCAGCCTTGCAGACGGTCTTCTCGCCGTCGCTCCTGAACGAGTTCAAGTTCGGCTACAACGGCGCGAAGACGCGCATCAACGGCATCGCGCCGACCGTCAACGGCCTCGACCTCTCGGCGGTCACGATCAACGTCAGCGGCAACACCGCGAACTTCAACCTGCCGGGTCAGGGCAGCTCCGCGGGCACCGCGACGCCCGGCGGACTCGTGCGCGCCAACTCCGCGACGAACGGGCGCGGCCAGCCCTACACGCCCTACACGCTCTCCTTCATTGACAACCTGAACTACACGCGCGGCAACCACAACTTCAAGTTCGGCGGCGAGGTGCGCCCCGTCCGTCTCTACACCGACCGGCAGGGCGGCACGACCTACACCTACGCGAGCCTCCAGAATTTCCTCGCCGGCAACCTCCAGTCAATCCAGTTCCTCGGCGACCTCTCGGCGACGAGTCCGTTCACCGGCGTCTCCGGCATCCGCGAGGCGAAGCAGGCTTACTACATCGCCTACGCACAGGATCAGTGGCAGATTCGCCCCGGCCTGACCTTGAACTACGGCCTGCGCTACGAGTACTACACGCAACTGCGCGAGCGCAGCGACGCGCAGATTCTCTTCGACATCACGAACGGCACTCTGCGCGACCCGAGCCAGGAGCCGTACCACTCGTCGAAAAATAACTTCGGCCCGCGAGTCGCCGTCGCGTGGTCGCCGAACTCGACCGGCAAAGGATTCTTCGCGGGGGGCCGTAGCGTCGTCCGCGCCGGCTTCGGCATCTACTACGGGCCGGGACAGACCGAAGACCAGATTCAGCCCATCGAGAGCGACCGCGTCGGCTCGACCATCAGCGGCTCGACCCTCGTCAACGGCACGCAGCTCTTCACGTTCCCGACCGACACGGCGCTCTTCACACAGTTCTTCATCAACAACCCGAACAACCGCTCGTACCAGCCGCGCGCCTACGCGCCCGACTACACGATCCCGGAGAAGGTCTATCAGTACAGCGTCTCCTACCAGCAGGAACTCCCCGGCCACGTCGTCGCGACCGTGGCATACGTCGGGAGCCGGGGGCGCAACCTCTTCCTCCGCAGCGTCGCCAACCAAATCTTGCGCGGCACGGCGACCATCCCTTCGACTGCAACGTCGCTTCCCGCGGGCGCGGGCGTCGTCAACATCACGAACGCCGCGGGTCAGGTCGTCGCCGTCCGCACCGTGCGCGAGTTCTCCATCGTCTCTGGGACGACCGTGCAAAACCCGTTCGCCGAAGTTGACTTCAAGACGAGCGGCGGCACAGACAGCTACAACTCGTTCCAGAGCCAGCTCTCGCGCCGCTTCAACACGGGCGTGACCTTAAACGCGCAGTACACATACGGCAGGTCAATCGGCGACACCTCCGGCTCGAACGAGGCGCGCACCGCGGCGAACAACGCGCGCACGCTCGCCGACTGGCAGTACGACCAGGGCAACAACAACTTCGACATCCGCCACACCTTCAACTTCTCGGCGGTGTATGACCTGCCAATCGGCAAGGGCAAGGCTTACGACTTCGGCAGCACCGGCAACGCCATCTTTGGCAACTGGGAGGTGGGCACGATCTTCAACGCGCGCTCCGGCGTGCCCATCGAGGTCGGCATCGTCCGCCCCGACGTGGTCGCCGAGTGCGTGCAGGCGGGCGGCTGCACAATCAACACGAGCGCGACGGCGACGACGACCGTGCCGCAAGGGTTCACCGCGCAACTGCCGACCGTGAGCGGCACGCAGCCGCTGCCCGTCGGCTTCGCGGCGGTCGTCAACGTCCCCGGCGGCGGCGCTTCGCGCAACGTCCGCAGGCCCGACCTGATTCCCGGCGTCAACCCGTACCTGAACAACGACCGCAACCTGCTCAACCCCGCGGCCTTCGGCATCCCCGCGCCGGGCACGTTCGGCAACCTGCCGCGCAACGCGTTCCACGGCCCCGGCTTCTGGCAGCAGGACTTGATCCTGAACAAACGCATCCCCATCAACGAGCGGCTCAACGTCGAGTTCCGCACGGAGATTTTCAACATCTTCAACCACGCGAACTTCGCCAACCCGTCCTCGACGCTGAACGTCGCGCTGCCGACGCTCACGTTCAACTCGGCGGCCAACGCCTTCGTCGTCGGCTCCGGCCAGCAACCCGGCCAAGGCTACACGCAGTCGGCGGCGGGCACGGCCTTCGGCCTCCTGCGCCAGACGGTCGAGCGCACGGTCGGCCTCGGCACGCAGCGGCAGATTCAGTTCGCCCTGCGCCTAAACTTCTGAAGAAGTATGCACAACTGTTTGCCGGGAGCGCGGGCATCCTGCCCGCATTGAGCGCGCCAGCGCGAAAATAATTCTCTAAAGATGTAGCGTCGGAGAAAAGAAAGACTTTGTGCTTGCCTCGCAAGCAATGCGGGCGGGATGCCCGCGCTCCCGGCATCAGCAATTTGACAAGAGGGCTGCGGATGTCACAAACGGTTCACACGGATGTCGTCCCTTCGCGCGCCGAGCGGCCACAGCCGCCCGACGTTTACGACGACGGTCGCCTGAGAGTCGAGCACGAAAACTACTACGTGTCGTGCGGCGGCGAGTCGCTGAAGTTCCCGCGCACGGAGTTCCTCCTGCTCTCGCGACTCGCGCGCAACGCCGAGCGCGTCGTCAGGGCCGAGGAACTCTGGCGTCACGCGTGGGGCGACAGCAAGCCCTACAACGCCGAGAGCCTGCACGTACACATCTACCGCCTCCGCGGCAAGCTCGCGCCGCACCGCATCCAGATCGAGACGATGGTCAACGTCGGCTACCGCCTCGTCCTCGACGCGGACGAGGCGACCGAGCGCCGACGCGAATCGGCCTGAAGCGAGGTACGCCCGACGAGCGTTAGCTTGTCGTTCGTCCTCGACAAGCTAACGCTTGCCGGGCGTGCGCGGCGACTCACTACTCGAAGTCGCCGCAGTGTGGCCCTTGTCGAAAGACGGATTAGAATTTAAAGTCTGGAGTCTGAAGTCAGAAGTAGCGGACGATGCTTCGACCCCGGACGCCGGACTTGAGCCATGACAAGACCTGTTCTCATCGTCGAAGACGACCCCGACATCGCCGAGGGGCTGCGCTACAACCTTGAGCGCGAAGGGATGACCGTGCGCGTCGCCGAGACCGGCGAGCGCGGACTCGCCGCGGCGCTCGACAAGAAGAACCCGCCCGCGCTCGTCCTCCTCGACCTGATGCTTCCGGGCATGAGCGGCACAGAGCTTTGTCGAAGACTCCGCCGCGAACCCGCCACGCGCCGCACGCCCATCATCATGCTGACGGCGCGCGTCTCCGAGGCCGACCGCGTCCAGGGACTCGACCTCGGCGCGGACGACTACATCTCGAAACCATTTTCGGTGCGTGAGCTGATGGCGAGGGTGCGCGCGGTGCTCCGACGTTCGGACGAAGCGGCCAGCGCGGTTTACGAAGACGACAAGCTGAAGATTCGCTTCGAGGACATGCACGTCGTCTGCGACGGCGCGGAAGTCAAACTCACGCGCAAGGAGTTCGCGCTCCTCGCCACGCTCGCGCGCCGGCCCGGCAGGGTCGCGCCGCGCCAGCAACTGCTCGACGACGTTTGGGGCCAGCAATACTACGGCGACACGCGCACGCTCGACGTTCACATCCGCCGCCTCCGCCAGAAGCTCGGCCCGTGCGGCGACTCAATCGAGACGGTCGTCGGCGTCGGCTACCGCTTCGTCGGCTGCCCGACCAATCCCGGCGAAGGCCCAGCCGCGCGCGAAGCGTAAACTCACGTCAAGCCGCAACTAAATCAACTCGCGACCGCGCCGCTCAAGGCGAAGGCGCGGCGCGCGGCGCTGTCTGCTGCCTCGCCTTCTGCAACTGTTCGAGCGTGCCCTTGAGCGATTCGAGCTTCTGCCCCGCCTCGCCGAGCTTCCCTTCCGCCGTCAACTTCTGATAGTCGGCGAGGTCTGACGCGGCGCGGTCAATCAACTCCGACTCGGTCGGGGCCGCGCCCTGCTGTACGGGGCCGCTCTGCTGCGGCGGTGGGTTCGGCGGCGCACCGCCCGCGCTCGCTTGCGGCGGCTTCGCGCCCGTATTGTTGCCGAAGAGACTCGACAAGGCTTCGGCGAACGTCGGCGCGAAGGCGATCCGGTCCTGCGTCGCCAGCACGACGAGCCGCAGCTCCGGCATCGGCGAGCGCTCGGCCTGAAGGTAGATCGGCTCGACGTAGAGCAGGCCGCGACCGAGCGGGACGATGAGCAGGTTGCCGCGCTCGACGCGCGAGCCTTGCTGGTTCCAGAGCGTCAACTGCGAAGAGAGCTGCGCGTTCTGTTCGACTCGCGCGTTGACCTGGAGAGGGCCGTTGATGAGCTTCGACTTGGGGAACTTGTAAACCAGAAGCGAGCCGTAGGCCGCGCCGTCGCTCCGGCCCGCCATCCACCCGATCAGGTTGTCGCGCGACGCGGGCGTGAACACGATCACGTCCGTAAACTCCGGCGCGGCCTCGACGCCGCCCGACGCGCCGCCCGGCAGTTGCAGCAGCGCGAAGTAAGGTTCGAGCGGCTGCGCGCCTCCGCCCTGCCCGCCGCTTCCGCCCTGACCGTTGCCGCCCTGATTCGGAACCGACTCGCGCGCGACGCTCCACATGTCCTCGCGCTGGAAGAAAACTTTTGCGTCGTCGGTGTGGTAGAGGCTGTAAGCCTCGGCCTGCGCGGTCAGCAGAGTTTCCGGGTAGCGGACGTGCGCGCGCAGAGTCTCCGGCATCTCCGCGGCGTCGCGGAAGAGTTTCGGAAACAGATTGCGGTACGCGCGGAGCAGCGGGTCGTCTTTGTCGAAGACGTAGAAGTTCGTGCTGCCGTCGTATGCGTCAACGACGACCTTGACGCTGTTGCGTATGTAGTTGATCGTGCCGCCCGCCGCGTCGTAGTGGCGCGAGTACGGGTACGTGTTGGTCGTCGTGTAGGCGTCAAGCATCCAGTAGAGCCGACCGTCGTCGCCGACGACGATGTAAGGGTCTGCGTCGTAGGTGAGGAACGGCGCGAGCGTCTGCACGCGCTCGGCGATGCGGCGGCGCATGAGAACGCGGCTCTGCGGCGTCACGTCGT
>DASRCS010000100.1:0-3853 GCA_035652995.1 Pyrinomonadaceae bacterium
CCCGATGGCCCTCAAGCGCGGCATCGACAAGGCCGTCGCGCGCGCGACCGAAGAGATCAAGAAGATGTCGAAGCCTGTGAAGGGCGACATGATCGCGCAGGTCGGCACCATCTCGGCCAACGGCGACCGCACCATCGGCGAGTTGATTGCGGAAGCGATGGACAAGGTCGGCAAGGACGGCGTCATCACGGTCGAGGAGTCGCGCACGATGCAGACCGAGTTGGACGTGGTCGAGGGAATGCAGTTCGACCGCGGCTACCTCTCGCCGTATTTCGTCACCGATCCTGAGCGCATGGAGGCGGTTCTCGACAACCCGCTGATCCTCATCCACGAGAAGAAGATCAGCTCGATGAAAGACCTTCTGCCGCTCCTCGAACAGATCGCGAAGATGGGCAAGCCGTTCCTGCTCATCGCCGAGGACGTTGAGGGCGAGGCTCTGGCGACGCTCGTCGTCAACAAGCTGCGCGGCACGCTGAACGTCTGCGCGGTGAAGGCACCGGGCTTCGGTGACCGCCGCAAGGCGATGCTCGAAGACATCGCGATTCTGACGGGCGGCAAGGTCATCTCGGAAGACCTCGGCATCAAGCTTGAGAACGTCAAGCTCGAAGACTTGGGTCGCGCGAAGAAGGTCACGGTTGACAAGGACAACACGACCATCGTCGAGGGCGCGGGCAAAGACGCCGACATCGCGGCGCGCGTCAAGACGATCAAGGCGCAGGCCGAGGAGACGACCTCGGACTACGACCGCGAGAAGTTGCAGGAGCGCCTGGCGAAGCTCATCGGCGGCGTCGCGGTCATCCGCGTCGGCGCGGCGACCGAGACCGAGTTGAAGGAGAAGAAGGCTCGCGTCGAGGACGCGATGCACGCCACGCGCGCGGCGGTCGAGGAAGGCATCGTGCCGGGCGGCGGCGTTGCTCTGGTGCGCGCGGCGAAGGCGCTCGACAAGTTCAAGGCGAACGAGGACGGCGAGGGCGACACGGACGAGCAGATCGGCGTCACAATCGTGCGCCGCGCGCTCGAAGAACCTCTGCGCCAGATCGCCGCGAACGCGGGCGTCGAGGGCGCGGTGGTCGTCGAGAAGGTGCGCTCGGAGAAGAACGACCACCACGGCTTCAACGCCGCGACCGAGACCTACGAAGACCTCGTCAAGGCCGGCGTCATTGACCCGGCGAAGGTCACGCGCACGGCCTTGCAGAACGCCTCCTCTATCGCGGGCCTGATGCTCACGACCGAGGCGCTCGTCTCCGAGATTCCCGAAGACGACAAGACGCCCGCGATGCCGGGCGGCATGGGCGGCGGCATGGGCATGTAAGAAGCTACTGCTTCTGAATAACAAAAGCGGCTTCGTTCATCATCGAACGAAGCCGCTTTGTGTTTGACGAGTTACCCACGACGTTCGTCAATCTCCGCGTGAAGCTGAGCGCGTCGGTTCCCGTTCCAGTAAAAATCTCGCTTCGACAACGTCGCCGTTCCGCTTCCCGTGCCGGAGCGTCAGTTCGGGGTACGGCGCGTGCTCGGCCTCTGCGGTTTCGAGTCCGAGCGATTTTTCCGCGGCGAGAATCTCGTGCTCTTCGCCTTCGATCTCGACGAAGAGTCCGAACGGGAGTTCGTCGAGGACGACTTCCGCGCCGCCGACGCGCCAGGTCTCGCGCCGCTTCTCATAGACGAGCGCGGGGCGGTATCCGAGCGCGTCGAGTATGTCGGCGAGTGCGTCGGCGTCCGAGACTTCGGTCTCGTCCTCGCGTTGTCGCTTGATCGCCGACTGGCCCTCGCCGCGCTCTTTGAAAGTGAAGACGGCGCGCGCGCCTTTGCGCCGCAGCCGGAGAACCCGGCGCTTCGGGTCGAGTCCCGGCCCCGTGTAGATCGTGTTCTCCTCGAACTCCGCGCCCGCGCCCTCACGCTCGCCGACCGCTTCGAGACGATGCCGCAGCGGCCCCGTCTGCTCGACCGTCAGCCTGTACTTTTTCTCAACCTCAATTCCCATTGTTGGCTTTCAGCTTAACCCTCCTTTGTGTCTTCTGTGAAATCCTTTGTGGCCTCTGTGGTTAAAGAATCCGAACTCAACCACAGAGGCCACAAAGGAACCACAAAGATAAAGCTGATTGCTGACCGCTTCTTCACGGCTGGCGAATCCACTTGAGCACTTCGGGGATGGTCGCGCGCTTGCCGTACATTAGCATCCCGACGCGATAGACGCGCGCGGCGAGCCAGAGCAGCAGCACGACAGTCGCGAAACCTATCGCGAGCGAGAGCGCGATCTGCCAGAGCGGCGGCGTCTGCGCGACGACTCGCATCAGCATCGTGATCGGCGCGAAGAACGGAACCATCGAGACCCAGAAGGCGAACGGCGAGTCGGGGCTTCGCATGACGGGGAAGGCCATGTAAAAGCCGACGACGAGAATCAGGATGATCGGCATCGCCAACTGCCCGCCCTCCTGCGCCGTCGTCACCATCGAGCCGACGAGCGCGTAGATCGTCGCGTAGATGAAGTAGCCGAGCAGGAAGAAAAGAATCAGATAGACGAAGAGAATCGCGGGGACGTGCGGCAGCGTGACGCTCATCCCCTGCCCCGCGAGCACCGCCGCGCCGTAGAGCGCGAAGGCCGCGAACGCCACCCCCCAGATCGCGAACTGCGTCACGGCCACGAGCGACACGCCGATGAGCTTGCCCATCATCAAAGGGAACGAGCGGATCGAGGAGAAGAGAATCTCGGCGATGCGCGTCTCCTTCTCCTCGATGACCGCGCCGAGGATCACCTGTCCGTACATCAGTATCGTCAGGTAGATGACGAAGCCCGCGCCGAACGCGACGTAGAAACCCTGCCCCGTGTCCGCCTCGCCGCCCGCCTCGCCCGCCTTCGTCACGGTGACTTTCACAGGCCGGTTGACGGCGCGCATCACGTCGGCGCCGACGCCGCGCTCGTCGAGCCGCGCGTCGCGCACCGCGCGCGTCAGAGCGCCCTCGACCTGCCCGCGCGTGACGATGTCGCTCGTGTTGCGCGAGTAGAGACGCGCCTCGCCGCCTTCGAGAACGTCTCGCGGGAGGACGAGGTACGCGTCCAACTCGTTCTTCTTCACGCGCTCGTCGAGCGCGGGCTTCACTTCGTCGAAAGCGCGCCCGCCCGTCTGCACAAGCTCGACCTCGTACTCCGGCGCGACCGCCTTCGCCGCCTGCCTCACGCGGTCGGCGCTGTTCTGGTTGGCCGGGTTGGCGGCGGCGTTGTTCCCTTCCTCGACATCCTCCTGGCGCGTGTTGATCGCGTCGCGCACGCGCCCGAACATCCGGCCCGTCTCGTCAACGACCGCGACGCGCGTCGGGCCTCCGGCCTTGATGCCCGCGATCAGCGCGGGGACGACCGTGAAGAGCGCGAACATGACGGGGCCGAGGATGGTGACGACGAGGAACATCCTGCTCCGCACGCGCTGGACGTACTCGCGCCTGACGACCGCCGCGAACTTTCTCACTGCTCACCTCCGACCTTCTCGATGAAGATGTCGTGCAGGCTCGGCTCGACCAGCTCGAACTTCGTCACGCTCGCGCCCGAAGCGACGAGCCGACGCAGAAGCTCCTGCGCGTCCGCGCCCGGCGCGAGCAGAGCCTCCACTTCGTCGCTGTGTCGCTCGATTTTGCGGACGAGCGCCGCGTCTTCGAGAACCGAGTCGCCGCCCTCGAAGCGGAGCGCGACCGAGTTTCGACCGAAGCTGCTCTTGACCTCGCGGATGCTGCCGTCGAGGACTTTGCGCGAGCGATTTATCAGGCAGATGTCGTCGCAGATTTTTTCGGCGACCTCCATCTGGTGCGTCGAGAAGATGATCGTCCGGCCAGCAGCTTTCAATTCAAGCACGAGGTCTTT
>DASRCS010000101.1:0-13952 GCA_035652995.1 Pyrinomonadaceae bacterium
GCCTCGGCCGGGGAAACCACCGCCTGGTCCTCAATAAAATCGCCCAGGTGGGATTCTTCTTCTTCGCCGATGGGCATCTCGAGCGACACCGGCTCCTGCGCGATCTTGAGGACCTTGCGCACTTTTTGCACCGGGATGTCCATGCGCTTGGCGATCTCTTCGGTGGTCGGCTCGCGCCCCAGCTCCTGCACCAACTGGCGCGACGTGCGGATGAGTTTGTTGATGGTCTCGATCATGTGGACCGGGATGCGGATCGTGCGCGCCTGATCGGCTATGGCGCGGGTGATCGCCTGCCGAATCCACCACGTGGCGTACGTGGAGAACTTGTAGCCGCGGCGGTACTCGAACTTGTCCACGGCCTTCATCAGGCCGATGTTGCCCTCCTGAATCAAGTCCAGGAATTGCAGGCCGCGGTTCGTGTACTTCTTCGCTATCGAGACGACGAGGCGCAGGTTGGCTTCGATGAGTTCGCGCTTGGCCTGCGCGGTCTCAAGCTCTCCGGTGACTACGGCCTGAAGCGAGCGCTTGATCTCGACGGGCGCGACGTTGTGCTCGGCCTCGACCTGTTGGAGTCGGCGGCGCGCGTTCGAGATGTGGCGCTTGAACTCCTTCTCCTCGTCGGGACGGATGCGCTTGCGACCGAGCTTCTCCGTGTAGCTCGCGATCTCGTTCTCGGCGATGCGAATCTCTTTGGCGACCTTGCGGATGGCGCTGATGAGGCGCTGGCGCGCATGCTCCGTCAGGTTGAGCTGCTTCATCTCCTGCGCGATCTCAAGGCGCATCCGCGCGACCTTGCGCCTCAGCCGCAGGAGCTTCTTCGACTTCTTGCCGCGCAGGAGTTTCTGCTCGGCGCGCAGCTTCTCCCACTCCTTCAAACCCGTCTTGAAAATCTTTTCGATGTTCTGGATGCCTTCGAGCGTCCAGCGCAGGTACTCGTCGGCCTTGTCCTCCTGCCCCGTCAGTTCCGCCTGCTCGGAGAAGGTGACGTAGTCGCGTATGTTGAGCCGACCGGCTGCCAGTTCTTCGCCGACCTTGCACAACTCCTTGACGGCGATGGGCGAGCGCGAGATGACCTTCTGCGTTTTGATCTGCCCGCGCTCGATGCGCTTGGCGATTGAGACTTCGCCCTCGCGCGTCAGCAGCGGCACGATGCCCATCTCGCGCAGGTAGAGCCGGACGGGGTCGTTCGTCTTGTCGAGCGCGCCCGCCGAGAGGTCGAGTTCGAGGTCTTCGTCGAAGCCGTCCTCCGTCTCGTCGGCGGCGACCGACGTGGCCGTGACTTCGATCAGGCGCTCGTCGGAATCGGTGACGGTGATGTTCGAGCCTTCGAGCTTTTGCAGAACGTCCTCGATGTCGTCGGGCGAGACGATGTTGTCGGGCAGCTCGCGGTTGAGGTCGTCGAAGGTGAGGAACTTCTTGTCGCCGCCGAGTTCGAGCAGGCGCTGCATCACGTCGTCCTGGTCTTTCTCTTCCATCGCCATCGTTCAACCTGAGCCTCGTCGAGTAAAAGGGAAATGAGTCTTACCGAAGAATGCCCGCGGCGGCCTTCAACGTGTCGAGGGGCCGCCGGGCGAGACTCCGCGCGATTGTGGCAGGAGCGCGGTGCGCCGTCTTTTGAGTTCCAGATCTTGAGCGCCGAGCCGGTCGCGCGCGTCCGTGTCGCCCGCGCGGTCGGCGCGCGCGAGTTCCACCGCCACGTCCTTGATGCGCCGATCAATCTTCATCAGTCTGAGCGTCGTCAGGCAGCTATCCGCCTCGGCCAGGAATTGATCCGTCGCCTCGCCCTCGGCGCGCTCCGGCTCGTGCATCAGGACGAGCGGCACGACATCGGCGGCGACCGCGTCGCCCTCGGTCAGAGCGCCGAGCGTCGAGAAGTCAACCGGCTGCCCCCGCGCGTCCAACTCCTTCAACGCGCGGAAGACCGACGCGGTCGGCAAGTCCTCGAAGTCTTCCTCCGAGACGCGCGGGAGAAACTGGCGGCGTAGTTCCTCGTCGTGGACGAGCAGTTCGAGGAGCCTCTGCTCGGCGACCGTCGGCGCTTGCGTCTCGGCGCGGACGATCCTTTTCTTCACGTCGGCGGCGTCCGCCGCCTGCTCCCCTTTGCGCGCGCCGACCGACTTCCAGAGTTCCTGCCTCAGCCCCGCCTCTTCGACGCGCAGCGCGTCCAAAGCCATGTCAAAGTATTCGCGCCGCTGGATGGCGTTTCGCGTCGCGGCGACGACGGGCAGAACCTCTTCGACGGCCTCGGCCTTCTGCGCCGGAACTTTCAAGTCGCGTCCCGCGAGCGCGTGTTCAAGCACGAATTGCATGTGCGGGACGGCCTGACCGCGCCGCCTGTTGTACTCCTCGACGCCTTGCGCGCGCACGAACTCGTCCGGGTCAGAGCCGTCGGGCAGGACTAAAACTTTGACCTCGAAATCTTCCGGCAGAAGAACCTCTATGGCGCGCTTCGCCGCGTTTATCCCGGCGCGGTCACCATCATAATTGACGACCACTTTGCGCGCAAACCTTCTTAACAAACGCGCCTGCTCGCCCGTCAAAGCGGTTCCCAGACTCGCGACCGCGTTGCGGACGCCGTGCTGAAACGGGATGATTAAATCGAGATAGCCTTCGACCAGAATCGCAAACTTCTTCCGTCTGATCTCCTCGCGCGAGGCGCTCAGCCCGAACAGGTGACGCCCCTTCGTGTACGCGGCGGTCTCCGGCGAGTTCAGATACTTCGGCTCGTCGCCCGCCCGCATCGCGCGAGCGCCGAAAGCCACGGGTCGCCCTTGCGCGTCGAGCACGGGGAAGATGAGACGACCGCGAAACCTGTCGTAGTATCCGCCCTGCTCTTTCTTGACGACGAGTCCGCTCCGCTCGATCTGCCCGATGCTCGCACCCTTCGATTTCAGATAGCCGCCGAGCGCGTCCCAACTGTTCGGCGCGTAGCCGAGCCGGAAGAGTTTGCGCGTCTCGTCATTGATGCCGCGCCCCTCGACGTATTCGCGCGCGTCGCGCGACTCAGCGCCGCCTTCCGCCAGGTGGCGCTCCCAGAAGTCGAGCGCCCACGCGTTGAGCTGGATGACCTCGTCCGATTCCTTACGCTTCGCCTCGGCCTTCCTGTCGTCAACCATCTCCGGCAGCGGCACGCCCGCCTTCTCCGCCACAACGCGCACCGCTTCTGGGAACGACAGCCCCTCCAACTCCATCACGAAGTTGAAAACGCTCCCGCCCTTCCCGCAGCCGAAGCAATAAAAAATATTCTTCGACGGGTTGACCGAGAACGAAGGCGTCTTCTCCTGGTGGAACGGGCAGCAGGCCATCCAGTTCGCGCCCTTCTTCTTCAGGCTGACGTAGTCGCCCACGACGCGCACGATGTCCGCCTGCCGCCGGAGGTCGTCAATGAATGTCTGCGGGTAGCGCACGGCTTTAAGACTGCGGTCGCTTCAGATGATTGAGAAGATCAGCCGGGGTGAAAATCGGAAGCGCGGCGTTCCTGTAATCGCCGACGTTGCGCGTGACAATCGCTTCGAGCCGGATGGCCGCGGCGCTGGCGTGCTGCACAGCGTCTTCATAATCGGCGATGGGCGAGGCTAGCGCGATGTTGAGGACGTTTTGATCTACGGGGCAGACGCGCACCGCGTCTAGCAGATCGCGGATGGCCTGCTTCGTCGCGACATCGCCCCTGGCCTTCCGCCCGATGTAGAAAACGTTGACCGGAGTGATTACGGAAACGTAACCTTCGTGCGCGCCCGCCGCAATCAACTCGAACAAAGCGCGGGCGTCCCCGACGAACGGCTCGCGTTCCAACACGAAGTCGAGCACAACGTCCGTGTCGAGCAGGAAGCGCATCACGAGTATTTCTCAATCAGGTAGTCGGTGATGATCTCCCTGACCTCTTCGTCGGTTGGGGCCGGGCCGTCGAACTTGAGCGCGCCGCGCAGCCGCCGCACGGCCCCAAGCCTGCGCTCGCGCTCGTCGGCTGCGTCGGGCGCGGGAACGTGGGACGCCCCGCTGTCAGCCTCGAACTCTTCGCGCAGGCTGCGCGAGATGGCTTCGAGCAGAGCGATGCGCTCCGCGACGGAAAGCCGCATGATCTCTTCTATGAACTCCTGTCGCGTCATCTCTGCCTCCGGCGTGCGATTCTAACGCAATCCTTGCTTGAGATGTGATTGGCTGCGTGACTTACAAGCTTTCGGCGAACCGCCTCACCCACTCGCGCTGTTCTTCCGTGTCTGGGACAGAACAGCCCCTCGCATTTTCAATCTTTTCAAACACTTCATCAACGGAAACTCCGCCCAAAACCAAAACGCAGGCCGCGACAAGCGCAGACCTCCCGACGCCCTGACGACAATGTATTACTACGCTCATTCCATCTTGAAGAAGCTTCACCAGCTTTCGGGCAAAGGCCAGCGCGTCTTGTTTCGAGAGCGGAACGCTCCTATCCCGGATGGGAAAGGAAAGATAAGCGATGCCGTTCGCCTCGCACAACGATTTCTCCTCGGCAATGTCAAGCTCCGTGATTTCGTCTTGCTCAAGCAACGAAACGACAGCGCCCACGCCCCACATTTTCAAAGAGTGAATTTCGTCTTCGAGCCAGTCGCCGCCGCGCGGTCGCGGCATGATGCCGAGTCGCCCGGATTCAATGCCATCAATCCAATGGACTGTTACCCGCATGGCTAAAGCAGACTCTATACAACTACTGCTTCAACTCGACGACGGTCGCGCCCGCGCCGCCCTGATTTTCGGGGGCGAGGTCGAAGCGCGCAACGTGCGGGTGCGTGCGGAGCAGGTCGGCGACGGCGCGGCGGAGCGCGCCCGTGCCGTGGCCGTGGATGATGCGGACGTGCGTGTGGCCGTTCAGATACGCTTCGTCGAGGAAGCGGTCAACCTCGTCGCGCGCCTCGTCCGTCGTCCTGCCGATGAGGTTGAGTTCGGCGTCCGCGCCCTCGCGCGAGTGTTTTAGTTTTACTTCCGTCCCGCTCTGCTGCATTCGCCGGAGGCGGCCCGCGAGCGTGTCTTCCTCGCGCTCCTTCTTCGGCGCGGGCGCGAGCAGTTCAAGGTTCGAGAGCTTCTCGCGGAAGCGAAGACTTCCGGCGCGCACCTCCGCCTCGCCGCCGCTGACGCGCTCGACCGTGCCCTTCATGCCGAGCGTTCGCAGGCGCACTTCGTCGCCGACCGCGATCTCGCGCTGCTCGACCGGCGCATCGGTTGATGAAGGCGAGACGGTCGCGGCTTCGTCTTCGCGCGCGTGCCGGACGACGCGGACTCCGCCCTGCTCGCCAGCGCCGCGCGCGCTGTCTGACGTTCTCGCGACGGCAGCGCGCGCCTGCGTGCGAACCTTCTGCGCCTCGCGTCGGAGTTCGGCGGCGCGGCGCTCGGCCTCGCGCTCGACGCGCAGACGCTGCGCGCGGTCTTCGATCTTCGAGTAGAGTTCGCGCGCCGCGCGCTCGAAGTCGGCGACGGCGCGTTCGAGCGTCTTCGCGAACTCTGCCTGACGCTCGCGCTCGCGCCGCTCCGCCGCGGCGTCGAGCGACGCGTACTTGTCGGCGACCGCTCGCCGTTCTTCTTCGAGCGCGCGTCGCAACGCTTCGGCCTCTTCCGACTCGCGCTGGATGCGGCGGAGGTATCGGTCGGCGGCGAGCGACTGTTCGCCGACGCGCGAGCGCGCCGACTCGATGACCGCGTCGGGCAGTCGGAAGCGGCGCGCGATCTCGATTCCGGCGGACGAGCCGGCGACGCCGACGAGCAGGCGGTAGGTCGGCTGCAACGTGCGCTCGTCGAACTCGACGCTCGCGTTCGCGACGCCCTCTTCGTTCGCGGCGTACATCTTCAAACCGCTGTAGTGCGTCGTCGCGATGACGTGCGCGCCGCACGCGCGTCGGAAGTGGTCAACGACGGCGACGCCGAGCGCGGAGCCTTCCTCCGGGTCTGTGCCCGTGCCGACTTCGTCGAGCAGGACGAGCGCGGGACTCTCGCAGAGGTCAATCATGCGCCGGATGTTCGCGACGTGCGACGTGAAGGTCGAGAGGTTCGCGGCGAGCGACTGGCGGTCGCCGATGTCTGCGAGCACCGACGCGTAGAGCGGCACGCGCGCCTCGCGCGCCGGGACGTGCAGGCCGGAGAGCGCCATCAAAGAAAGAAGCCCGGCGGTCTTCAGCACGACCGTTTTGCCGCCCGCGTTCGCGCCGGAGATGACCATCACGGGGCGCTCGGCGTCGAGGCGCAAGGAGACGGGCACGACCTCTAAATTCTGCTCGCGCAGATTCTCTTCGAGCAGGGGGTGTCGCGCCTCGACGAGTTCGAGCGCGTTCGCCTCGTCAATCGAGGGTTCGACCGCGCGCAGACGCGCGGCGAGCGCCGCCTTCGCGTTCACGAAGTCGAGTTCGGCGACCGCCGCCGCCGCAAGCTCGATTGCGGGAAGCTCCGCGCGCAACTCTTCCGAGAGCGTGAAGAGGATGCGCGCGACCTCGCGCTCTTCGGTCTCGCGGAGCGCTTGCAGTTCGTTGTTGGCCTCGATGGTTTCGAGCGGCTCGACGAAGACGGTCGCGCCCGAAGACGAAGAGCCGTGCGCGACTCCGCGCACGCGCCCGCGGTGGTCGCTGCGGACGGGGATGACGAAGCGGTCGTTGCGGACGGTGACGAGTTCGTCCTGAATCGCCTCCTCGGAGCGGCGCATCAACGCTTCGAGCGAGCGCGTGATCGTCGAGCGCAGGCGAACGATGTCTGCGCGCACGCGCGCGAGTTCGGGACTCGCGCGGTCGTCGAGTTCGCCGCTGGGAAGAATCTTCGACGTGACGCGCGCCGAAAGTCCGGGCAGCGCGCGCGGCAGCTCCGCGACCGTCTCCCAAAGGAGCGGCGCGGCCTCGCGCTCGGCCTGCACGGAGGCGCGCGCGTCCGCCGCCTGCTCGCAGAGCCGCCCGATTTCCAGAAGCGTCAGGGGTTCGAGGAGCGTCCCCTCGATGCGAAGGCGCGCGAGCGCCTCCGCCGGGTCGGACAGCTCGCCGAACGACCAGCGCACGCCGCGCGCGCGTAGCTCGGCACACTCCGAGATCACGCGGAGCGCACGGCGCACCTCCTCGCGCGAGTGAAGCGGCGCGAGCGCGTCCGCACGCGCGCGTCCCATCGGCGTCTGCGCGTGACGGCGCACGAGCGCGCGCAGGTCTTCGTACTCAAGTGTGGCGAACGCCTGCTCGTTCATAAGTGAGGAGTAGATAGTAAATGCTCGGCGCGGCGAAGACAAAGGCGAATGCTCCGCGCGGGGAAGACGAAGCGACTTGAACGGAAAACAAAGCTTCAATCCTTCAAAGCTTCAATCCTTGCGCGCTTTGTCCGAAACCAGCCACGGCGGTTTCGCGGCTAAGATTTTTTCAAAGACGGGGCAGTCGTGGTTGTGTGCGCCCGGCAGGTAACCGGTGCTCATCAGAAATTCGTTGACGATCTCGCCGCCGGTGAAGACGAAAGTTTTTTTGAAGAGCCTGACCCAGTCCTCTTTGCTCAGCGGGTGGTGGCGGTCGAGCCAGCCGGCGAATGAGCCGAACTCCGGGCGCAGCGCGGCGATGCGGCGCGCGTTCTCGACGGCGGCGTTGACCTTCAGACGGTTGCGGATGATCGAAGCGTCGGCGAGGAGTCGTTGCCTGTCCGCCTCGCCGTAAGAGGCGACCGTGTCAACGTCGAACGCGTCGAAAGCGCGACGGAAGCCTTCGCGCTTTCGCAGGATGGTCGCCCACGAAAGCCCGGCCTGATTTATCTCAAGCACCAGGCGCTCGAAGAGCGCCGCGTCGTCGGCGAGCGGGAAGCCGTACTCGTCGTCGTGGTAAGGCTTGTGCAGCGCGTCGTTCGCGGCGAATGTGCAGTAAGCTGTCACAGTTTGTACGTGCCTGAGGGTCTTTCGGTCTTCTTTGAATCCGAGAGCGGTCAGGTTCTAGCACGCCGCGAAGATTTAAGACAAGGCGCGCGGCTGCTACACTGTCTTCAAACCGAAAAGATGCGGGGCGCGTAAATTCGCGCGAGGTTCTGGCGAACGCGCCGGCGCGCGCCCGCAGTCGAAAGAAGGGAAGAGAACGATGGACGAATTCGACCGCTACCGCGCGGAGATGAACGAACGTTTGCTCGGCAGCAGCCACCTCGGCATCAAACGATTCTTCGCGCTCGACACGCAGGCTTATGAACAGGGCGCGCTCGACAAGAAGACGAAGGAGTTGATAGGACTCGCGGCCTCGACCGTCCTGCGCTGCGACGACTGCATCACGTACCACATCAAGCAGTGCGTCGAAGTGGGCGTCACGCGCGAGGAATTCCTCGACGCCTTCAACGTCGCGCTCGTCGTGGGCGGCTCGATCACGATCCCGCACCTGCGGCGCGCAATCGAGCGGCTGGACGGGCTGCTCGGCGAAAAATCCGGCGCGGAATAAAAACCGAGGCCGGAGGGTTTTAGTTAAGATCATGTCGTCAGTTGATGAATCGCCGCCAACTTAAGCGAAAAGGATTTTGAGTGAATGTTGAGAAGAATGCTTTACGCGCTCTGCATCGCCGCGACGGTCGCGGGCGTTCGGGCTTCGGCGCAGGTTCCGACGGCGGCGAGGGGCGCTCGCGCGATGCCTTTTAGACAGGACGTGCGCGTGCGCGCGCCGGAGCTTGAGGGCGGGCGCGGGTGGCTGAACACGGACAAGCCGCTCTCGATTGCCGCCTTGCGCGGCAAGGTCGTGCTGCTCGACTTCTGGACTTACGGGTGCGTCAACTGCATGCACATCATCCCAGACCTCAAGCGGCTCGAAGCCAAGTACGCGAACCAGCTCGTCGTCATCGGCGTCCACTCCGCGAAGTTCGAGAACGAGAAGGACACCGAGAACATTCGCCACATCATCCTCCGCTACGGACTCGAACACCCGGTCGTCAACGACGCCGATTTTAAAATCTGGCAGGCTTACGCCGTGGACGCGTGGCCGACGCTCGTCTTGATTGACACGGACGGCTACGTCGTCGGCCAAGCCGCGGGCGAGGGCCATTACGAAGCTCTCGACCGCGCGATAGGAAAGCTCGTTGACGACGCGCGCAAGCGAGGCGCGCTCAACGAGCAGCCTCTGAAACTCGCACTCGAACGTGCGAAGGTCGGCGACCTGCCGCTCGCCTTCCCCGGAAAAGTCCTCGCCGACGAGAAGAATGATCGCCTCTTCATCTCGGACTCGAACCACAACCGCATCGTCGTCACGCGTCTCGACGGCACGCTCGTCGAGACAATCGGCGCGGGCGAGCACGGCGCGAAGGACGGCGCGTTCGACGCCGCGACTTTCAACCGACCGCAGGGCCTCGCGCTCGACGGCGACACGCTCTACGTCGCCGACACCGAGAACCATCTCATCCGCCGCATTGACTTGAAGGCGCGAAGCGTTCAAACGATTGCGGGCACGGGCGCTCAGTTGCTCGACCTCGGCGTGCGCGGCGGCGCGGCGCGCTCGACGCCTCTGAGTTCGCCCTGGGACTTGCAGCTCGTCGGGCGCGCTCTCTACATCGCGATGGCCGGGCCGCACCAGATTTGGAAGCTCGACCTGGACACGCAGCAGTTGTCGGTCTTCGCCGGCACGGGCCGCGAGGCGCGCGGCGACGGCTCGCGCGCGGAGGCCGCGTTCGCGCAGCCTTCGGGACTCGCGACCGACGGGCACGTGCTTTACGTCGCCGACGCCGAGTCGAACACCATCCGCGCCGTCTCGCTCGGCGACGCGGCGGGCGCAGACTCGAAGACCGGCGGCGCGCAATCGAAGCCGGAGAAAATTAAATCTAACGCTGATGAGGCCGGGGCGAGCGCCGGCGAGGTGAAGATGCAGGCGGCTTCGCTCGCGTCAACGGCGGACGAGGTTCAGACGCTCGTGGGCGGCGACCTCTTCGAGTTCGGCGACCGCGACGGCGCGAGCGACGACGTGCGGCTGCAACACCCGCTCGGACTCGCGCTCGCCGGCGGCCAACTCTTCATCACGGACACCTACAACCACAAGATCAAAGTGCTCGACCCGCGCGCGCGCACCGTCAAGACTTTCGCGGGCACGGGCAAGCCCGGACAGGCGGACGGCGCGCAGCCCTCTTTCTACGAGCCGGGCGGCCTCTCGGTCGCGCGCGGGCGTCTTTACATCGCCGACACGAATAACCACGCAGTCCGCGTCGTTGACCTCGCGACGAAGCAGACGACGACGCTCGTCATCCGCGGACTCGAATCTCCGAATGCCGGCTCGGCTGTCGCGCCGTCTGAAGAAGCCGGGCCGAATGCCGAAGAGAAGAAGCTCGCGCCGCAGCAACTCGCGGCGGCGGGCGACGCGTCACTCGTCGTTGATGTCGCGCTGCCCGCGGGCTATCACCTCAACCCTGCCGCGCCGAACAACTTTCTAATCTCGCCCGGTGAGAAAGGCATTCTCGCTCCCGGCGAACCTTCCGCCGACGGTAGGGCGATGATGGTCAGAGGCGTAGTCCCGCGACTGCCGTTACGCCTGCGCCTGCGCCCGCTCGCGACGGGCGTCGCGGACTTGAGCGTGCGTCTCACGCTCTACTACTGCCGCGAAGACAACACGGGCACGTGCCGCATCAAGACGCTCAAGTGGGACGTGCCGGTCGAAATCACGAACGCGGCGGGCGCGGCGCACGAGATCAAGTTGCAGGGGAAGGTCGAGTAGCGGCAGAGAGGACTGTGGGCGCGGAGTCGGCGTTAAATTCGCACGCCGACTCCGCGCCGGTGACGTGTGATGAGAATTCTTTGAATTGCCTCCAGCTTTAGCCGGAGGATTAATGCGGCAAAAAAGATTCCGGCTTTAGCCGAATAGTTTGGCTAAAGCCGGAATCTTTTTTGCCGTCAGTCTTGTCCGCTAGCTTCAGCTAGCGGCAACTGATTAGGCCGAAGACGAGCGCCGCTAGTTGTGCGAGAAGTCGCCGCTCTCGTCCAAGACTTCGGGCCAGAGGGCGCGGCTTCGCTCGACCTCGCGTTCGAGCTGCGCCTTCGTCTGCTGAAGCTCCGCGGCGAGCGCGAGGTTGACGCGTTCGAGGTCGGCCATGTGCTTCTTCATCTGGCGACCGCGCGCTTCCAAGAACATCGCGTAGTAGAAAAGGACGGCTGCGACTGCGGCCAGAGTCAAGGCGAGAACGAGCGCTGCGTAAAACTCCACGGCTTTTGTCCCTGCTTGTTATTTTTAATGAATTTCTACCGCTTCCCGACAAAGAAGTCAAAAGTAAAAAGGCAAAAGGCAAAAGAAGGAAGGACAGCCGCCTCGTCTTTCGCCGTCGCGAACGGCGAGAGCGACGCTGGCCGCAGCCCTCATCTTTTGCCTTTTTACTTTTGCCTTACTGTCACTCGCCGCTCTGTTGCAGCAGCTTCGCGACGAGTCCAGTCCATCCGGTCTGGTGCGACGCGCCGAGGCCCGCGCCGTCGTCGCCGTTGAAGTATTCGTAGAAGAGCAGGTGGTCGCGCCAGTGCGGGTCGGTCTGAAACTTCTCGACGCCGCCGAAGACGGGTCGGCGCCCTCCGGCGTCGCGCAGGAAGAGGCGGGAGAGCCGGCGCGAGAGTTCCACGGCGACCTCCCACAGACTCATCATGCGGCCAGAGCCGACGGGACATTCGACGCGGAACTCGTCGCCGAAGTAGTAGTGAAATTTTTGGAGCGACTCGATGAGGAGGTAGTTCGCGGGGAACCAGACGGGGCCGCGCCAGTTGGAGTTGCCGCCGAACATCCCCGTCGTTGACTCCGCCGGCTCGTAGTCAACGCGGCTCTCTTCGCCGCCCAGGCTCATCACGCAGGGGTGTTCGAGGTGGTAGCGCGAGAGAGCGCGCACGCCGTGCGGCGAGAGGAACTCGCGCTCGTCGAGCATGAACCGAAGCACGCGCGCGAGCTTCTTCCGGTCGGCAATCGCGAGCAGCCGTCGCTCGCCGACGCCGAGCCGGCGCATCGAGGCGACGTTGCGCGTCAGGTCTGGGCGGTTCTCGATGAACCACTCCATGCGCTTCTTGAATCCGGGCAGGCGGTTGACGACGTAGTCGTCGAGCGTCTCGACGGCGAAGAGCGGGATCAGCCCGACCATCGAGCGAACCTTCACGGGGAAGTGCTCGCCGTTCTGCGCGTGGAGCACGTCGTAGTAGAAGCCGTCTTCGTCGTCCCAGAGCGAGTAGTTGTCCGCGCCGACGTTGTTCATCGCGTCGGCGATGTAGATGAAGTGCTCCCAGAACTTCGACGCCACGTCCTCGTAGGTCGGGTCTTCGCGCGCCAGCTCCATCGCGATGGCGAGCAGGTTCAGGGTGTACATCGCCATCCAGCTCGTGCCGTCGGACTGTTCCAGCGTGACGCCGCCCGGCAGCGGCTTGCTCCGGTCGAAGACGCCGATGTTGTCGAGTCCGAGGAAGCCGCCCTCGAAAATGTTGTTGCCCTCGGCGTCCTTGCGGTTGACCCACCAGGTGAAGTTGAGCATCAGCTTGTGGAAGACGCGTTCGAGGAAGTCGCGGTCGCCCACGCCGCCGCGCCGCTTCTTCTCGATCCGGTAGATGCGAAGCGCCGCCCACGCGTGGACGGGCGGGTTCACGTCCGAGAAATTCCACTCGTAGGCCGGCAACTGCCCGTTCGGGTGCATGTACCACTCGCGCAGAAGCAGTATCAACTGCTCCTTCGCGAAGTCGGAGTCAACGATGGAGAGCGCGACGCAGTGAAACGCCAAGTCCCAGGAGGCGTACCAGGGGTACTCCCACTTGTCCGGCATCGAGATCACGTCCGAGTTGTAGAGGTGTTTCCAATCGCTGTTGCGACCGTGCTTTCGCTCCTGCGGCGGGGGCGGCATCGCGGGGTCGCCGTCGAGCCACTCCTTGACGACGTAGTTGTAGAACTGCTTCGACCACAGCAGCCCGGCGAGCGACTGTCGCATGACGTTCCGCGCGTCATCGCTCAGGTGCGAAGGGACGACGCCCGCGTAGAACTCGTCGGCCTCGCGGCGGCGCGCCGCGAACGTGTGCTCGAACTCTTCGCCGAAAGTCTCGTCAACGCTCGACGGCGGCTCCTCCGTGAAGCGCAGGCGCACCGACGCCTCGCCGCCCGCCGGGATAGTCAGGACGTAATGTGCGGCGGCCTTCGTCCCCGTCCGCGCCGGGTTGACGGCGTCGCGCGCGCCGCTCACGACGTGGTCGTTGATGCCGTCCTTGACGAAGCCCTTGTTCGGCGAGCCGTAGAGCCTCTGCGTGTTGGTGTCGTTCTCGGTGAAGAGTAGCTCCGGCGCGCCCTCGCAGTAGAGGTATCGCTCGCCGTAGTAGTCGTGCCGCGCCTCGACGACCGACGCGCACGCGGGCGAGGCGTCCGCCCCGCTCCCTTTCGCCTTCAGCTCCTCGAAGTACCGCAGCCGCGGTCGCTTCGCCTCGCCGTCCCAACTCCAGACGTTGCGAAACCAGAGCGTCGGCAGCAGGTGAACAGTCGCCTCTTCGGGGCCGCGGTTCGCGACCGTGACGCGCGCGAGCAGGTCTTCGGGCGAAGCCTTCGCGTACTCGACCGTTACGTCGAAGTAGCGGTCTCCGTCGAAGACTCCCGCGTCCATCAGCTCGAACTCCGGGTCGAGCTTGCCGCGCCGTCTGTTCTCTTCGAGCAACCGGGCGTAAGGGAACTCCGATTGCGGGTACTTGTACAGGTATTTCATGTACGAGTGGGTCGGCGTCGAGTCGAGGTAGAAGTAATACTCCTTCACGTCCTCGCCGTGGTTACCCTCCTTGCCCGTGAGTCCGAACAGCCTCTCTTTGAGAATCGGGTCGCGACCGTTCCACAGAGCGACGGCGAGGCAGACGGCCTGGTGGCGGTCGCAGATTCCGGCGATGCCGTCCTCGTTCCAGCGGTAGGCTTTCGAGCGGGCGTGGTCGTGCGGCAGGTAGCCCCACGCGTCGCCGCCCGGCGAGTAGTCCTCGCGCACCGTGCCCCATGCGCGCTCCGCGAGGTACGGCCCCCAGCGCTTCCAGTGCGCGGTGC
>DASRCS010000102.1:0-24236 GCA_035652995.1 Pyrinomonadaceae bacterium
CTCGCCGTTAGTTGAATGGAGTTCGCCGCGCGTGCGGAGTTCTTCGCGCAACGCTTCGGTCACGTCGCGGGCGAGCGCGGTCAGGTGCTGCGCGCCGAGGGTCGCGCGTAGAGCTTGCGCTTCGGGCGTGCGCAGCAGCGCGTCAACGGACGGCAGCGCGCGCAGGTTCTCGGTCGGGTGTCGGTCGGGCATCGCTCTCGCCGCGCCGCTCGTCCGCAGGCGCGCGGTAGTCAGAAACGAGACGTTGGTGGTAAGTTCTAAAGTGAGCCTCCGGCTCAGAAGAAGCATTCTACGCGCCGGACGCGCCGAAGCGAAACCGAAATGTCGAACGCGAACGCGACAGGGAAAGAGACACAGGCGAGTGTGAGCGCTCTGCTCGAAGCGGCGGGCGGGGGCGACGCCGCGCGCGTCGCTTCGTTCGTCGCCGGGGGCGCGAGCGCCGACGCGCGCCTGCCGAACGGCGAGACGCCGCTCATGCGCGCCGGCGCGCGCGGCTACGAAGATGTCGCGCGCGCGCTGCTCGACGAGGGCGCGGACGTGAACGCGTGCCGCGCCGACGGCTTCACGCCGCTGCTGCTCGCGGCCTTCTTCGGCCACGAGTCGCTCGTGCGCCTGCTGCTCGAACGCGGCGCGGACGCCGACGCGCGGACGCGGCTCGGCACGACCGCGAGACAGTGGGCCGACGCGCGCGGCTTCGCCCGCATCGCCGCGCTGTTGCCTGCCGCTGCCGCGCGAACGGAAGAGAGTGCGGCTCGGTCGGAGTCCGAGCGCGTGAACGTCGAAGAACCGGCGCGCACGCCCGCGGAAGAATTCGAGAAGTCGCGCGCGGAAGAGTTTGAGAAGTTGCGCGCCGAAGATGTGAGCATCTTTTCGAGAAAGCGCGAGCGCAAAGGCGTGCGCGCGGCCTTCGAGCGCGCCGACCCGGAAGGGGCGGAAAAACTCTTCTCGACGCCTCCGGCGAGTGCCCTGACCTCTTCGGCCAGCGATTCGACTTCGTCGTCAAGTGACCCGGCATCGGCTTCGCGCGCGGCGAGTTCGTCGGGCATCTCGGCTTCGTCGGCGAGCGCCTCGACTTCATCCGCGAACGGCTCGGCCCAGTCGAAGCGAGTCTCCGCCTCTGAAGATTCAGACTCGCCGGCTGTGATTGTTTCGGTGCGCCGCGACGAAGCGTTGCCGTCGCACCCGTCGGCTTCCGGCTTCCGGCTCGGAAACTTTCTGCGCTCGTGGCAGGCGTCGGTCGGGACGGCGCTGCTGCTGCTCGCCTTCGGCGTGGGCGGCTTCGCGCTGTGGCGCGACTCGAAGACCGCCGCGCAGAATCAGCGGCCCGCGCCGACGCCGCAGGGCGCAACGCCGCAGACAGCCGCGCAGCCCGTCGCGCCCCTGCAAACTCTGCCCGCGCCGCAAGCCTCGCCCTCGCCCGAAGCGCAGGCCGGCGCTGTGCCAGCCGAGACGCCGGGCGCGTCTTACGTCGTGCCCGTTCCCGCGCAGCAGACTTACTACAACCCGCCGAACTCCGTCCTGACGAACGCGCCGAAAGAGCCGACCGTCATCTCGGAGAGCGGCGCGCCCGCCGCCGACGACTCGACGCGCCCGAAGAACAGGGCGGACACGTCGGCCCGCGCAACTCCGTCTCCCGCGCAGACGGGCCAGGGCCGCGACGACTCAAGCGGCGACAACGCGCGCGCGTCCGAATCTGGCCGAAGCGCGCGCGCCAACGACCCCCAGCCCGCGCGCCCGTCCACGCCTCCGCCCGCGCCCGAACCAACCCCGCGCGGAAAAGTCATCCAGTGGCCGCCGCAGTAAAAGGATGAAGGCGGAAGGATGAAGGATGAAGCGAAGGCATACAGCCTTTCATCTTCCATCCTTCCGCCCTCATCCTTAAATTTGTTGACACCCTTCGAGCCGAAACCCTATGCTCGAATTGAGGGCCGCGTCGGGCGCGGCTGAAAGAGGTGCCGAGTAGTGCCAATCCGTGACAACAAGTTCGCGCGTCGGGCGACGCAGCAGAAGGGGTCGAAGAAGTCGGTGCTGCGCGACCAGCAGCCGACCGCCGAGGAGCAGTTGGTGCGTCTCGAAGAGGACATCCGCCGCCTCAAGGTCGAGTTCGACATCTACTTCAACGGCGCGGCGAAGCGCCCGCCCTACGACACGAAGGGGCGCGTCGAGACGATCATCAAGCGGCTCGCCGACGACCGCACGCTCACCTTCGCGCAGCGCTACCACTACAACTCGCTCACCGCGCGCTACTCCTCCTTCCTCCAACTCTGGCGCAGGACGATGCAGGAGCGCGAGGAGGGTCGCCACCACTACGCGCGCCGCATCCAGCACCCGGCGGAACAGCCGGTCGAGCCGGCGAGCGCCTTCGTCTGCTCCGACCCGCGCAAAGACATCGGGACGGTCAGGAGCCTCTACGAGACTCTGGTCGAGGCCAAGCGCCGCTGCGGCGAGCCGACCGCCGACCTCTCGTTCGCGCGCTTCCACCGGATGATCGCGGAGAAGTCCGAGGCGTTGAAGGAGCGCGCGGGCTGCGAGCGCGTGCGCTTCTCCGTCGCCGTCCAGGACGGGCGCGTCCATTTCAAGGCCAGGGCCGAGAAATAAAAAAGTAAGCAGTAAGCGGTGGGCGGTGAGCAGTCGAGAACGATTCGTCGTTCTCGACTGCTCACCGCCCACCGCTTACTGCTTACTTGCTTTCTTGAGTGCCTTGCTTTGAAGTGCGCTTGCCGGCTCGTTTCGGAAGACGGAAGCGGTCAGTGGCCTTCAACGAAAGCTGAAGTGTTCAATGGGGAGAGTTACATCTTGATCACTTTCTCCGCCTGCGGGCCTTTCGGACCCTGCGTCACCTCGAACTCGACCTCTTGGCCCTCTTCGAGGGTCTTGAAGCCGTCGCCTTGGATGGCGGAGTAGTGAACGAAGATGTCGGAAGAGCCGGGCTGCTCGATGAAGCCGTAGCCCTTCGCGTTGTTGAACCACTTGACCTTACCGGTAATTCTAGGCATAGCTGACGAATCCTCCTAACGATTCGGTGAATGGGCCGGTCAAAAATTCCAGACCGCCCGCAAGGTTGATCTCAAACGAGCCGGCGCGCCCCGCCGTCGGGGACACGACCGAAACTCCACTACACAAAAAAAGCCCGCGCGCGATGGCCTACAGCTTCGAAGCGCCACTTCAGGCCCACCGTTCACGGACAGAGACAGAACCGCTGCAACTTCATTGCTGTGCTTGCAAGTCTAACGCAGGTGCGGCTTTAAACAGCCCGCGGCTTGAGTTCGGACGGCGCATACTAAGCGAAACCTTACAAAGCTGTCAAGCACAAAAATTTGCACCGACCCCGAAGTCTCACTGTGTCGGCGCGGGCGAATCCCCGCGCGGCGGCAGGTAGTCGAGCGGGTTGACGAGCACATCGCTGACCTTGATCTCGTAATGCAGGTGCGGCCCCGTCGAGCGCCCCGTGGAGCCGACCTGCCCCAACTCTTCGCCGCGTTTCAACTCCTGCCCGACCGCGACCTCGATCTTCGAGAGGTGGCCGTAGCGGGTCGTCAGGCCGTTGCCGTGGTCGATGACGACCGTCTGGCCGTAGCCGTTCTTCCAGCCAGCCTCGACGACCGTGCCGTCGGCGGGCGCGATGACGGGCGTGCCCGGAGGCGCGGTGATGTCTTGGCCGGGGTGAAACTCCGAAGAGCCTCCGCCGAACGGGTTGCTGCGGACGCCGAAGCCGTCGCTGAGTCCGCCCGTGACGGGCCAGATCGAGGGGATTCGCTCGCTCTCCCGCTCGCGGAGTATCGCGGCGCACGCCTGCAAGTTCGACTCGATTCGCGCCGCGCGCTCTTCTATGGCGGCGATGGCCGCGTCGTCGAGATTGAGCGCGGGGCCGCCCGCGCCGTGCGCGACCGAAGAGTTACCGTCGTCGTGCGAGACGCCGGACTCCTCTGACAGCCGGCGCGCGTCGGTCTCGATGGCGTCAACGCGGTTTTCGAGGTTCTGGAGTTTCTGGCGCTGGCGCTCGTTCTCAAGCCGGAGGCGGTTGTTCTCCTCCTCGATGCGCAGGTGCGCGACCTGCTGCGTCATGCCGTAAACGCCGTAGGCCGCGGCGCAGAAGAGCAGCGCGGCGGCGAAGGCCGAGGCCTTGACCCAGCGCTTGTGGATCGAGAAGCGCCGGACGTAGGAACGCGAGCGCGAAGTTCGGGAAACGATGAAAGCGTAAAGACGCTCGTCCGTGTTCATCGGAGTGTGCTCCTTGGGCGCTCCGTCCGCGCGGACGAGCATGGGGGACAGGCGCGCGCGGATGAACGCGAAAGGCACTGTGTCTGCCGAAAGAAGGCGACGAGTGCGGGACTATTTAATTACCGGGTTCTTGTTTGCGAGACCCTTCCTGAAAGGTGCTGCCGAGGCACGCCTGCTTGAGTTACTGCCACAGGCGCGACTGACTGGGGCTGCACAAGGGGCTAGAAACTATCACACGTTTTTTTGGATTGCAACCGGCGGGGCTTGCGAAAATGCTTGCGAAAATTCCGGCCTTCGGAAAATTAAACGCCCGCCGCGTGAAGCCTCGGACACGGGCCACAGCGCGGCGGGCGCTCGAACTCGAAGGCGCGCAGGTTATATCTCTTCGGCCTCGCGCCGGCGCTTGCGGCGCGCGCTCAGGAAGGTGATCGCGATGAGAAGCATCAGCCCGATGAAGGCGATGACGATCAGAGCCTTGACGGCGAACATGATGAAGCCGACGAGCGCGATGAGTTGCTTGACGAGCACGATGAGCAGCGCGATGAGAGCGAGTATCCCGCCGAACCTGCCTGCCGCTTGAAGAACTGACATCTTAAATCTCCTTCCGCTGCTTTTGAACGACGGCCCCGCGCGTCCTTGCGCCTTGGCCGCGGCCATCTTAACAAATTCCGACGGGCGCGGCCACGCGCCCTCCGAAGGTCGAGCCGCCCCGCCTCAGAGTCGAGGCTCCGTCGGCCACGCGCCGGTAGTTTTGTGCGCGGAGACCTGCGTGATGATCTCGTCCGTTCCGAACCTCGTCACCTCGCCGGGAAGCGAGGCCGACAGCCCCGTGCTGACGACCGAAGGCGGGCGCGAGAACGTGTCGAAGTTCGGCAGCTCGCGCCGCGTGCGCCGCGCCCGCGCCCAGTCGAAGAGCATGTACGCGCCGAGCAGCACGAGCAGCACGGGCAGGAACTCTCTGACGGGCAGTTGCACGCCGAAGAGCGTGTGGAGGAGGAAGACAGTGCCGAGCGTGATCATCGTCACGGCCCACGCGAGCGGGTTGCCGTAGAGGCGGCGCGAGATCGCGTCCTGCTCGGTATCGGGCGCGAGTCCCGAGCGAATTAGCTGTGCCGTTCGCACGGCGTCCACGGTCGCGAAGAGCCAGGTGCCGATGACGCCGAGGACGAAGAACGCCGTGCCGTCGGTGACGGTCGCCATCTGGAAGAAGCTCGCGAAGATGGTGAAGTGGACGAGCGCCTTCGAGGTCTGCCCGTTGTAGGCCGCGCCGAGTCCGGGGCAGAGGAGCGAGAGCAGCAGCGCGACGAACGCCGAAGTCTTGCGCCGGACGACGCCCGACGCGCCGGGCCGCGCCTGCTGGTGTTGCAGAAGCTCGACACCCGTGACGATGCAGTCCTGGCAATACGGGAAGCCGCGTATGCGGTGGTCGCAGGCCGGGCACAAAGGCCGACCGCAGCGGCTGCACTGCACGACCGCGCGGTTCGTCATGTGATAAGCACAGTTCATCAAGCCTGCCGCCAAATCTTTACGCCCTCACTCGCCGACTTCGTTCGTCCGACCCGTCAATATTCAACCGCTTCGTTCTCGATTGGCTTACTTTCAACTGCTTCGCCGTGACTGACGCCGCGTGCTTCTTAACGATTCTTCTGTTCGTTCTGCTGTTGCGCGCCGCCCTGATTTTTCTGCTGCGACTTCGAGTCAGTCGCGCCCTGCTGCGACGCTTGCGAGCCGACGAGTTCTGTCGTCGCGCGCTTCAATTCGTCGGCGTGGGTCGCGCCGTAGTTGTAGGTGCGCGCGGCGAGCCGGAGGCTCGCGTCGTACATCCCGCCGATGGAGCCGTCGGGCGAGAGCGTGCTCGTGCCGACGAGCACGGCGAGCAGGGCCATCGTCGCGACGGTCGCGAGCTGCGGGGTGACGAGCACGTCGAGCCAGCCGCGCAGCCACTCCGTGACGCGCGCGCCCAAGGGTGCGCGAACCTGCTCGGCCTCGGTCGTGCCGAGCGTCGCCTGAAGAATGCGCGCGTGGAGGCCGGCGGGCACGGGCTTCTCTTCGTTGATGTAGGTGTAGCATGCGCCGATTGCGCGCACGACCTGGCCGGGCAGGTCGGAGCAGGTCTCGCAGAGCGCGGCGTGTCGCTCCCAGCGGTGGTAGAGGGGCGCGGGGAGGAATCCGTCGAGGTAGTCCGTCAGGTGCTCCTCGAACTCCCCGCAGGTCATCGAGGTTTCGGGCGCGGTCTTGAGAAGTATGCGCGCCTCGAGTCCGGGCGTCGGCTGCGGCGGAACGTCCGCGCGGCACTCGGCGATGGCGTTTCGGACTTCGTTGAGAAGCTCGTGGCAGACGGGGCAGCGCAGCGCGTGCCCGCCAAACGCGCTCTGCTCTTCGCCGTCGAGCGCGCCTTCGAGATAGTCCGTCAGCCTGTCTTCAAACTCCGTGCAAAGCATCTTTAAATTCGCTCCACCCTTCCGCTCCTTGGTTTTCAGAACCGGACGACCGCGAGCCGCGCTCACCCTTCGCGCCCGCCGACGCCGCTCACGTCCGAGACTTTCAAACGTCGCTCATCGCGACGACCCTCATGCGCCGAAGGATTTTCGCAAGCTCGATGCGCCCGCGGTTGATCCTCGACTTGACCGTCCCTTCGGGAATCTTCAGGAGGTTGACGATCTCCTGATAGCTCAACTCCTCGATGTCGCGCAGGATGACGCAGGTGCGGAGGTCTGGAGGCAGCTTGTCAATTCCGGCCTGCACCTGCTCGCCGAGTTCGCGCCGCTCCATCTCGCGTTGCGGCGTGTTGCCCGCAGCGCGCAGGTGGTACGTGTGGCCCTCGATGTCCTCGGCGTGCGTGTCCTGCGGCGCGCGCTGGCGGCGGCGGTAGTCGTCAATTATCAAATTACGCGCGAGTCGCATCAGCCAGTTTTGCAGGTCGCCCTGCTTCGGGTCGTACTGGTCGAGCGAGCGATAGACGCGGACGAAAACTTCCTGCGTCAAATCCTCGGCGGCGTCGGCGCGCGAGGTGAAACGGTAGGCGAGGTTGTAGATGCGGCGGGAGTAAGTCGAGACGATCTCCTCCCAGGCCGCGCCATCGCCCGCGCGACACCTCCTGACCAGTTCAGCCCCTTCGCCGACCGTCACTGCCGTAGCAACTCCCACCTCGCGCCCCTTCAAAAGTCCCTCCGCGGCTCCGACCGCTGTTGCGCCCGCGTGGGTGGTCAACCCATTGTCAACCGGGCATTACGACCGCCTGAAAGGGAAAGTTCCCGCGCCACCGAACGCAAGCAAGTCGGGCAGAAGACCGACTCCACGCGACTCCTTTTCAACTGAGACCTGACGGGTGCGCCCCGTCCGTCCGCTGTGACTATTATAGCCCATGAATGCTACACTACATCTTGTGTCGTTCGATGCCCGAAGTCAAATCCAAGCACTAGAGAGGAAGGCCGGCGCGACTCCGCTCGTTCCCGCCGGGCGCGGTGGACGCGCCGCAGCTTCGTCGTTTGCGTAAGCACTTCAAATTCGTAGCCCTGTGTCTGCTAGCCGCCGCCGTCCTCGTGTGGTTCGGCTGGAGTCTGGACTGGGCCGAGGTGTCCGCCGACATCGCGCGGGCCGACTGGCGTCTGATCGCGCTGGCCGTCGCGCTCATCTGGCTGACCTATTTCATACGCGGCCTGCGCTGGAAGGCTCTGCTAGCGCCGCTCGCGCCGCGTGCTTCGTTGCGCGAGGCATACGGCGCGACGACCGTCGGATTCGCCGCGATTTTTCTGGTCGGGCGCGCGGTCGGCGAAGTCTTGCGCCCGGCGTTCCTGACCGTGCGCGACCGTGAGGTGAAGCCCGGCCCGGCCTTCGTCACAATCGCCGTCGAGCGCATCTTCGACACGGCGGCGGTCGTCGTCCTCTTCGCGGCGAACATGGTCGTGCTGCGTCTGCCGGGCGTGGGCGAAGAGGTCTCGTCGCGCATACGGATGTGGGGCCTAATTCTGCTCGCCGCGACGCTCGCCGGACTCGTCGCGCTCGCGCTCTTGAGGCCGCACGCGGGCGCGGTCGGCGCGTGGCTCGAAGCGAAATCGGAAAGACTGCCGCGCGCCGTCGGGCGTGCGTTGAAAATCTTTGCCGGGCTGTTAAGTCAGACCGCTCAGGCGCTCGGCGTGCTGACCGACGCGCGGCAACTTCTGGTCGTCGTCGGCTGGACGGCGGCGCTGTGGGTGGCGGTGACGCTGGCGAACATGCTTGTGCTGCGGGCGTTCGGGCTGCCGCTCGGCGTGAGCGAGACGGTCTTCGTGCTCGGCTGGTCGCTCATCGGCTCGCTGGTGCCTACGCCGGGCGGCGGCGCGGGCACGTACCACGCCGCGACCGCGTACAGCCTGATCGCGTACTTCGGCGTCGCCGAGATGGAGGCGAAGGCCGCCGTCATCGTCCTCAACCTCGTGGTCTTCGGCGCGGCGCTGCCCTTCGGCATCTACTACTTCCTGCGGAGCGGCGTCAGCCTCTCGCGGCTGCGCGAGTTGGCCGCGACCGAAGAGGAGGCTGTTGCCGAGAACAAGGCGGTTGACGGTTCCGTGATTTCAACACTGAGTCCCGTTCGAGACTGAAGCCGAGTCCGTTCAGAAACTGAGGCAGGTTGGAAACCGAAAGCCTATGAGATGTCCCTTCTGCGGTTACCTTGAAGACAAGGTCGTTGACTCGCGCGAGTCGCGCGAGGGCGACTCGATCCGGCGGCGGCGCGAGTGCCTGAAGTGCGAGCGCCGGTTCACGTCCTACGAGCGCATTGACGAAATCCCCTACATGGTCGTCAAGAAGGACGGGCGGCGCGAGCCGTTCGACCGCAACAAGGTGATGGCCGGACTCCTGCGCGCGTGCGAGAAGCGACCGATCCCCGCGACCAAGCTCGACAGCATCGTCAACGCCGTCGAGAAGTACGTGCAGGAGTCGCCGGAGCGCGAGCGACCGACGACGAAGGTCGGCGAGATGATCATGCGGCGGCTGAAGGAACTCGACAAGGTCGCCTACGTCCGCTTCGCCTCGGTCTATCTCGAATTCGAGGACGTGACCGAATTCATGAAGGAACTCAAGACGCTCGTCCGCAAGCGCGACGGCGCGGCGGCAAGAAAGCAGTGACGGGTGACAAGTGACAAGTTGAAGACAAGCTCTCCTGCTCGTCACTTGTCACCCGCCACTCGTCACCGCATTTGAATGAGAAAGGTTCACGCAACGATTTTCGACCGGACGGAGCTTGAGCGCCTGCGCGGGCGCGTGGGCCGCCTGTTCGTCGCCTTGCAGGAGGCGTCCGAGATGGTCGCGGGCGAGGCGGGCGCGTGGCTGCCGCCCGTTGACCTGTGCGAGTCGGACGGATTCGTCACGGTCTCGGTCGAGATTCCCGGCGTGCGCGCCGAGCAGGTCGAGGTCACGCTGACGAACGAGCAGTTGAAAATCCGCGGGCGCAAGCGCAAGGGCGCACCGCGCGGCGTCATCTCGCATCTATGCTCCGAGCGCAGCTTCGGCCAGTTCGCGCGCACGATCCCGCTGCGCTGGCCCGTGCGTAAGAATGACGCGACCGCCGAACTGAAAGACGGCGTGCTCACCGTCCGGCTGCCAAAGGTCGAAGACCGGCGCGGCGCGGAGTACAAGATTGAAGTGAAGGAACGAGAGTGATGAGTGATGAGTAATGAGTGATGAGTTGAGGCAAATGGCTTTTCTCATCACTCATCACTCATCACTCATCACTTCAACGGTTATGCCACAGCAGATATCGAACATCGCAGAGTCAATCGAGGCCGTGGACGCCGTCGAGCAGCAGGTGCAGATTCCAGAGACGCTGCCCGTGCTGCCGCTGCGCGACATAGTCATCTACCCGTTCATGATCGTGCCGCTCTTCGTCTCGCGCGAGAAGTCAATCCGCGCCGTGGACGAGGCGCTCGGCGAGAACAACCGGATGATCTTCCTCGTCTCGCAGCGCGACCTCGACAAGGAGGAGCCGGCGGGCGAAGACCTCTACACGACGGGCACGGTCGCCGTCATCATGCGGATGCTGAAACTGCCCGACGGGCGCATACGCATCCTCGTCCAAGGGCTTTCGCGCGCGCGCGTCGAGTCGGTCGAAGACACGGGCGAATTCCTGCGGGCGAAGCTAGCGCAGATGGCGGAGACGGAGGCCGACCCCGACCGCTCGCTCGAAGTCGAGGCATTGGCGCGCAACGTCCGCGCCTCGATGGAGCGCGCGACGAACCTCGGCAAGAACATCTCGCCCGAAGTGATGGCAATCGTCGCCAGCCTCGACGACGCCGGGCGGCTCGCAGACCTCGCGGCCTCGAACCTGGAGTTGAAAGTCGAGGACGCGCAGTCGGTGCTCGACATCGCCGACACGACCACGCGCCTGCACCGCGTCAACGACCTCCTCAACAAGGAGATCGAAGTCCTCACCGTCCAGCAGGAGATCAACACGCAGGCGCGCGCCGACATCGACCGCTCGCAGCGCGAGTTCTTCCTGCGCCAGCAGCTCAAGGCCATCCAGACCGAACTCGGCGAGGGCAACGAACTCGCCGAAGAGATCGCGCAGTTCCGCGAGAAGATCGAGGCCGCCGCGATGCCGAAGCACGCCGAAGAAGAGGCGCTTCGACAACTTAAAAAACTCGAACGGATGCACCCGGACGCGGCGGAGACGGCGACGCTGCGGAACTGGATGGAGATCATGACCGACCTCCCGTGGTCGAAGGCGTCGAACGACAACCTCGACCTCATGAAGGCGCAGCAAATTCTCGACGAAGACCACTACGGGCTTGAGAGGGTCAAGGATCGAATCATCGAGGCGCTCGCCGTCCGCAAGCTGAAGACGAGGCCGAAGGGTTCGATCCTCTGTCTGGTCGGCCCGCCGGGCGTCGGCAAGACTTCGCTCGGACGCTCAATCGCGCGCGCTCTCGACCGCAAGTTCGTCCGCCTCTCACTCGGCGGCCTGCACGACGAGGCCGAGATTCGCGGCCACCGACGCACCTACGTCGGCGCGATGCCGGGCCGGATGATTCAGGCGTTGCAGCAGGCGGGCACGAACAACCCGCTCATCATGCTCGACGAGATCGACAAGGTCGGGCAGGATTTCCGCGGCGACCCTTCGTCGGCGCTGCTCGAAGTCTTAGACCCGGAGCAGAACAACAGTTTCCGAGACAACTACCTCGGCGTCACCTTCGACCTCTCGAACGTGATGTTCATGACGACGGCCAACGTGCTCGACACCGTGCAGCCCGCGCTTCGCGACCGCATGGAGGTCATCGCGCTCGCGGGCTACACCGAGGAGGAGAAACTTGAGATCGCGCGCCGCCACCTGCTCCCCAAACAGATCGAGGAGAACGGCATCGCGTCGAAGAACCTACACATCTCGAAGCGCGCCCTCTCGGTCGTCGTGCAGCAGTACACGCAGGAGGCCGGGCTGCGCCAACTCGAACGCGAGATCGGTCGCATCTGCCGCAAGGTCGCGCGCCGCATCGCGGAAGGGAAGACCGAGGTCGTCCGCGTCACGCAGAAGAACGTCCACGAGTTCCTCGGCGCGCCCAAGGTCTTCCCCGAAGAGATTTTGAAGAAGGATCAGGTCGGCGTCGCGACGGGTCTCGCGTGGACTGCCGTCGGCGGCGACGTGCTCTTCTTCGAGGCGCTGAAGATGCGCGGCAAGGGCAACCTTGTGTTGACGGGTCAGATCGGCGAGGTGATGCGCGAGTCGGCGCAGGCCGCGCTCTCTTACGCAAAGTCGCGCGCGCGCGAACTCGAAATCCCCGAAGAGGATTTTGAGAAGTACGACATCCACATCCACATCCCCGAAGGCGCAATCCCGAAGGACGGCCCCTCCGCCGGCATCACGCTCGCGACGGCGATGGTCTCGGTTCTCTCGCAGCGCCCCGTTCGGAAGGATGTGGCGATGACGGGCGAGATAACCCTGCGGGGGAATGTCCTGCCCATCGGCGGCGTCAAGGAGAAGATGCTCGCGGCGCGTCGCGCGCGCGTCTCGAAAGTCATCCTTCCCGCCCTGAACCGCCGCGACATGGAGGAGATTCCCAAGGAGCTTTTCGGCGAGATGCAGTTCGTCTTTGTCGAGAACGTCCGCGACGTTTTCCGCGAGGCGCTGAAAGAAAAAGCACAGCCGCCCGCGCCCGCCGTCCAGCGCCCGCCGCGACTGCCACAGGTCGCCGCGCCGAGAGTTTGAGGGAGATGCTAGAGGCTAGAGACTAGAGGCTGGTTGAAAGCAGATTCCTACTAGCCTCTGGTCTCTCTAGGCCCCTAGCCTCTCCCCCCGCCCCGGCACAACCCGCCGCGCGCCTTCGGCATCATAAAAGCTCACCCGACGGGGCCGGAAAAATAAAGGAAAATCCGGCCTTTTCGCCTTTTATTTGCAAGTAGATGCGGGTAGAAGGGTTTGACACGCCCCGAGGCGTGTGATAGCCTCAGGGCGGTTTCAGTTGGCTCTGCTTCTCTTCAGAGAGAGCCTTCGCGCAGAGCCGCCCTCGGACACGGGGTCTAAATTCCCGTAAATTTTTTTAGTGGATGCCGCTCGTGCGACCCCGGCAGGTCGCCATCGTGGATTCGCTTTACTCTCGCAAAGGAGATCAACGATTGAAGACGACGAGCTTCCCCCGCTTTTTCGCCCACGCTTCGATTCTGGTCGCGCTCGCCGCGCCCGCCGTCTCGCTCCGCGCACAGGTTTCCCAGCAGTCATACCTTCGTAACACGACCAGCGATGTCGAGCGCGAAGACCCGCGCGTGCAGCAGATCATCGCCCGCGCCGACGAGCACTACAAACTGGGCGAGCTGAACCTCCGCGACAACAAGCGTCAGGCCGCGCGCGAAGAGTTCGACAAGGCCGTTGACACCGTCCTTGAGTCCGGCATGGACGTGCGCTCGAACCCGCGCCTTCAACACTACTACCTGACGCTCGTCGAGAACATCTACCGCTACGAAGTCCCGCAGGGCGTCCCCGTCCAGCCTTCGCAGAACGGCGCGTCGTTCGTCGAGGTCGCGCAGGGCGGCAACACCCAGCAGCAGGATCAGCCGCAGGTCGGGTTCGCCGAGCAGAAGTTCGAGCCTTCGCCGCTCGACGACTTGGCTAAGATCGAACTCAACGACGCCGAGAAGAACGTCTCCGACAAGGACGTTGCCAACGCCGAGCAGATCAAGAACACGCTCGACTTCCAGTTCAAACTCAACCCGCTCGTCCTTCAGTACATCAACTACTATCAGGGCCGCGGGCGCGCGACGATGGAGACGGGGCTGCGGCGCTCGGGTCAGTACATGGCGATGGCGCGTAAGATTTTCCGCGAGGAGGGCGTGCCCGAAGACATCGTCTGGCTCGGACAGGTCGAGAGCGCCTGGCGTCCGCCCGCAAGATCGGGCGTCGGCGCTTCCGGCCTCTGGCAGTTCATGCCCGGCACGGGCGCGCGCTTCGGCCTGCGCCAGACCGCCTATGTTGACGAGCGCAACGGCTTCGAGAAGGCCACGCGCGCATCGGCCCAGTACCTGAAGTGGCTGCACGACCGCTACAACAACTGGGAACTCGCGATGGCCGCCTACAACACGGGCGAGGGGAACGTTGACCGCGCGATTGCGCGCGCCGGGGCCTCGGACTTCTGGTCCGTCTATCCCTACGTCGCGCAGGAGACGCGCAACTACGTCCCGAACATCCTCGCCGTCATCCTCATCTCGAAAGACCCGAAGAAGTACGGCTTCTCGAACGTCGAGAGGATGTCACCGCTCGCCTACGACACCGTGAGCGTGCCGTCTTCGACGAGCCTCAGCCTGATCGCGCAGCTCTGCGACACGAGCCTCGACTACATCCACAGCCTCAACCCCGAACTGCGCCGCGACATGACGCCGCCGGGCGAGGCTTTCATCGTGCGCGTCCCCGCGCACCGCGGCGCGCACATGGTCGCGCTCCTGAAGCGCATCCCGGTTGACCGCCGCAACCAGCTCGCGCAGGTCGTCAAGGCCGCGCCGGGCGAGAGCTTCGAGTCGGTCGCCGCGCGCACCGGCACGAGCGTCGCGCAGCTCCAGCAGTGGAACGCGGGCGTTGACCTCGCGAGGGGCGGCGTGCTGATCGTCCCGCCGGGCGGCGGCCTCGTCCGAACCGCCAAGTCATACGAGCGACCGGGCAGCAACACCGAAGCCGGCAGCAGCCTCGTCACGGTGACGACGCGCGGCGGCGAGACCATCGCGCAGATCGCGGCGCGCTACAACGCCTCGGTCGAAGAGGTCGCGCGGCTCAACAACGAAACTTCAACGAACGCGCCGCTCCCGCGCGGTCGCCAGATCAAAGTCCCGACGCAGGCCAGGCCCGCGCCGCAGGCACAAGCCCCGGCGCGCCGACGCTAAAATCTGACGCGCGCCCGCGCAGGGCGGAATCGAAGTTAAAAGCGAGCGCGCTTTTGGTCTCAAATGGCCGAAAGCGCGCTCGCCCGTTTTCACACAGGGTTTACAGCTTTCCCGGCTTTCAGTTTTTCGCGGCCTCAGCTTTTCAGGTCACGCAAAGTCCACCTCGCGCGAACAAGAACCGCGGCGCTCGTCACGTGCGCCGCACCATCGAGCGCCCTTCCTGCGCGGCGCTTTCGGAGACCTCACGGCCATGCTCTTCCGCACACAGTCCGCAGCCGTTTACGGGATTGACGCAGACCTCGTTGACATCGAAGTTGACCTGACCCCGGCGCGCGGCGAGGCCGACACTCCATCGTCCGTCACCATCGTCGGCCTGCCCGACCTCGCCGTGCGCGAGTCGCGCGAGCGCATCCGCGCCGCCATCAACAACAGCGCCTTCTTCTTCCCGTTCCACAAGACGACCATCAACCTCGCGCCCGCCGACGTTCGCAAGGAGGGCGCGAGCTTCGACCTCCCCATCGCGCTCGGCATCCTCGGCGCGAACGGCGACCTCGGCGAGGCCGAGAGTCTGACCGACCTGCTCTCGGTCGGCGAACTCTCGCTCGACGGTCGCGTCCGCCCCATCCGCGGCGCGCTCCCCGTCGCCATCCGCGCGCGCGACGCCGGAATTAAAAACCTCATCCTCCCCGAAGAGAACGCGACCGAGGCCGCGGTCGTCAAAGGGGTTGACGTGTTCGCCGTCTCGACCTTGCGCGCCGCGGTCGAGCTGGTCGCGGCGCTGCGCTCGAACGTGCGACCGCGGCCCGTCAGCGTTGACGAAGAGAAGCTGCTCTCGACCGGCGAGCGCTACGACGCCGACTTCCGAGAGGTGCGCGGCCAGCAGGCCGTCAAGCGCGCGCTCGAAGTCGCGTCGGCAGGCTCACACAACATCCTATCGTTTAGCACAGAAGACCTGCGTTAGCTTCTACATCAAAGGATAGATGCGGCGGCACGTCCGCCCGCATTGGCAAAGCCCGCCGTCTTCAGGGGTGAGGAACGGCGGGCTTTGCTTTGGGAACCACAACGCTTAACTAAACACCGCGCCACCAACTTGGACGGTCTAAAATCCAGCACTTGCGCGGCTTAATTCCTAGATTCTGTGTGTTGCCCGCGTGACAACATTCCAAGTGGCAGGCGTCGCACACATCTAAGAAATCCGTATCGTTGCTTCGCCCCTGTGTATGATGCCTTTTAGGGTTACGCCCATACCGACCACAACACTCACAAATCTTACTGACGGGAATTCCACGGCCAGCGTACTTACGTGGGCCATCGTAAGGGCACGTTCTTGCATTGTGATTGTGTTTGCCGCATACACCACAAGCCATGATTAAATCTCCTCTTACTTATCAGGCTTCTTGCCCACGTACTTCTCCCATTCAGGCCAGTCGGAAGTCGCCAAACGCTTGTCGCCCAAGTTCTCGGCTTCCCATTCTTTTAACGCCCGTCTGTCTGCTTCGGGCATTTTCGTGAAGGCATCAACCATACGAGCGTACCAAGAAATCATGTTATCCCTGTATTCTTTCCTTGCCTTCCTAGTCGTCTTAATGGTCGTCGGCTTTCGCTTTTCTTCTTCGACAGCTCTCAGCAGCGCGTCGAAAAGTGGCGTCAAGTCAAAGCGGTTAGTTTGACCTTTGCGATATTCGCGGCGCAGATACTTTTTCACTTCGAGGCTCTGGGCGTGACGACGCGCCATCTTGTCGGAAATACCCATGCGGTGGGCAATCGTCGCGTAGCCCGGAAATGGCGCATCCTCAGTCCATTTGAATTCCATCAAATGAAGGACGAACATTGCTTCGCCCGTTGACAGTGCGTGCGGCTTCAGATGCGCGTAATGATGGAGGAACAATGTCGGCACAGCCACGAAGCCGCGCGCGAATAGTTCATGGTGTTTCCACCTTTTCGCAAAAGAGCGATTAGCTTCGGCGGCGATTTCAGAAGGCGCGGTTTTACCAGCCCCTTCGTCTTCGTGAAGTGGTTCGAGTCCCTTCATGAAATTTTTGTTGCGGAGAGGTGAGGAGTCGAACCCCTAACGCTTTCGCGTCCCGTCGTAGTGTGTAAAGCTACTGGTGACCGCCACCGGAACCTCTCCGAAATCCCGTAAACATGAAAAGTCTCTCACGGAATTTCGGAAAAATCAATCAGAAAAATTGTTCCGTGCCGAATGGTTTTTGGTTTTGCTTCGCTATTGTATATCTTTAGCTGTCTATTATTTCTAAGTGGCTATGTTTTTACTAGACAAATTTGGGGAGGGGGAGTGGGCATTCTTGGCCGCTCCCCTTCGACATAAATGTGGCAGGTAGTGTGGTACAAAATCAGTCTAAATCCTGATATAATTCGACTTGTGTAAAGCTACTGGTTCCACACGGAACCGGAAGATTGCCCGATGGATTTAATCTGTCGGGCAATTTCATTCATCGCTTTTTGTCTTCGGCGGCCTTTCGCTTTCTTCGTTCAACGTCATACCGCCAGCTATCGCTATAATCCTTGCCTAGACCTCTCTGAATTTCTAATGCCCCTTCGGGTGGCGGCGAAGTGTCTTCGGTTAGCTTCTCGACGTAGCTATAACGCTTGCCGCAAGACGCACAAAAATACTTCACGCGACCGTATATCTGAATGCCGCCCGCCGTCAGGACGCCGCGAACCAGCCGCGCCATGTGACGCCGACACTTCGCGCTCGCACAATACAGGTCGCCGTCGTCTTCAATCGGTGTGCAAAGCGCCCTCATGACTTTATCCCTAACTTCCAGCGCAAGACTTTCAACAGTTCACTGGCGCTTAGTTCGTCGGCTTCGGATGTGGCGGCGCGCGTGGTAGTGCCGGGGTTTGCTCCATAGGCCGCTACCAGCGGCGGGATGGGCGCACGGGGCGCGTCCTTTATCCTGTCCGCGATGCGATAAATCATCGAATCGAACGCACGTCGGCCTTCGCTCTGGCCTTCGTCGCGGGGCGCGGTCTGTAAAGGCGCATTGGCCGAGCGTTCGTTTAATGCTTGTTCAAGCAGTCCATACCAAAATAATAAATCTTCGTCCGTCATCAACAGCGGCGGCTCGGTAATTGACGCGACGTTAACCATCGTCTCGACCTTTTCCAGATTTCGTTTCTTTCGCGGCATCTGTTTACTTCCCCTTGTCGAATCGCGCCTCGATTGCGCGGATGCGGCTGTCGTAGTCCATCGCGTCAACACCTTCTAACGATTGACGGATGATTGAAACCGCCGACCTAACTTCCGACGGCCTGTTGCCGCTCGTCAGGTTGCGTTCAAGACAATTCACCGCCGCATCAAAAAGCGATTGGATACGCGCCACGCCGCGCTCGACTTGCGCGCGTCTCAGGTCACGATAGCGACGCATAAATACCTCGTCGCGGTTCATCCATCGCCACAACGTAGAAGGGTTGACCGATATTTTTCGCGCCACGTCCACTAGCGAAAGACTTGCGCCGTCCATTAGGGCTAATAACGCCTGCTCCTGTCGGCGCGATAGTTCGTTGTGATTACCCTTAGCACCTTGCATAACCTTCTAAATCCTTGCATCTGTCGCCCCTAGATTTTCCAGACATTGCTTTATGTCGCGGGTTAGATAGTTGACACCGAGACACCCCACCCCATGACCTTTTTCGCCAGAACGAGTCACCAAAGACGCGCGGGGCGTGTCACTTTACGCGCCTGCCATGACCACGCACGCGCCGACGCTCAAGCCACGCCTTCACGCCTTCGACCACTCTGGCCTCGCCAGCGCCGTGCGCCTTCGGCGTAGTGCCTTGCTTGTTTCGGCTTTGGGCGTAGGCACGCGCCGACGCCTCGGCTTCACGGATGACCTCGGCGCGGTTCGCGTCCGTTATCTTCAAATCACTGCCGCTAAAATAGTCCTGCGACAAACCGCGACGCTTCGCGCCAGACGCGCCTTGTCGCGCCAGAAGTAGGTCGGCCAGTTCGTTCGTGAAGCGTAAAGTTTCTTCGTTGCTAAAGCCTTCAATTACTTGTTTCATAAACCCTCCTAGATAGAACACGCGCTGTCTTCGCCAGCGGCCTTAGTCGCGTCCGCGTGCCAGCGCGCGTCCGCGTGCCAGCGCGCGACGTGCTGGCGAAGCGCGGTTGTCGTCTCGTTGATTGATTGCCTTTGTGTTTCAATCCGCGAATCCAAAGAAAAAAGTTTCGCCTGTATCGTTTGCATTTGAACGCGGCGCTCGTCGGCTACGCTTACCGCTTCGGCATAGCGGCGCGTGGCGTCGGCGAGCGCGGCTTCAAGTGCTTCGCGTTCGTGGACGGCCAGCGCGCGCTGTCGTTCGTCTTCCGATTTGCGAAGGCGCATGATGCGTGCGCGTTGCGCGTACCTGTGCGCGTCGTTTACTTCCAAAGCGCGGCGGCATTCAAGCATCGCCTCGGCGTCGGCGTCTTCGACCGCCTTAGACAGTGCGCGCTGTATCGTCGCGCTTTCGTCTTCCAATTCGGTTAGCTGCCTTTCGGCTTCAATAACTACATCCATAAAGACCTCCAAAAAATTGTCGGCGACGGTCACGCCAGAAAGGAGACTAAAACCGTGACCGTCACCGACCAGACGGACGCGCCCTGACTAACGCGCCGTCCAAAATTTATTAGGCGGGACGCCGACTAGGAGTAAAATCGGCTTCGCCCTTAGTCCCGCCCTTCAAGGCCGCGCCACCAATGTCCAAGCGCCAACGCGACCTGAACTCAATTAACCCATTCGGTCACATCCAAAAAATTTTGGGATGGTTGGATAGTAAGACTAACCGCTTCCGTCCCTGACGCTTCGCCATATCGCGCCAACGGCAACGCCGCGTAAGTTTCAGGTTGCGGGTTGTCTAGCAACACGCCTGCCGCTTCCAAATCATTTCTATAATTCCGAAAGGTCTGGTCGTTCATCTCCGACCGCATCCGCTCTCGCAAATAAGGGTCGGCGTAGTCTTCCAAAAACGACCGCAAGCGAAAGTAAGTGTTCGTGAAGCCGTAGCGTTCAAGCAGTCGCGCTTTGCGGGCGTCGCCAGATACCAACGGCCTGTCTAAATTCAAAGCCATAACATCCTCGTTAATAATGCTTGCCGCGATGTCGGCGCGTAAGACCGCCTCCGCGTGCAAGGCTTCAAGACCAAACGGCTTGACGATGCGCCGCCTTATCGCGTCTCTTTTTAGAAGCCGACGCTCAAGGCGGAAATTGCCGATGGATGCTCGCAAGACCTCATCGGGAATCGCCTCGCCGTTGCTGATTGCTTCGGACACCTGCGAGTGCTTTGAATAAGCCAGAAGCGTTTCCGATTTGGTCTTCCAGTACATTCCGTGCGGGTAAGGGTCTGGCTTCATCCGCCTGATGTGTGCGCCGCCAAGCGCCGCGATCCGGGCGGTAACTTCCGTTTCGGTCACGTCCCAACTATGGCAAGCATCAAGTCTGACGACATCCCAACGGCGCAGGTCGCAATCCGTCCCTGTGATGTCGGTTGCGAAGACCGATAGTGAATCAACCGCCCTCATCACCTCGGCGTCCGTCTTTATCGTCTCGACGTTGTTGCCATAAAGAAGCTTCGGCAACGAAACCTCAAAGACGGTCAAGTAGTCGCCAGATTGCGACGTAATCCAATTTATGCGCGGACGCCGCGAACCCGCTGGCGGTTGCCAATGCCAACGCCTGCCCGCGCCGTCGAAGGGTTTGGTAAAGCCAAGCCTCCGAAGTTCATACGCGGGCGGCTTGCGCCGCTCAGTGCGAAAGGTAACGGTGTCGAACATGACGCTATCTGTTTTCCGCGCCGACCTCCTCGGCGTCGGCGTCCGTTTCCGCGTCCGATTGCACGGGCACGGGATTGTCCAAAAGCAAAGTCCAAAGGCGTCGCCACGCTTCCATTTGGGAAGCACTCGGCGCGGTTTCTGTCTCGACGTGAACCGTCATTTCTAAAACTACCTACATCATAAAAAACCAAAAGCGACAGAAAGGCGGCGCGGTTGTGGCAGACCGCGCTCGTCGCTCCTTTCTTGTCGCTCCTGATTATTTCGGCGTTAAAGCTAAACCGAACTTAGATTGTCCCTAGCTTATTCCTCCCCTTCGACCTTCGGGCCAGACTTTTTGCGTTCAAAGTTTTCGACCTCACGTCTATTTACCATCGTCCTGCCGAACACTTCATAAGCGGTCAACCGTCCGCGTTCAATCAGATGTTGAATCGCGGCTCTGGACGTGCCGCGAATCTGCGCGGCTTCAGGGATAGAAATTAGACCGCTACGGTCTGCCATATCCAAAAACGTTGACATCGAAAACCCAATCATCTCACCCGCCTCGTCGTCTTTCTTCCGCACTTTTTTCTTCACCATTTTAGACGCTCCAAGCACTAATTTGGTTGCTTTCTGTAACGGAACTGTGGTATCCTAACTTTTGTTAGGGAGCTAAAGGATACCAAACCCGAAAGGAAAAAGCAAGATGATTAACCTGAACGAAACGAGGCTTGCGGCGGTTGTGGAAAACGCGCTCGCGGCTGTTGAAAACAATCGGCGTTGGCAGAACGCCATCCGCAAGGGCGCAGACATTTTGACGAGCGGCAATCCTTACCTTCACTTTACGGGCAAGTCGCTTTTGATGCTTTCGGAGTCGGGCGAGATTTACGAAGCGAACGGCGTTTGCCAATGCAAAGCGTATCCGATGCCGTGCAAACACCGCGCCGCTTACAAGCTTGTGAAGCGGTATCTGGAAGCCGCGAACTAAAAAGGAAGGGCTTAGGAATGCGCCAACATCCCTAAGCCCTTATCACAACCCGAAAGGACGGATTGCGACTCACCATGAAGAAGATTAAGACCACACAGGGCAGCGGTCAAGCCCTCGTCTATTGCCGCGTTAGCACTTCCAAGCAGGAAGAAAAAGGCACGTCGTTAGATAGCCAAGCGGCGGCGTGCATCGCCCGCGCTGAAGAACTTGGATTCAAGGTCGGTCGCGTCACGAAAGAAGTTTATTCGGGCGCGGAAATTTACGACCGCCAGCTATTGTCTGCTGACCGCGCCGACATTCGCGCGGGCAAGTTTCAGGCGCTCGTCGTCTATGCGATTGACCGTCTTTCGCGCGACGTGGCTCACCTGTGCATCATCGCCGACGAATGCGAGCGCGCGGGCGCGCAACTAATCTTCGTCACCGAAGATTTGGACAGGTCGGCGGAAGGGAAGTTGATGCAATCCGTCCGCGCCTACGTCGCGGAAGTCGAACGGCAAAAAATCCGCGAGCGGTGTGTGCGCGGCAAGCGCCAGAAGGCGCTTAGCGGGCGCGTCGTGCGGGGCGGCACAGACCTGTACGGCTACGGCTTCGACGCCGAGCGCGGCGTTCGGACGGTCAACAACGTGGAAGCGGCGACCGTGCGCCAGATATTTCGTTGGGCAGCCGAAGGCGTCTCGACCCGTTCAATCATCAACCGCCTCCGTCAACAAGGCACACCGCCGCCCTCGGCAGGGAAGCGAAGGCTCGTCCACGAACGTTATAGCGCGACGCCCGCTTGGGGAAGCGGCGCGGTCAAACGAATCTTAAACGACCCGACCTATAAGGGCGAAGCTTACGCTTGGCGTTGGCAATCGGCGAAAGGTAAGAAGGCCACCGTTGCCAGACCTGCTGACGAGTGGATTCGGCTACCGGACGACGCCGCGCCCGCTATCGTCACGCCCGAACTTTGGACGGCGGCGCAGGAACGCTTAAAGGCTAATCGCGGCGACTACACCCGCAACGAACTACGCCCTGACCTTTTACGCGGCCACGTCTTCTGCGGCAAGTGTGGCCTTCGGATGCGCGGCGACAACGAACACGGCAGGCGGGTTTACAGATGCCCGTCGCGCTTCGCCGCGCTGGGCGATTGTCGCGGGGCGCGTATCCCTTCGGTTGAATGTGAAAACGCGGCTTGGGAATTGGTCAAGAAAATTCTTGATGACCCGACCGTTCTGACGACCGAACTTGAACGGCGGAAGGCGGAAGGCTCAGAATCGCGGGCGCGACTTGAGGCGGATGCGGAATCGGCTCGGCGGTCGCATCGCCAAGCCGAAGCCGAACTCCAGAAGATTGTTGACCGCGCCGCGACCGCCGATGATGACCTTTGGGCGATGTTTCAAAAGGCGATTGCCGAGAAGAAAATCACGGTCACGCGGCTTAAAGAAGCGGTTGACGACGCCGAAGCCCGCCTCGCTTCTGCCGACGCCGACGCCGCAAGCCTGACGGCCTTGACGGAATACGCGGCGCGCGTCCGCAAGCATCTGGCGGTCTTCGGCTTTGACGAAAAGCGGCTCGCCTTTGAAGCCCTGAACGTGAAGGTCAACGGCAACGGGCGGGATTGGCGGATTGATGTATGCCCCCCGAACACAGGTCTTGTGTCTCAATCATACTGCTCATCGGCCCGCCCGGCTCAGGCAAGACGATGCTCGCGAAACGTCTGCCGACGATCCTCCCGCCGCTCGAATTCGAGGCCGCGCTCGAACTGACGAAGATTCACTCGGTCGCCGGTCTCACGGGCCGCGCCGGACTCGTCACCGAAAGACCTTTCCGCTCGCCGCACCACACGATCAGCGACGCCGGACTGATCGGCGGCGGCGCAGTGCCCCGGCCCGGCGAAGTCTCGCTCGCGCATCACGGCGTCCTCTTCCTCGACGAACTGCCGGAGTTCGACCGCAGCGTCCTCGAAGTCCTGCGCCAGCCGCTCGAAGACCAGAAGGTTACGATCAGCCGCGCCTCGATGTCTCTCACGTTTCCTGCTTCTTTGATGCTCGCCGCCGCGATGAACCCCTGCCCCTGCGGTTTCTACAACGACCCGACGCGCGAGTGCCGCTGCACGCCGCTTCAGATTCAGCGCTACGTCGGACGAGTATCGGGGCCGCTCCTCGACCGCATAGACATACACGTTGACGTGCCGGCGGTGCGCTTCAAAGAGCTTCGCGGCGAAGCGCCCGCGGGCGAGCCTTCGTCGGAGATTCGCGCGCGGGTGGTGCGCGCGCGCGAGCGACAGCGCGAACGCTTCCGCGGCGAGGGCGTCTTCTCGAACGCGCAGATGTCTTCGCGCCACATCCGCCGCTTCTGTCAAATCAATTTTGAGTGCGAGCGGCTGCTCGAATCGGCGATGACGCGCCTGGGCTTGTCGGCGCGCGCGTATGATAGAATTCTGAAAGTCAGCCGCACCATCGCAGACCTCGACGGGGCGAACGAAATAGGCACGGCGCACGTCGCGGAGGCCGTGGGCTACCGTTCGTTGGATCGGACTTACTGGGCATGAAAAGCCGGGCGCGTCCGGCGCGGCTCGAAAACTGGCGATTCCACGCGAATTCGGGGGCAGGCGAGGGCAACGACGCGCCGCGAGCGCCGCATCACAGTCGCGTGTACACCCGGCGGCTCGCCGCGAATCAAAATCCCGCGGGTCGCGCCGGAACGCTTTTCCAACTCGACAAAAGGTGGGCGCGTCACAGTGACGGTCAAAGTGGATAGTTGTAAGTTGACGCCGGGAGACCTTCTGCTTAGCCGTGCGTTCGGGCAAGTGACGACACCTGAGTCCGAGAGAGAAAGCGCGACGGATTACGAGTTGACGCGGCGGTCAGCGGCGGGCGACCCGGCGGCCTTCGAGGAGTTGTACTCGCGCCACTCGCGCCGCGTCTATAGCTTGTGCCTGCGGATGACGGCCAACAC
>DASRCS010000103.1:0-34539 GCA_035652995.1 Pyrinomonadaceae bacterium
TCCCTTACGGGTTTGATCTGACGTTCTTCGCGCCCGTGGTCAGCGCGTGGCTGAACACGGTCTCTTCCGCGGGCGCTTACTCAGGCGGCCCAAGGGCAAACGCCCACGGCGGTATCAACAGGCCCATGGGGCGCGCTTCGACAATCAGCACGTGCGGGCGAGAAGACGACACGGTATTCAACACCGCAGCGCTTCCTCGTGCGGGCTGCTTGAGAATCTTCTGGTACCCAGACTGACGGGGGTGCGGAAGGATGAATGCCGAACGATGAAGTAAAGGCAGAGGCCGGAGTCAGAAGCCGGAGGTAAAGAGAGACAGGTTTTCGCCCTGTTCCGACTTCTCCATTCTGACTCCTGGGTTCTGCCTTTCGTTCATACTTCTCTTTTCACTCCTGCGAGAGCAACTGTCTGAGTACGAACGGGAGAATCCCGCCGTGGCGGTAGTATTCGATCTCAATCGGCGTGTCTATGCGGAGCGCGACGGGCACGTCTTCCTCCTCACCGTTCGCGCGGCGGATGCGGAGCGTCACGTCCTGGCGCGGAGTGATCTCGCCGCCGAGGCCCGTGATGTCGAAGACCTCCGAGCCGTCGAGCCTGAGCGCGCGCGCCGTCGTGCCTTCCTTGAACTGCAAAGGCAGCACGCCCATGCCGACGAGGTTCGAGCGGTGTATGCGCTCGAAGCTCTCGGCGACGACCGCCTTCACGCCGAGCAGCAAAGTTCCCTTCGCGGCCCAGTCGCGCGAGCTGCCTGTCCCGTACTCCTGACCCGCGATGACGACGAGCGGCACGCCCGCCGCCTGGTAGTGAACCGATGCGTCGTAGATCGGCATCTGCTCGCCCGTCGGCTGCAAGGCGGTCACGCCGCCTTCGGTGCCGGGGAGCATCTGGTTCTTGATGCGGACGTTCGCGAACGTGCCGCGCACCATCACCTGATGGTTGCCGCGCCGCGAGCCGTAGGAGTTGAAGTCCTGCACTTCGACGCCGCGCAGAAGCAGGTAGCGGCCCGCGGGCGACTTGGCCTTGATCGCGCCGGCGGGCGAGATGTGGTCGGTCGTCACCGAGTCGCCGAAGATGGCGAGCGGGCGCGCGCCGCGGATGTCGGAGAAAGTGCCCGGCTCCATGCTGAAGCGCTCGAAGTAGGGCGGCTCCTGGATGTAAGTTGACTGCGAGTCCCACTCGTAAACCTCGCCCGTGACGGCCTCGATGTCGTTCCACAAAGGATTCGCGTCGGCGAAGTCGCTGTAAAGCTTTCGATAAGTTTCAGGGTCGGTCGCGGCGCCCAGAACCTCTCCGACCTCTTCGAGCGTCGGCCAGATGTCGCGCAGGTAAACGTCTTCGCCTTTGCTTCCCTTGCCAATCGGCTCGCTCGTCAAGTCCCTGCTGACCGTCCCGGCGAGCGCGAAGGCGACGACGAGCGGCGGCGACATCAGGAAGTTCGCGCGCACAGATTGATGCACGCGCGCCTCGAAGTTTCGGTTGCCGGAGAGGACGGACGCGGTGACGAGGTCGTGGTCGTTGATGACCGACTCGATGCGCGGATCGAGCGGCCCGCTGTTGCCGATGCAGGTCGTACAACCATAGCCGACGAGGTTGAAGCCGAGTTGGTCGAGATACTGTTGCAGGCCCGTCTTCTTGTAATACTCGGTGACGACGCGCGAGCCGGGCGCGAGCGAAGGCTTGACGGTCGGCGGGACCTTGAGTCCGCGCTCGACGGCCTTCTTCGCGAGCAGGCCCGCGGCGAGCATGACGCCGGGGTTCGATGTGTTCGTGCAGGACGTGATCGCGGCGATGACCACGTCGCCGTGTCCGAGTTCCGTTTCGCCGTTCGGCGAGATGGTGAACTCCGCGGTCGGCTCGTCGAAGTCAACGCGGTCGGGCGTCGGGCGGTTGTTCATCATCTCGACTTCGGTGAGCGCGCTCGTGTCCTTGTCGCTCTGTGAGCCGAGGCTGCCGACCGTTTCGGTCGCCACGACGTTCGGCACGGACTCAGGCTCCTGCCCGCCGCCGCCCGCGTGGAGCGCGCCCGGCAGAACGGGCAACGCGCGCGCGACCTCGTGAACCTCGCGGCTCAGGTCAACATGGAAACGCTCTTCGAGTTGCGAAGCCGGGCGCTCGTACCCGCTCTCGCCCGCGGGCTTCGTCAGAAGGTCTGTGAACTTCTCTTTCAGCTCGCCAAGCTCGATGCGATCCTGCGGGCGCTTCGGGCCGGCGACGCTCGGCTCGATGGTCGAGAGGTCGAGTTCGAGCAGCGTGCTGTAATCAATCTCGCCCGCGCGCGGGATGCCGAAGAGGTTTTGCGCCTTGTAGTAGGCGCGTATCGCCTCGACGTGCTCGCGGTCGCGCCCCGTCGCGAGAAGGTACTCGCAGGTCTTCTCGTCCACGGGGAAGTACCCAAGCGTCGCGCCGTATTCGGGGGCCATGTTGCCGATGGTCGCGCGGTCTGCGACGGGGATGCTCGCCGCGCCCTCGCCGTGGAACTCGACGAACTTGCCGACGACCTTCGCCTTGCGAAGCATCTCTGTCACCCGCAGCACGAGGTCTGTCGCCGTCACGCCTTCGCGAAGCGCGCCCGTCAAATTCACGCCGACCACGTCGGGCGTGAGGATGTAAACGGGCTGGCCCAGCATCGCCGCCTCGGCCTCGATGCCGCCGACGCCCCAGCCGACGATGCCGAGACCGTTAATCATCGTCGTGTGCGAGTCCGTGCCGACGAGCGTGTCCGGGTAGTAAACGCCGTCCTTCTCCATCACGCCGCGCGCGAGGTATTCGAGGTTGACCTGGTGGACGATTCCGATTCCGGGCGGCACGACGTTGAAGCTCTCGAACGCCTGCATTCCCCACTTCAAGAATTGATAGCGCGAGTTGTTGCGGCGGAACTCCGTCTCCATGTTGAGGCGCAGCGCCTCGGGACTCGACCAGAAGTCAACCTGAACTGAGTGGTCAATGACGAGGTCAACCGGCACGAGCGGCTCGATGATCTTGGGGTCGCGCCCCATGCGCGCGACAGCCGAGCGCATCGCCGCGAGGTCAACGAGGAGCGGCACGCCCGTGAAGTCCTGCAAGAGCACGCGCGCGACGCTGAAGGGAATCTCCTCCGTGCGCTCGGCGTTCGCGCCCCAGTTGGCGAGCGCGCGAACGTCCGACTCTTCGACGACCTTCTCGTCGTAGTTGCGGAGCACCGATTCGAGCACGACGCGGATCGAGACGGGCAGGCGCGAGACGGGGCCGACGCCCTCCTTTTCGAGTTGCGGGAGCGAATAAAACTGCCCCGTCTTGCCTTTTTCTGTCGTGAATGTTTGCAGGGTGTTGAAGAGATTGTGTGCCATGTCGAGTTCTCAGACCAAGCGGGCGGGCGACGCCTTCGCGCACGCCGCGCCGGGAGTATTCAGGTTGTTTGGTGTTGACTGCAAAAGATTACACTTAAGTTTAAGTTCGCCATTTTTAATCGTCAAGCAAGGGCACCTGACGAGGGTATTGAGCTTGCCGCCAGAAGAAAAAAAATGAGGCGGGCCGTTCGGTCGGCCCGCCTCCGAAAACGATCAAGGGAATCAATCGGGGGAACAACCCGCGCCTATCGGGTCATGTTGTTACTTCAAGTTCGCCGGGGTCAGTGCCCCGTTCACGTTCGTCCCGTTCGCCTCGATGACGTTGTTCTGCATCGTGACGACGGTCGTGTTCGGCTGCAAGGCCGCGACGCCGGTGTTGTTGCGCGTGATGACGTTGCGCGAGAGTCGCACCGAAGAGAATCCGCCGTTGGTCGTGTTCGCGAAGATGCCGGTGGTGTTGCCGGAAATCTGGCAGTTGTCCAGTTCCGCCTCCGCCAGATTGTTCGCCCTGTTCGAGAGGACGCGCACGCCCCAGCCGCCCCCGGCGATCACGGAGTCGCGCACGTGAGCCATGACTCTCGAAGCGATGAACATCCCCATCGTCGTGCTCTGCTCGATGCGGCAGTGGTCAATCACCGCGTTCAGCAGCCCTTCCGTGATCGTCAAAGGCATTCCGAGCGAGACGCCTGTGTCGCAGGCGAGTATCCTCGTGTCGTGGACGTAGAGTTGGCCCGGCACGGACATCGAGATGGCTCGCCCGAAGCCGCTGAACGTGCAGCCCTCGACGACCAGCGTTCCGGCGCTCACGTTGATGATGCCGTCGGCGGGGAAGTTCGGCGCGGTGCTCTTGAAGTTCAGGTTGCGGAAAGTCACAGAGTCGGTCGGCTGCGAGTTGGCGATGACCGAGGCCGCAGCCGTGTTCATCACGATTCCGGCGTTGACGCCCGGCGCGGCGGCGATGGTCACCGACCTGCCGACGAGTATCTGGTCGTAGTCGCCGCTCTCGGCCACGACGACCTCGCCGCCCGCGTCAACGACGTTCAGCGCGTGTGTGATCGTGCGGCACGGCGAACTCTGCGTACACGGGTTCTGATCGCTCCCGCCCATCGTGACGTAAACGCGCGGGTCGGCCTTTGCGCTCACGCCGAAGGCCAGCGTCAGCAGAATCAGGGGGACAATCTTCTTGATGCTCTTTCTCATCTGCTTGGGGTCTCCTTCACTTCCAACTCTCCGGTAAACTCGGTTTCACTCTTCAAAGGCTGTGTGCACAGCTTCAGACTTCAACACCGGGGCACGCCCCGCTGCGCTCAGCCGCTCCCGAACATCGCGCCCGCTCTTCGGTTCGTCGAAGAACGTAGAAAAAGGCGCGGCCCTTCAAGGCGGACGTGAATATGCCGTTTCGCGTGCGTCAGTGGCGTGGCATTTTAAGAAATGCGGAGAAAGCGGATTAAGAAATGAGGGGGAAGAAGAGCGTCTTGCTTTCGGCTTCTGATAGGAAGTCAAACGTGAAAGAGAACGAAGGAGATAAAGTCGTTCAGGCTGTGCGCGACGATGCAGGCCCAGAGGCTCTTTGACAGTTTTAGTAGAATCGCCATGACCGCGCCGAAGACGAAGACAGAGACGACCGTCGGCGCGTTCAGGAGGTGAAGCGAAATCCAGCCGGGCAGGTGAATCCCTAAAAAGAGCAGCGACGAAATCAGGTTCGCGACCCAGAAGCCGAACCGCTCATCGAACTTTTGCAGCACGAAGCCGCGGAAAGGAACCTCCTCGACGAACCCGATCAGAAACGAAGTGCCGACGACGCTGTTCCACGTCACGTACTGCGCGCTCAGGTGCGGCTGACCGAAACGCGCCCAGGTGCCCGCGAAGTTCAGAACCGAAACCGCGAGGCCGACGAGCAATCCCCTCACCCAATGCTCCCTGAGCTTCAGATACTCGAACGGATTTCTTCCGTCAACCAGGCGCAGATAAAGGAAGACCGGCAGCACCCAGACCAGAAGCCTGAACGCGATGTTCACGCACGCATACGCGAGCGTCGCGCTGCCCAACGCGTCAACGCGCGGATAGATCAGATAGACCCACGCCGTCCAGACGCCAAAGAACAGGACGAGATAGACGACGAACGGCCCGAAACGCTTTTTCTCTTCCATGCGTTGTCAGTTCGGCACCGGCGAACGTTTTAATCGTCGAAAAAGAGGGCGACGCCGTAAACTTAACCAAAACCGGCGTCGCCCCGACCGCTCACGAATCTTCGCACTTCGTGAGGGAGCGCCCGGCGTCCCAAATCGCCGGCGTGAAGACGGGACACATACGATGCCCGTCAGAGCAAACGCCTTATATACTCAAACGAATTTCCGGGCAAGCTTTTTCCAGACTCCGCGCAGTGCTTCTAGTTTGCCCGACTCGCGAGTCATTTGTTATATTGGGCGCAACTTAAAGAGCAACAGGCGACAGTTAAAGTTTTCGCGGGACTGAGATTTTTGATTCCGGTTTGGCAACCAGCGCGGAGGCTTTGGAGGTTCAGATGCCCAAAAAGCAGCCGGAGGAGTTTACGTACTTGAGCAACAATCCAGACTTCGTGCCCGACCCCGAAATCGAGGAGTTCATGGAAGAGGAGATCGCGCGCGCTCCCAAAGACCCAGACCAGCTCGCGCAGCGCCTCCGCAACAACACCGCCGCCTCGCCCGAAGACGCGGGCGGCGACCTCGACGCCGCGTGGGAGGACGTTAACGACAGCGGCACCGAGTCGGTCGCCGGTGACAACCCGACTCCCGACCAGTCCGACGTTGAAGAGAACGCGCGCGCCATCGGCGTCAACTTCGAGGACAACGAAGAACTCGACGTACTCGACAAGATCGAGCGACGCGACAAGCGCCGCTTCGAGCTAGACCCGCTCTCGAAGACCGAAGACGACACGATTTAAACGGCGGTAAAGCCGACGGAGTCGGCGGCAGAATGTAGCCCACGGCGTGAACCGTGGGTAACGAGCAAGATAAAAACATCGAAGCCCCAGAGGGGCGAAAGAATTTTAAGGCGCGCGGAAGCTCAGGCCTGAAATTCTGCCGCCCCTCCGGGGCTTCGATTATTTTTTGTTATCCCTCATCCCACGGCTCGCGCCGTGGGCTACATTCTTCCGCCCCTGGCGGGGCTTTCGTCATTGCCTTAATCTCACTTGAAATTTTCCCGCGGTTGGAGCGTGATGCTCCTGATGATGATTTTGTCTGCGGGGATTTCCGAGCCGGGGCGCGTCGGCGCTTGCGCGATGACCTGCGCGTTGCCTATGCCTTCGATGACCTTGCCGAAGACCGTGTACTGTCCGTCCCAGTCGAAGACGCGCTTGAGCGTGATGAAGAACTGGCAGTTGGCCGAGTTGATGTCCTGCGTGCGCGCCGCGCCGACGATGCCGCGGTCGAAGGGGATGTCGCTGAACTCGGCGGGCACGTTCGGCAAATCCGAATCGCCCGTCCCGTACTTCGACACATCGTCGCCCCTCGAATTCGGGTCGCCGCCCTGCACGACTCCGGTCTGCGGGTTGACGCGGTGGAAGGCCGTGCCGTCGTAGAAGTGCTGCGAGACGAGAGTCTTGAACTGCGCGACCATCTTCGGCGCGATGTTCGGGTAAAGCTCGATGACGATCTTACCGTAATCCGTGTCAATGACCGCGGCCTCGGCGTCCGCTTCGGGCTTCACGCCCTTCTTGACCGGAGCGCCGCCCGCGCCTTCCAGGTCGTCAAAAACCTTCGTGTGCTTCTCGCCGCCGCAAGTCGCGGCGCACAACAGGAGCGCGAGGCACAGACAATGAACGACAATTCTTTTCGCGCCGCGAACGCCAACGCCGATAAATTTCTGTTTTCCGCTTGAGTTTGAATCGAACACCCGTCCCTCCAAATACCTTCTCGATTAACTCCCGTCGTCCGTCTTCAAAAAAGCTTCCGGCTGTCCAAGAGAATCGTCACGGGGCCGTCGTTGACAAGCTCGACCTCCATCATCCGGCGGAAGCTGCCGGTCTCGACGCGCGCGTCTGTTTTTCTCGACTCGGCGACGAAGAACTCGTACAGACGTTCGGCGACATCGGGCGGCGCTGCCTCGACCCAAGAAGGACGGCGACCGCGCCGCACGTCGCCGTAGAGCGTGAACTGCGAGACGACGAGCAGCGCTCCGCCCGCCTCGACGACCGAAAGGTTCATCCGTCCCTCTTTGTCGTCGAAGACGCGAAGGTTCACGGTCTTTTCGACGAGATACCGCGCGTCGTCCTCCGAGTCGTCTCGCGCCACTCCGAGCAGCACGACGAGACCGCCGCCGATCTCGCCGACCGTCTCGCCCTCGACCCTCACCTGTGCGCGCGTCACGCGCTGAAGTACAGCCCTCATACAGACGGATGCTCCGGCGGGATTCCGCCTCACCGCAGTACGAACCTGTAAGTAATCGTGCCCCGAACTTTGACCGGCTTGCCGTTCAAGGTGGTCGGGGTGAAGCGCGCGTTGTAGGCCGCGAATTCCGAGGCGCGTTTGAGCGCGGGGTGCGCGTCGCCCGTCGCGCAGGCGTAGAGTACGCTGCCGGCCTCGCCGACGAGGACGTTTACGACGACCGTCCCTTCCGCGCGCGCCGACCTCGCCTCGGCGGGGTATTCGGGCGTCGGTTTGGATATGGCCTTCCCGTTGATGACGCCCCCCTGTATGGGCGCGAGTTTCTCCTTCGAGCGCTCTTCGGCCTTCGCCTCGTACGCCTGTGCCTCCTGGAGCTTGTTGTCCTTCCTCAGCAGGCAGCCCATCCGCAACTCGGCCACCTCCACGTCGTCCTCCGCGCCGGCCTTCGCCTTCTCCCTGATCTCGATGAAGTGCGCGAAAAGCTTCTCGGCCTTCTGGTTGTTGCCGAGCAGTTCGTTGAGGTGCGCGAGCGGGAAGAGCGTTGTCGAGACTTGCGGGCTGTCGGGGCCGTAGGTCTTCTCCTTGAGCGCGAGGATGCGCTCGTGAAGCTCGATGGCCTTCGGCGCGAAGGATTCCAGCCGCGCCAACAGGTCGAGCGCTCTGATCTGCTGCTGGACGTATTCGTCGCCGAGCTTCTCGTAGATTGCCAGGGCGCGATGGGCCTGCGACTTCGCCTCTTCGAGGTTTCTCAAGTAACCGTCGAGCGTTGCGACGTTCATCAGCGCGCTCGCCACGAGCGGGTGCTCGCGACCCAGCGCCTTCTCTCTCAGCTCCAGCACGCGCTGCGCCAGCGGCAGAGCCTCCTGGTACTTGCCGTCGTTGGATAGCTTCACGACCTTCGCGGTCAACTCGGCGGCCTCGGCCACTTCGGGCGAGCTTTCGGCATCGGCCTTCGCGTCGGACTGGCGGGCGCTGGCGGGCGCGGCGTTCTGCGCCGAGGCGACAGTAGCGGTTAACAAGAAGGTGCAGATTAACGTGAGGGCTGTCCTCATAAGCCTCCTGTGCGGATCGCTGAGTGTGTTCGACCGGGAAAAAAGACGAGGCGCATGGCTTCGGCGTCACCTCTTCGGCGGCATACTCGGCCTGATCTCGACGCGGCTCGGAAGGCTGCGCTCGTCGTGCCGCAGGAGGTCTGTGACGACGCGAGCGATGTCTTCGGGCTGAAGCTGCCAGTTCTTCTCCGGCGAAGGCGCGTCGCCGCCGAATTCGGTGTTGACCGAGCCGGGCATGACGTAGCTGACCTTGATGCGGTCGTGGCGGACTTCCTGCATGAGCGCCTCGCTGAAGCCGTTGAGTCCGAACTTCGAGGCGTTGTAGGCGGCCATCCGCGGGTGCGGGTTCGCGCCCGCGAGCGAAGAGATGTTGATGATGTAGCCGCCGCCGCGCCGCTTCATTTCAGGAATACAAGTGTGACAGCAGTTGAAGACGCCGAACAGGTTCGTCTCAAGCACCGCGCGGAACTCTTCGGGCGTCGTCTCCTCGACGGGCTTGAAGAGGCCGATGCCCGCGTTGTTCACGAGCACGTCAACGCCGCCGAACTCTTCGACCGCGTGCGCCACGAGCGCCTCGCACTCTTCGTAAACTCTTACGTCGCACGCCGCGCCCGTTATGCATCCAACGTCGAAGTCGTCTTCTCCGTCAAAGGTTAAAGCATTAACCGTTTCCTTAATCTCATCAGCCTTGCGCGCCCCGATGCATACGTTCACTCCCTCGCGCACAAGCGCCTCGGCAATCGCGCGACCGATGCCGCGCGTCCCGCCGGTGACTACTGCCGTCTTGCCGTTGTAGTCCACAGAAATTACTCCGCTTTCAACTTTTCTCTGAGCAGTTCGTTGACAACCTTCGGGTTGGCCTTGCCCTTCGACGCCTTCATCACCTGCCCGACGAAGAAGCCGAAGAGAGCCTCCTTGCCGGCGCGGTACTGTTCGAGCTGCCGCGGGTTCGAGGCGAGAACGTCCGTGACGATCTTCTCGATCTCGCCCGCGTCGCTCAACTGCACGAGTCCCTGTTCTTCGATGACGGACTGCGCGCCCTTGCCCGACTTGAACATCAAGGCGAGCACGTCCTTGCCCTGCTTGCCGCTGATGCGTCCCTCTTCGACCGCGCGGACGAGCGCGCCGAGTTCTTCGGGCGGGACGGGCGAAGCGTCCGCCTCGATGCCCGCCTCGTCGAGTTCGCGGAGCAACTCGCCCTTGAGCCAGTTCGCCGCGCCGCGCGGGTTCGAGCTGGCGGCGGCCCGCTCGTAGAAGTCGGCGAGCGCGCGGTCGCGGACGAGGAGCGACGCGTCGTTGAAGGCGAGTTCGTACTGCTCCATGAAGCGCCTGCGGCGCGCCTCCGGCAGTTCGGGCATTGACTGTCTGACCTGCTCGACCCAGTCGGCGGCGACTTCGAGCGGCTGCAAGTCGGGTTCGGGGAAATAGCGGTAGTCGTGCGCTTCTTCTTTCGAGCGCATGACGCGCGTCTCTCCGGCGCGCTCGTCCCAAAGGCGCGTCTCCTGCGAGACGCGACCGCCCCGTTCGATGACGCCGATCTGCCGGTCGATCTCGAACTCGATTGCGCGCTGCATGAAGCGCACCGAGTTCAGATTCTTCAGCTCGACCTTCGTGCCGAACTCCGTGCTTCCCTCGCGACGGACTGAGACATTCGCCTCGCAGCGGAGGTTTCCCTTCTCCATGTCGGCCTCGCTCGCGCCGACCCACTGCAAAGCGCGCCGCACGTGGTTGACGTAGTCGTAAGCCTCCCACGAAGTTCGGAAGTCTGGCTCGGTGACGATCTCGGCGAGCGGCGTGCCCGCGCGGTTGAGGTCAATGTACGAGTAGCGGTTCGTTTCGGGCAGACCCTCGTGGACGTTCTTGCCCGCGTCCTCTTCCAGATGCAGGCGCGTGATGCGAACCTGCATCGGTCGCCACTCGCGCGCGTGGCCGCCCTCGTCGCGCTCGGCAGTCATGATTTCGAGCAGGCCGTCGGCGGAGAAGGGCCGGTCGTACTGCGAGATTTGATAGCCCTTCGGCAGGTCGGGGTAGAAATAATTTTTGCGCGCGAAGATCGAGACCTCGTTGATCTGAAGTCCGAGCGCGAGCGCCGCGCGAGCGCCGAGTTCGACCGCCCGCCGGTTCAGAACGGGGAGCGCGCCGGGAAGGCCCAGACAGACCGGGCACGTGTTCGAGTTCGGCTCGTCGCCGAACCGCGTCGAGCAGCCGCAGAAGATTTTCGACTCGGTGCTCAGTTGCGCGTGAATCTCAAGGCCGATGACGGCCTCCCAACCGTTTTTCATATTGAGCAGTAAGCAGTGAGCAGTAAGAAGTGAGCAGCAGTTTGGTGGAGGCAGCGAGATGCTGCTCACCACTCACTGCTTACTGCTCACCTTCTCCTCCAGCGGCAGCCCCGCGTCGCACCAGGCTTTGAAGCCGCCGACTAGGATGTGTATGCCGGTGAAATCGTACTCTTCGAGGATGAGCGCGGCGCGGGTGCTCGAATGCTCGTAGTGGCAGGAGCAGTATGTGACGAGCGGGCGGCCTCGCGGCACCTCGTTGATTCTCTCTTCGAGTTCCATGCGCCAGATGCGGAGGCTCCCCGGAATCTCGTGCGCGCTCTGCTCCCAGTGTTTCGGGTTGCGCGTGTCAATGAAGACGGGCGCGCGGCCCCCGGCGATCATGTCCCAAGCCTCCTGCACGCTGATTCGCTTCGGCTCTTCGAGCTGCGTCATGCTTCTCGCGTAAAAAGTTTGCGCGGCGGCTGCCAGACAAGTCGCGCCGTAATTATTCGCCGCCTTTGCGACTCCCGCTCACGTTTGACGAATGGCGAGTATAGCAAACGCAAAACTGCGGCCTCAACAAGCGTAGTTTATCGCGCTCAACCGTCGCGGAAATTCCGTGCGCCGCCGCGCGATTTCTGTTGTACAATGCGCCCACTCGTTCGAGAGTCGGGTTTCTAAAAGTGGCGGAGTCGGTTGCCATTCGTCACCCGCCCCGCCCGTTCACCTTTTCTTCCCAAGGAGGAACAACACAGTCATGGCGAAAACCATCGCGACAATTCTCGGCGTCGTGTTCATTCTGGTCGGGATCGTGGGCTTTTTCGTCGGCCCCACCACACCCATGATGCCAAACTTTCTCGGCACGCACCTGAGCACGACGCACAACCTCGTCCACATCATCTCAGGCGCAATCTCGCTCTACTTCGGACTCGCCGGGACGCTCGGCGCGGCCAAGACCTTCGACATCGTCTTCGGCGTCGTCTATGCGCTGCTCGGCGTCTGCGGCTTCCTGCTCGGCTCCGGCCCCGACCGGATGTTCGACGCGCTCGGCAGCATCGGCCTCCACCTCGGCACGATGGATCACGTCGTCCACATCCTGCTCGGCGTCGTTTTCCTCATCGGCGGGTTCCTGACGAGGGCCGACGCGAGGGTTGACTGAGAGTCCGAAGCCCGACCGCGACAGACGGCGTCAACTACATAACGTGAGGCGGATGGTGACGGACGAAGTAAAGGCCGTGACGCCGGAACTTCATCCTTCATCCTTCCGCCTTCACCCTTGCACACGTTTGCCCGCCCGCCGAACGCTCACGTAAGATGGCACGTCATCAAAATCGTTCCGACGGCTGACAAAAGCGCCTGCTCTTTCAGCCCGCCTTTGAATAAACTGCACGGAGAATTTTTGCCATGATCAAGACCGTCGAGTGGACGGACGAGGGCGTCCGCATGATTGACCAGCGCCTTCTGCCCACCGAGGAAAAATACCTGATGCTGCGTTCGTGCGAGGAGGTCGCCGACGCGATCAAGCTGATGGTCGTGCGCGGCGCTCCCGCCATCGGCGTCTCCGCCGCGATGGGCATCGCGCTCGGCACGATGCAGTCGGTCGGGACTTCCGTCGCAGACCTCGAAGAAGACTTCGACTACTTCTGCGAAATCATGTCGCAGACGCGCCCCACCGCCGTCAATCTCTTCTGGGCGATTGAGCGAATGCGCGAACGCTTCCGCCGTGAGAAGGCCGCGGGCGCGGACTCCGAAGAGATTAAGAAGCGTCTCATCGAAGAGGCGCAGGCGATATTCCGCGACGACATCGAGTCGAACCGCGCGTTGGGCCGCTTCGGCGGCGAACTCATCCCCGACGGCGCGACGGTGCTGACGCACTGCAACGCGGGCGCGCTCGCCACCGCGGGCGACTACGGCACGGCGCTCGGCGTGGTGCGCGGCGCGCGCGACGCGGGCAAGCGCGTGGCCGTCATCGCCGACGAGACCCGCCCCTTCCTTCAGGGCGCGCGCCTGACCGCCTGGGAGCTACAAAAAGACGAGATTCCCGTCACGGTCATCACCGACAACATGGCCGGGCACGTGATGAAGCAGGGGCGGATTGACTGCGTTGTCGTCGGCGCTGACCGCATCGCGGCGAACGGCGACACGGCCAACAAGATCGGCACCTACATGGTCGCGGTTCTCGCGCGCGAGCACGGCATCCCCTTCTACGTCGCCGCGCCCGTCTCGACTGTTGATCTCTCGCTTTCGACCGGCGACCAAATCCCCATCGAGGAGCGCGACGCGCGCGAGGTGACGCATGTCCGCGAACAGCGACTCGCGCCCGAAGGCGTCGCCGTCCGTAACCCGGCCTTCGACGTGACGCCTAACAAACTCATCGCCGCCATCATCACAGACCGCGGCGTCGCGCGCCCGCCTTATGAAGACAGTTTGCAAAAGTTGGTCGAAGGATGAAGAAAGGAGTTTGATGATGTACCAGCCACTGGACGATGAAAGCTATCACCGCTGGCTCGACGAAAAAGAGACTGGCTTTGTCATTAACTCTGACAAACCTCTCACCAATCCTGATTACCCAATGCTTCACAAGTCAACGTGCGGTCACATCAACGACCGCAACACGCCGAATTACACTTCAGCAAACTACATGAAGCTATGTTCGGCTGACAGGCAGGAGTTAGTGAACTGGGCGCAGAAGGATAAGAGAAGGCTGAAGATGTGTAAAAATTGTGCGCCTTGAAGCGCGCCCGGTCAGCCTTCGTTCAACTTTTCTGAGCATGGCGGCTCTGCTTCCACCACTCGACCGTTTTCCTCAAGCCCTCTTCGAGTCCAACCGTCGGCTCGTAGCCGAGCAGTTCGCGCGCCTTCGTGATGTCGGCGAGGCTGTGGAGGATGTCGCCGGTGCGCGGCGGCTTGTACTCCGGCTCGACTTCCGCCCGCCCGATGATTTTTTTGAGGGCGCTCAACAACTCGTTGAGCGAAGTCTCTTCGCCCACCGCCGCGTTGATAATTTCGCCGGCGCCCTTCGCAGACTCCGCCGCGCGCAGGTTCGCGTCAACGACGTTCGAGACGTATGTGAAGTCGCGCGTCTGCCGTCCGTCGCCGTAGATGACGGGGCGGTCGCCGCGCATGAGCGCCTTGACGAAGAGCGAGATGACGCCGGAGTAGGGCGAGCCGGGGTCTTGGCGCGGGCCGAAGACGTTGAAGTAGCGGAGCGCGACCGTCTCGAATTTGTATGAGCGCCACCAGACCTGACAGTAGTATTCGCCGACGAGCTTCGCCGCGGCGTAAGGGCTGAGCGGGTCGGGCCGCATCGTCTCGACCTTCGGCGAGGTCGGCTGGTCGCCGTAGGCCGAACTCGAAGCCGCGTAAACCAGACGGCGCACGCCCGCGTTGCGCGCCGCGAGCAGCAGCGAGAACGTCGCGTCGGCGCAGGCGCGGTGAGTCTCCGCGGGGTTCTCGACCGAGCGCGGCACGGAAGGTATCGCCGCCTCGTGGAAGACGACCTCGACGCCTTCGACCGCGCGCGCGAGCGCGTCCGCGTCGTTCAGGCTCCCGCGGACGAAGTCAACGCGACTGCCGATCTCTTCGAGGTTTTCCAAGTGCCCCGTCGAAAGGTCGTCAATGACGCGCACGCGAGCGCCCGCGCCGGCGAGTGCCGCGGCGATGTGCGAGCCGATGAAGCCAGCGCCGCCCGTGACGAGATATGTGCCGGTCAAGCTCATTTTGAAAATTCGAGTTGTGATTCTCCGCCCTTGAACTGAAGCCGGTAGGCTTTGTTTTCTTTGCGCCCTTTGTGAATACCTTTGCGGTAAAAGAATCCGAACTTAACCGCAGAGGCCACAGAGGTATTCACAGAGGGCACAAAGGATTTATCTTCCGACGCCGACGTAGTCGAATCCGAGTTCGCGCATACGTTCGGGTTCGCAGATGTTTCGGAGGTCTGCGACCTTCGGCGTCCGCATCAGCGCCTTGATGCGGTTCATGTCGAGCGCGCGGAACTGGTTCCACTCGGTCATGAAGACGAGCGCGTCCGCGCCGCCCGCAGCCGCGTACTCGTCCTCCGCGTACTCGATCTCCGTCAGAACCTTCATCGCCTGCTCCGTCGCGACTGGGTCGTACGCGCGGACGCGCGCGCCCTTGCCGACGAGCGCGCGGATGATGTCCACGCTCGGGGCCTCGCGCATGTCGTCGGTCTCCGGCTTGAACGAGAGGCCGAGCACGGCGATCTGCTTGCCCTTCACCTCGCCGACGAGACGCTCGACCTTCTCGACCATCTTCAGCCGCTGCCTGCGATTCACCTCGACGACCGACTCGACGATCAGGCACTCGCCGCCGTACTCCTTAGCGACCGACAGCAGCGCCGTCGTGTCCTTCGGGAAGCAGGAGCCGCCGTAGCCGGGGCCGGGGTGCAGGAAGTAGCGCCCGATGCGGTTGTCCATGCCGATGGCGCGCGCCACGTCGTGAACGTCGCAGCCGATCCGGTCGCAGAGGTTGGCGACCTCGTTGATGAAAGAAATCTTCGTCGCGAGGAAGGCGTTGGCGGCGTACTTCGTCAGCTCGGCGGCTTCGAGCGAAGTGATGACGACCGGCGTCTCGATCAGGTAGAGCGGTCGGTAGAGGTCGCGCATGATGGCGATGGCCGGCTCGTCGCCGCTGCCGATGACGACGCGGTTCGGGCGCATGAAGTCGTCAATCGCCGCGCCCTCGCGCAAAAACTCCGGGTTCGAGACGATGCCGAAGTCGAATTTCTGCTGGTGTTCGCGGATGAGCCGGCGCAGGCGCTCGCCCGTGCCGACGGGGACTGTGGACTTCGTGACGACGACCTTGTAGCCGTTCATGTGTCGCGCCACGTCGCGGGCCGCCGCCTCGATGAACGAGAGGTCGGCGGAGCCGTCCTCGTTCGGCGGCGTCCCGACGGCGAGGAAGATGACGAGCGACTGTTCGACGGCGGACTTAACGTCGGTCGTGAAACGGAGTCGGCCCGCCTGCGTGTTCTTCGAGACGAGTTGGTCGAGGCCCGGCTCGTAGATTGGGATTTCGCCGCGTTCGAGGCGTGCGATCTTTTCGGAGTCAACGTCCACGCAGGTGACGTTGACCCCGAACTCTGCGAAGCACGCGCCCGTCACCAAGCCGACGTAGCCCGTGCCGATTACTGCGATATTCATCTCGCGCGAATTGACCTTTCAAACGGCGGGTAGAGACCGAAAGCGGATTATCTCAGACAAAAGGTTGCGGGTCACGCGGCGCGGAAAGCGCGTGACCCGCAAATCGTCGTAGGGTCGAAACTCTACGAGGCCTTGTTTGGCACAACCGGAGCCGCTGAATGAGCGCCGAAGCTTAACGCGTCGGGCTGATGACGACCGGGGTGCCGCCGAAGTTGAAGTCGTTGTTGTGCGTCGTGGCGATGATGGCCGCCGCGACCGCGCCGCCCGCCGCGAGCAAGAGCGCGGCCAGAGCGCCGGTCGAGAGTCCGTGCATCGCGGGCATCTGGTAGCGCGTGCAGCGCGTGCCCGGAGCGGCCTGGCCGGCGGTGTCCTGGTTGCCGGCGGCGATCTGCTTCACGGCGCTGCCCGCGCGAAGCTCGACGCGGCCAGACTGCGTGGAGACGACCGTGTTGCCGCACTCGACATCAACCATGAAAACGTCGGCTTGGTTGTTGTCCGCGACGGCAGCGCCGTCCTTGGTCGTGATGGTGGCGGCGACGCCGCTCGACGAAGAGACGCGCACCTTGCCCGATTCGAGCATACCGCTGACGCCCGTCTCGTTGAAGCTCAGCTTCAGGCTTGAGTTCGGCAGCAGCTCGACTCGACCGAGTTTGCCGAGGCTAACCACGGCGCTCGAATTCTGCGAGGTCGTGATCGTGCTGTCGGAGAAAACGGTCGCGCCCGAGATGGCGCTCGTGCCGTTGACGGAGACTTCGCCGACGACTGAGAGGTCGCCGGTAGGGCCTGCCTGCCCTTGCTGTGCGGCCAGCGCGACCATCGAGTAGGTGCAAAGGATGGCAAGCGCCAAGGCCAGCGTGATGGGCGTTCGGCTCCAGGTTCTGCTAATCATTACTTCTCCTCCCGTAAGTGAAACTGTCAGTTTTTCTGAGAAAGCGCGCCACAAGTCTTTACTCAAAGACTCGCATGAGACGTTTTGTGGTTTTATTTTCTCGCCAACCCGTCTCAGGGCAGCCCGCGCGGTGTCTCATCAAAGAAGGCATGAGCGCCACTGTGGGCTTCAAAGACCTCGTTTTTTTACACGAAACGAGGTCGCGTGTCAATAAACATCTTCGCGAATTCAACGATTTTTCAACAATTTGCGGCAAGAAGGGCACTCTTGTCAACCTTTATTTTCAAACGCCCTGAAGCCCCGCCAAAAACCCCCTAAATTCTCGCCCGCGTCTAATCCTTGTAGATGAAGACCTGCGGCTGCCCGTCGGCCCCTATCCAGCCTCGGTACATCCCCGAAGTGTTGAAGGGCATCGCGAAGTTGCCGCGCCGGTCGAGGGCGATGAGTCCGCCCGTCCCGCCGATTTTCCCGACTTTTTCGAGCGCCGAGGCGGCTGCGGCCTCGACGGATTTTCCCCCGTACTGCATCCCCGCCGAAATGTCGTGCGCGACGACCGAGCGAATGAAGTATTCGCCGTCGCCCGTGCAGGAGACGCCGCAGGTCTCGTTGTTGGCGTAAGTGCCCGCGCCGATAATCGGCGAGTCGCCGACGCGTCCGAACTTTTTGTTTGAAATCCCGCCCGTCGAAGTGCCCGCGCCGAGATTCCCCGCGCGGTCGAGCGCGACCGCCCCGACCGTCCCGAACTTGTGATCCTCGTACCGGCGCAGCAGTTCTCTCTCAAGCTGCGACCTTTTCTGCGGCGGACTTTTCTCCGCATCTTTCTGCTTCTGGAGTTGCTGCCAGCGCTCCTCCGTGTAGAAATATTTGGGGTCAACAAGCTCGACGCCCTTTGAAACGGCGAAGGCTTCAGCGCCGTCGCCGACCATCATCACGTGCGGCGATTGCTCCATCACGAGGCGCGCGAGCAGAATCGGGTTCTTGATGCGCTTGAGTTCGGCGACCGCGCCGGCCTTCAACGTCCTGCCGTCCATGATCGAGGCGTCGAGTTCGTTCGTCCCCTCGTGCGTGAAGACCGCGCCCTTGCCGGCGTTGAAGAGCGGCGAGTCTTCCATCAAAGTGATCGCCGCCGTCACGGCGTCGAGACACGCGCCGCCTTTTTTCAGCACGTCGAATCCGGCGAGGAGCGCTTCGGCGAGCTTGTCGCGGTAAGCCTTCTCGCGCTCCGGCGTCATGCGGCTGCGCTCGATAGTCCCCGCGCCGCCGTGAATGACGAAGCCGAAGGGGCGCAGCGCCGGGGTCTTCTGCGGGTCGCGCCCTTTTCTGCCCGCCGCCTTCGCGCGCCCGCCCGTCGAGATGTAAGAAGCAAACGCCGCCGCGCCCGCGCTCTCAAGGAATCTCCTTCGGCTCTTATCAGCAACCACGCCCCGGCTCACACTTCACCCCGCAGTGGACTCTCGCGAAAAATGTTTGCTTGAAATCTATGGCCGATGTTAACAGACGACCAGCGCACGCGCAAACAACTTCTCGACAACGTGCGCTCTTCGTCTCTTCGTCTTTGTCTTTGCGGTCTCTTCCGTGTTTGTTAAAGGAATGAAAGGCCGCGCGAGTGACTTCAAGCGTCTTCTTTCGACTCGCGATTCGACTCGCGGAAAAAGTTCTGCGCGCGCTCGGCAAGCGGCTGAGGGACGACGACGCGGTAAGGATGCTTTGCGAAGAAGGTCGGGACGCGCCGCACGTTCGCGCCGAGCGCTGTCAGGGCGTTCGCGGTCGCCTCGTCTCCGAGTTCGTCGCGGCCCAATGTTTCTGCCGCGCGACGGAAGGCCCCGCGGAGGCGGTCGAGCGGCAGGTCGCGACCGGCGAGAGCCTTGCCGCGCGCCTGAAATTCGCCGAGCGCGTAGAGGACGACGCGCTCGGCGTCCGCGCTTCCCTGCTTACCTACTTCTTCAAAAAGTGTTGGCTGGGGCATCGCGTCTGCTCGTGTGATTCGTCAGGGTTTGTTGATGCGGCGGGGCCGTGTGGCGGCGGCGTTCGCGGCGGGCTGCGTGGTCGCCGCGTGCGCGTCCTGCTGCGGCTTGTCCGCGGCCTTCTTCCTCGCCTCTTCCTGCTCATACGGGTCGAGGCGCGCGAAGAGGTAAAACTTCTCGCCCCTCGACACGACCGTGCCGAGGTATCGGAGCTTGTATTCGAGGACTTCGCCGACCTGAAGCGCCGAAGGCTTCGGCGGCGGCTCGTCGAAGAGCTGGTCGAGTTCGCCGAGCGAGACGGCTTCGAGTTCGGGCAGGTAGTCGTTGTTGCTCGCGCGCGCGATGCGGATCGCCATCTGCCGGAGCGCATAGATTCGGTTCGAGTTGTGCTGGTAGTATTCGCGCCTGATCTCGCGCCGGCTCACGCGGTCGTCAACGACCTCCTGCTCGTCGCGCAGGTACGCGAGGTACGCGCGCACGTTCGGCCCGAACTCGCTGTCCTCCGAGCGCGGCGCGCGCCGCTTCTGCGCGCTCGCGACCGAGCAGGCGGAGAACAGAAGCAGTCCCAGCAGGAACAGCCCCGAAAAACTCTTTGCTGCTTTCATCCCTCTCTTAAAACCTCGAAGCTTCCGGCGGCGTCCGAGACTCAGGGCGAGTCCGCGTCGCGTCGTGAATTCGGGGGATTCGTCGCACGGAATCTTAGCACAACTCCGTCCCGCACTTTAGGGCGGCGTGTTAGCCGAGCAGAGTCTCAACCTTGTGGGTGGAGCAGGAGAGATTCACCACGGAGGCACCGAGAACACAGAGGGGTACGGAGAATTTCAAATCTCAAATCTGAAATTTCCGATTCTTAAATCTCCGCGCCACCTCTGAGTCCTCCGTGCCTCCGTGGTGAACTTCAACGTGCGATACATCCGTGGACGGCTTGCGGACGCGCAATTGCACGCCCCTCTCGCGCGGTGCTACATTCACGCCGCGCGAGGAACAGTTGATGTCAACCGGACGCAAAGACGACTCAGGCTCGGAATCAACAGGAGAGTTCGCCGGCAGGCGCGTCGCGCTCGGCGTGTCGGGCGGCATCGCGGCGTACAAGGCCGTGGAAGTCCTGCGCGGCTTGCAGCGCGCGGGCTGCGAGGTTCGCGTCGGGATGACGCGCCGCGCCTGCGAATTCGTCACGCCACTGACCTTCCGCGCGCTCTCCGGCGCGCACGTCGTCGTTGACGACTACGCGCCCGACAACCCCGACCCCATCGCGCACATCACCTTCTCGCAGACTGTCGAACTCTTCGTCGTCGCGCCCGCGACAGCGAACATCATCGCCAAGTTCGCCAACGGAGTCGCCGACGACTTTTTGACCTCGACCTATCTCGCCTCGAACGCGCCCGTCCTCGTCGCGCCCGCGATGAACACGACGATGCTCCTGCACCCGGCGACGCAGCGCAACCTCGCGCGACTGCGCGCCGACGGCGTCCACATCGTCGAGCCGGACGCGGGCGAGATGGCCTGCGGCACAATCGGCCCCGGACGGCTCAGCGAGCCGCAACAGATCGTCTCAGCCGCCCTGGAAATTTTAAGAGGGAGCGCGAGACGCGCGAGCGACCTCGCCGGAGAGCGCGTGCTGATCACCGCGGGCGCGACCGTCGAAGAGATTGACCCCGTGCGCTTCATCTCGAACCGTTCGTCGGGGAAGATGGGCTTCGCCCTCGCGGAGGCCGCACGCTCGCGAGGCGCTGAAGTGACCGTCGTCGCAGGCTCGACGACTGCACCGACGCCCGCGAACGTTCGCGTGCTGCGTGCTACTTCCGCCGAACAGATGCGCTCGGCGGTCGCCCGCGAGGTCGAGTCAGCGACAATCTTCATCGCCGCTGCCGCGGTCGCCGACTACCGCCCCGCGTCGCGCGCCGAAAGCAAAATCAAAAAATCTAAGTCCGAACTGACACTCACCCTCGAACCGACGCCCGACATCCTCGCCGAAGTCTCGCGCGCGCGCCGCGACGGCCTCCTCGTCATCGGCTTCGCCGCCGAGACTGACAACGTCGTCGAGAACGCACGCGACAAACTCCGGCGCAAGCGCCTCGACGCCGTCGTCGCCAACGACATCACGCAGCACGGCGCGGGCTTCGACACCGAGACGAACGTCATCACCATCCTCACGCGCGACAGCGAACGGCCCGCCGCGCTCCCGCTCATGTCCAAGCTCGACGCCGCGCACAGAATCCTCGACGAAGTCGTCCGGCTCCGCCGGGACGAAAGTCAAAAGTAAAAAGGCAAAAGTGAGGACGCGCTGCGCGCGCAGAATTCTTTATTTCAGCGCTTCGGCTGTCTTATCTTTTGCCCTTTGCCTTTTTACTTTTGACTTCAAAACGTGCTGATTGCGTGCATGACGCGGCCCCAGACCTCGAAGTCCATGCTCTCGATGACTTCGATGGGCTGGTACTTGTCGTTCTCCGGCATGAGCCAGATGCGACCGCGTTGGAGGCGAAGGCGCTTGACGCACAGTTCGTCGCCGATGCGCGCGATGACGATGTCGCCGTCGTCGGCCTCGACCGCGCGGTCAACGACGAGTATCGAGCCGGGCTGAATCCCCGCGCCCGCCATCGAGTCGCCGGAGACGCGCACGTAAAAGGTCGCGACCGGGTGCTTGATGAGGTAGCGGTTCAGGTCGAGGTGCCCCTCGATGTAGCTCTCGGCGGGCGAAGGGAAGCCCGCCGACACTGAAGAGATGAACAGCGGGCGCTCCCACTTCGTCGAGCAATCCGGCCACATGACTTCTCCGACGTTTGCGTATGAGAACATTTTTGTTTCACCTGCGAGAGAATGTCCAACCGGCGGGATTCTACACTCCGCCACACTCAGGCACAAGATTTTTTTCTCGACAACGACTTTGACGAAATTCAGTCGGGCGGTCGGAGTTTTCGCTTTGCGGGGATGAGAAGAGAAGGCAAGCCTTCGGCTGCGCACGTCGGGGGTTAACGCACCGAGCCGCGCCCGCGCCTTTTAGCCAGAGGCTAGATGCGTCCGAGCAGCAGCAGAATGATGACGATCAACAGGACAAGGCCCAGCCCGCCGCTCGGGTAATAGCCCCAGCCGCGGCTATACGGCCACGCCGGGAAAGCCCCGATGAGCAGAAGGACAAGGATGATGATCAGGATGAGACCCATGCGTTTCCTCCCTCTCCAAATTGTTTTGCCGGGGGAAGATGGGGGTTTCGTTGGCGGGATTCTCACGCAGGGCCTGCGCTCGTGTCAACAATCATTTTGAAGGCGGGGAAAACAATCACTCGAAGAGCGTTGACAGCATCGAGGCGTTGAAGAAGAGTGACGGCGCGAATTCTGGAACAGAAAAGCATTCTCGCACGCGGCAATACGGGCGTGCTTGCCAGAGTTTCAGGGCGTTTGCAATAATCCGTCCGAACGGGCCTGTAGCTCAACGGATAGAGCGACGCCCTCCTAAGGCGTAGGTTGCAGGTTCAAGTCCTGCCAGGCTCATTCACTTTTTCTGACCGCGCGCGAATCAGCGCAAACGAACCCATTAAGATTGATACTTGATGAGCGAGCGCACGTCGTAGCCCGCGAGTCTTTCCCTTCCCGGCAGGAACTCAAGCTCGACGACGAAGGCGAGGCCGACGACCTCGCCGCCGAGTTGTTCGACGAGTTTGACGACGGCGCTCGCCGTGCCGCCCGTGGCGAGCAGGTCGTCGGCGATGACGACGCGGTGTCCCGCGCCAACGGCGTCGCGGTGCATCTGGAGCGCGTCCTGTCCGTATTCGAGGTCGTAGCAGACGGTCGCGCACTCGGACGGGAGCTTGCCCGGCTTGCGCGCGGGGACGAAGCCCGCGCCGAGCTGGTAGGCCATCGCGGGCGCGAAGATGAAGCCGCGCGCCTCGATGCCGATGACGGTGTCAACCTTGTCGTCCTTGAACTGCGACGCCAACCCGTCAATCACCTGCCGGAACCCGTCAGGGTCTTTCAGAAGCGTCGTGATGTCGTAGAAGTTTATGCCCGGCTTCGGGAAGTCGGGCACTTCGCGGATGATTGATTTGAGATGATCCATGTGACAGTTTTCGGTTTTCAGTTTTCGGTTTTCAGTTCCCTGCCTCTGCGGCCACGGCTTCTCAAAACGTGTCGATCCGTGCACCCATCCGAAGCTGAAAACTGAAAACCGAAAACTGAAAACTGCTCTTCACCTTTCGATTCGGAAACTCGGATACCTGCCGGTCGGCTCGACGCTGACCTCTTCGACCTGCTCGACGCGCGCGAACTGCGGCCCCGCGGCGATGTCGTGCTTGAAACCTTCGACGCCTTCGGGCGTCCCTTCGGCTAAAACTTCGACGCGACCGTCCGACAGGTTGCGGACGTAGCCGACGACCTGATGACGCGCCGCCACGCGCTGCGCGAAGAAGCGGTAGCCGACGCCCTGCACGTCGCCGCTGACGAAGTAGTGCCGCGCGATCTTCATGCCTCCCCCTTGTATTCAACGACGAATCCCTTGCCGGAAGAGGTGACATCCTAAAAGAAAACTTCGACGGAATGCAAAGAAGCCCTGCCGCGACCCGACTTCATTCGGCGCGACCCAAGTTCAGGGGCGCGTGACGAACTCGACGATGCGGACGCCGCCCGCGGGCACTTTGAGCGTCGCGGTGTCTTCGCGCTCGCCGTGTTTGACCGCGACTTCTTCGCCGGTCGTCCACTCGCCCGCGCTCGCGACTTTCGCCCCGGCGATTCCGACCGCCACGTCCGCCGCCTCGTCGCGCTCGACGCGCGCGAGTCCCTGCTGCGGCTTGTAAACTCCGCGGTTGTTGATGAGCGTGACGACCCAGCCGCGCTCGTTGCGGTTGACGAGGTATTCGATGTCGCCTCGAACCGTGACGGGCGCCGCGTCAGCGGCGAGGTGCGCGAGCAGGTGCGCCGCCGCGGGCACGAGCCGCTCGTCGAGTCCGAGCAGGTCGGGCACGGCGCAGAAGACGACGCGCCCGCGCCCCAGGTGGTTGACCGTGACAAGCGGGTCGCCCGAAGGCGTCCTCATCAACACTTCAGCGCCGCGCGTCTCGACTCGCTCGTAAGCGTAAACCTGACCCGCGAGGTCTGTCCGCGCCTCGCCCGGCGCGAGGCATTGCGCGTCGTCGGCCTCTGCGGTCGAGCCGAGTAGGCGCACGCCGAGCAGGTCTTCGGGGAGCGACTTCACCTGCGCCGCGTTGAGGACGACCGTGCCGCCCTTCTGAACGTAATTCTTCAGGCGCTCGGCCCATGCGGGTGTCCACTCGATGCGGCCTCCGACGACGAGCGCGCGGTATGCGTCAATCGCGTCGGCGTTTTTTTCGGACGCGACCAGCACGTCGAAGATGTCGCCGAAGGCCGCGTTCGTGAACGCCTGCCGGTCAGCCGTCGCGGGTTCGCCTTCGTTGACCGCCGCCGGGTAGTAGGCCGCGAGGAAGAGTTCGCGGAGCGCGCGGTCGGAGCGGTTGACGTGCGAGACGCCGAGCGGGAACTGCGGGTAGTCGGTCATGTCCCAGCCGTGCGCGGGGTCGAGCAGAAATGCAATCGGCGTGTAGGGCGTGCCGCGATCCGGGTGTTTCGAGGCGAAGCGGACGAACTCGTCGGTGATGCGCCCGACGGGGTTGAGTTGGAACGGGTGCTCGCCCGGCCCCGGCTTGAAGAACTGGTCGAAGCCCTGTTCGAGGTAGATCGCCGACGCGCCCGACATGAAGTAGAGGTAATAACTCTTTCGATACCACGAGAGCGATGGCCCCATCGTCGCCCCGTAGCGCGAGTGGTAGAAGTAGTCGGGGCCTGCGTAGCTCTGCTGGTTCGTGAAGATGGTCGCGGTGTCGCCGAAGTTGGGCGCGTGGTAGTAGAGGAACGTTCCGCCGAACTGCCGCGCCGCGCCGCGCGTGAAGGCGATCCGCATGGCGGTCGCGGGCTGCGCGGCTGAAGTCTCGATGCCGAGCGTGCGGACTCCCCAAGATTCGAGCGCGTGCGCGTATGAGGTGCTCGAAGTTGACTGCGCCGGAATCAGCGTGTCCCACATCGCGCCCGCCGGTGCGTGGAAGGTCGCCGCCCACTTCTGTTCGAGCGCGCGCGTGTAGGCCGCGTGGTAGGCTTCGAGCATCTCGGCGCGCGACATCTCAGGCGTGAGCGTGAGCGCCTGCGCGACGAGCGGCCAGACGTGGCCGATGCTCTCGCCGGAAATCCAGCCGACGAATTGATTGCGGAGTTCGCCCGTCAACAACTTCAGCGCGGCTTGGCCTTCCGCGTCGGTGAAGTTCGCCGCGCCGTAGTTGATGAGGACGGCGAAGGGCGAATGCGTCTCGCGCAGGAAGCGCAGGAATGCACTTCCCTCTTTCAAGTGCTTCGGCAGCTCGTTGATGTAAACGACCGGCACGACGAGCGGCGACGAGAAGATTGGAACGTCGCGCGCGCCCTTGTACTTCGCGATGAAGGCGTCGAGCGGTTCGGCGTTGAAGGGGTAGAGCGGACGTTCTGATTGAGGTTTGTCGTAAAGCTCCCAGAATTTTTCCGAGATGTTCCACGGCATCATGAAGTCGCGCCCGGCGAGCGTCGGGCGACGCCACTGCGCCGGGACGGGCGCGGACGCGGAATCTTTCTCGATGAGCGGCGCGAGCGCTGGTCTCTTCTCCGACCATTCACGCAACACGCGCTGCGCGGCGAACGGCGGCTTCCGTCGGCCAGCGGGTTTGAAGTCGAGGTCGTTCGTGACCAGCACGCAGTCAACCTGCCTGCGCGCGTCGGCGGCCTTTTCGATCTCGATTGAGAGACGCGCCGTGCCCTTCTTCAATTCGACCGCGGGCGAGCCGTCCCACGCGAACGACCAGCTCCAGTACATGCTCATCTCGTCGTGCGGGTCAGCCACGTCCCGCGCGCCGAACTCCTGACGAAAAACCTCGCGCCCGTCCTGTGTGACGCGCACGACGAAGTTCTCCGACTTGTTCGCCCAATCGGCGTAGCGCGCCCAGACACGGTAGCGCCCGCCGCGCGGGACTTCGATGTCCTGATGAATCTCCGCGTGAGTTTCGTCGGCGGCTGCGGCCACAGAGTTCCACTCGCTCTCGCCGCCCTGCGACCACTCGGCGGAGACGCCGGGGCCGCTGATCTCCCAGCCCGGAGCCTGCGCGCGCGTCAACTCCATCCACGAAGGATTTATCCGCGGCTCGTTGCGCGCGTCGGTCGCGACGCCGCTCATGTTCTCGGCCTCGTACCAGAGATATTCGTTGTGGCGCGAAGAGTCCGGGCCGTTTGCCTGCGGCGTTCCGGCTTGGGCGAAGGCGAGCCGCGCGAGCAGCGCGAGGCAGGCGAACGTTGAGAACAGGAGTTTCGACCGTGTCGTCATCGGCGTCCGTCAAATCTTACGAACAGAAAAACGCAGGGGCGCGGGAATAATCTTCCACGCCCCTGCGTCTTGCAAATCTCTGGCGCCCGCGTCAGCCGATCTCGTCGAGGCACTCGGCGAGCGGCATCTGTCGGCAGGTGTACATCGGCGTGTCGCGCAGGGTGTAGCGGCTCGCCTTCGACTCGCGGAGTTCCTGCACGAGGTCGAGGAAGTCCGAAGGGTAGTCGGTCTCGAAGGCGACGACGAACTCCTGGTCGTCGAGTCCGAACGAGTAGGTCGTGTGGAGCTTGACCGAGCGGTACTTCGTGCCGACGCGGATGTGTTCTTCCATCATCTCTTGCCGCTGCTCGACGGGGAGCGAGTACCACTCGCGCGTCTTGACGAAGGGATAGACGAAGAGGTACTTCGACTGGCCCGGAATGATGTGCAGGCGGTCTTCGTCGTGTTCGGGGTTGTCCTTGTCGATGTACATCGAGCGCTTGGTCATCGAGAGGAACGACTGCGTCACGTCGAGGTGGCGACCGAGCGCCGTCGAGTTCAGACGCGCCGACATCTCCTGAAACGGGTCGAGCGCGTAGCCGATGCGCCAGATCATGAAGTCAACGTTCGAGCGCAGGCCGACGATTGAGTAAGTGTGCATCAGGAGGCCGCGCCGGTACGAGTCGAAGACCTCGACGAACTCGCGCTTGGCGTCGAGCTTCGCCGCGGCGTCGAGCGAGCGCCATTCGGGGCGAGCCTTGTAGAAGGTGAAGGTGACGAACTGCCTCGGCATCGGAGCCTTCTCCGTCTGCTCCGTGTCGCGCGGTGCCTTGTCGGCCAGTCGAAGTGCCGGGCGGCCCGCTCCGGCTTGTTCTTGTTCCGTGCTCATCGTTTCTGTTCCTCGAATGCTCTTCGCGGGTCGAAGGTTTAAGGGTTTACGCAAGCGGCGTCGAAATCGGATAGAATGAGCGCCATCGGGGCGAGACGTATTTTGCTTCGGGCCGCGGCAGATTGCAAACCGCCACGCGCCGTGTGCGCGTACATTTTCGATGGCTGAAAAAGACATAAACTCGGCAGAGCACAAAACTGAAAGACGACAGACATCGCAACTACGCAGGCGAATCATCATCTGGATTCCCGCCGCCGTCATCGCGTCCGCCGCGGGCACGGTCTTCGCCGCGGCCTTCAAGTTCCTCAGACCGCGCGCGGGCGAAGTCGGGTTGAGCGGCGGCGCTTCGGGCAACTGGCATCCGGTCGCGAAAGTCTCGGAGCTTTTGACCGACGAGCCTCTGCGCCGCGAAGTCCCGGTCGAGCACCGCGCGGGTTGGAGTTCGACGCTGCGGGCGCAGGCCGTCTTCGTCCTGCCCGGCGGCGAGCGAAGAGTCGTCTCCGCCGTCTGCCCGCACGAAGGGTGCGCGGTTGACTGGAGCGGCGAGCAAAGAAAATTCCTCTGCCCCTGCCACGACAGCGTCTTCGGCCCCGACGGCGCGCGCCTGAGCGGCCCCGCGCAGCGCGGACTCGACCCCTTGCCCGCGCGCGTCAACGGCGACACGCTCGAAGCGCAGTTCGCCGACGCGCAGACGCAGCAAACGCAGGCCGACACCCCGACCAAAGCATGAGCCGCCGACACACCCGCACGAGTGACCGCCGAACTTCCGTCCGAGAGAGCGACGCAGTGTCGCCTGAGCCGTCGCGTCGCACGACGCTTCGGCTCGCGCTCGAAAATCTACTCGGCGAGCCTTCGCGCGGCTTCGGCGCGTGGGCGCGGACGACCGCCGGACTCGTCGCGCTCTTCTTCGTTCTTCAACTCGTCACCGGCGCGCTGCTCGCCTTCTACTACGTGCCTTCGTCGGACAGCGCGTACACGACCGTCGCCTACGTCGAGAAGGTTCTGCCCGCGGGTTCCTGGATTCGCGCGCTGCATTTATACGGCTCGCAGCTCCTGCCCTTCGCGCTCGTCCTGCATCTCGCGCAGATGCTCTGGCGCGGCGAGTTCGCGCGCAGGCCGGTCGCTTGGGTCGCGTCGGTCGCGCTGCTCGCGCTCTCGCTCGCGAACGGCGCGACTGGCTACTCGCTCCCCTGGGACGCGCGCGCGTTCTTCAGCACGAACGTGGCGGAGAACGTCACGGGCGGACTCCCGCTCGCGGGCGCGGCCTTGCGCGCGTGGCTCGTCGGCGGCTCGGAGATTTCCACGCTCACGCTCTCGCGCTTCTTCGCGCTGCACGTCCTCGTCGTCCCCTTCGCCCTGCTCGCCGTCGCCTTCGCGCGTCTCTTCATCTTCAGAGAGCCTGACGTGAACTTCGATAAGCCTGACGCGGCGCGCGAGACAGGGCTTTCCGCGTGGGCGCGCGCGCAGTTTGCGCGAAACGCAATCGTCTGCGGCCTCGCGTTCCTCGCGCTGGCGCTCTACGCCGCGAAGTATCCAGCGCCGCTCGGCCCTTCGGCTGACGCCGCGCCGCCCGGCTACCTGCCGCGGCCCGGCATACAGTTCCTCTGGCTCTTCCAACTGCTCAAGCTCTTCCCGAAGACCGTCGGCTCGCTCGTCGCGTTCTCCCTCCCCGCGCTCATCTTCGGCGCGCTCGCGCTGCTCCCGCTCGTGCGAAAGAGCGCGACGCCCGCGCGCGAGAAGTCGAGGCGAAGACTCGGACAGTTGATCCTATGCTTCACAGTTCTGCTCGTCGCGGGGCTGACCGCCGCGGCCTTCGTCGAAGACTCGCGCGACCCGCGCGTGCGCCAGCAGTTCGCGCTTCAGGCGCAGAAGGAGGCGGAGTTCCGCGCCGCGCCCTTCACGCCGAAGCGCACGGGCGACGCGGGCGGAGCCGAAACGACTTCGCCCTCATCGAACACTACCGCGGCGAACGCTTCGCAAAACGCCGACCCGCCCGAAGCCTTCACGCGCAACTGCGCGAAGTGCCACGGCGCGCACGGCGAGGGCCGCTCGATTTACCCGTCGCTCGTCGGCATCTCTGCGAGGCCGAAGCGCACGGTCGGAGACATCGTCGCCATCCAGAACGACCCGCGCAGCTACGGACTCGAATCGCGCATGCCTTCATTCGCGACGAAACTCACCGACGAAGAGAAGCGCGCCGTCGCCGAGTGGGTCGTCTCCCTGAAGTGAGCAGGTGTTTGAAGCAAACCGGCACGCCTTCGCCTTGACGAGCCGGAGCGGCCTCATCTTTGAAGAGGTCGGGCGGGTCATTGCCTTTGGTGAATTATTGCGGCTCGCGGTTTTTTAAATCGGCGGCTTTCAAACCCGCGCGCGGCTAAGTTATACTCTCGCAGTTTTTCGCCAGCACAAATCAACGAAGCGCACAGGAGTTCCTTTGAGCATGAAACTCATCAAGCTTGCACTAGTCTCGCTCGCCCTTCTCTCTTTCGCCACGGCCTGCGGCAACGCGCCGTCCAACACGACGGCCAACGCGAACGCGAACGCGGCCTCGACGCCCGCGGCATCGAAGCCGGCGGCGACGCCCGCGGGCACGCCCGACGAGATGGCCGACGCGCGCTCGACCTTCAAGAACACCTGCTCGCGCTGCCACAAGGAGGACGGCACGGGCGGCACGGTCAAGCTCGACGACGGCACGACCCTGAAAGTCCCGAACTTTCACGACGAGCACGCCGCCAAGCACACGGACGAGCAGTTCGTGAAGAAGATTCAGAACGGCGGCGACGGAATGCCCGCGTTCAAAACTCGTCTCAGCCAGCAGCAGATTGAAGCGCTCGTCCGCCTCATCCGCCACGACTTCCAGGGGCAGTCCGGTACCGGCGCAGCAGCGGCGACGCCGTCTCCTGCTCACTAAACCCGCCGCCGCGCGCATGTTATCCTCTGACCGTCGCGACGCGTCTTGCGATTGAAGGGGCCGTTAGCTCAGTTTGGATAGAGCACTGGTCTTCGGAACCAGGTGTCGGGGGTTCGAGTCCCTCACGGCCCGCCATAATTTTTCTCGCAAGTTCGAGCCCTACCGGGTGTATTTCAGAACCGAAAAGAAGAAAGGCAGCCGGGTGGCTGCCTTCCGTTTTTTGTGAACACGCTGGCCGACTTCTTCAAGTCAAATAGCACAGGACACACAGGTCGAACTCAGGAGTGTTCGACGGCGACTCGCGTGTTGTCGTTGGGGTCGAACCTGACCCAGACGGTCTGGCCCGGCTGAAACTTCGCGAGCGAGTAGGCGGAGACGACTCCCTTCGCCTCCGCCTGGAACGGCGGGCGGTCGTTCGGGCGGACTTCGAGCCAGAGGCCGAGCGCGGGGTTGTTGCCGTTGACGTTGATACCCAACTCCCAAGTCCTCATGATGAGCGCCTGCGCCTGTTCGCCCGCCGCGACGACGCTTCGGTTGAAGGCGTCAATCTGCCGCATCATCTCCTCCGCCTGCTGCGTCTGCGCCTGCTGCTGCGGCGCGTATGAGGGTTGGTAGTACGGCTGGCCGAAGTAGGCTTGCGACGCATTGACTGACTCGACGGCAATCTTGTTCGGGTCGGCCCTGTCAACGCGGACGTTGAGTGAAGCGCCCGGCTGGAACTGCGAAGTCTGCAAGCGCGAGATGAAAGTTTTAGTCTCGACCTGATAGGCCGGGTAGTTCTGCCTCTGCACTTCCAGAAGCATCCCGACCTGCGGGCTGTCGTTGAGTGTCACGCCCGTGTCCCAGAGCCGCAGCACTCTCGCCTGCGCCGGCTCGCCCGTCTTCAGCAGCGCGTCGGACTGAAACATCGGCCTCAAGACTTTCCAGAAGACGACGCCGATGACGAGCGGCACGATGACGACGACCGCGACGCCTGAGACGAGCGGGATGAGCGAGAGGAAACCCGCGCTGCCCGGCATGACCGAGAACGCGATGGCTAGGCCGAAGATGGCCGCGACGAGTCCGATGCCCCCGCCGACGAGTCCGAGGATCAAACCCAACCTGTTCATGTCTCAGCTTTCCCTTTTCAGAAGATGACGACCTCGGCCTCGTAGCGGGCCGAGGCCGGTCGAACGTCGAAGGCGGGCCGCATTCTAGCAGAACGCGAGTCAAACCAGCGTAGCACTTTTAGATTACTCACCCTTGAGCGTGTTGCAGGTCGGGGTTCACCACGGAAGCACGGGGGACTAAGAGGTTGCACGGAGAAATACAGATTTCAAATTTTAAACCTCCGTGCCCCCTCTGTGTCCCCCGTGCCTCCGTGGTGAACTCAACTTGCTATGCGCCCAACTGAAAATTGATAAAGGCTGCTCGTCCGACCCATTTAAAACTCTGACCGGCTGGCCGACGGCGAGGTGGCCCGTTCTGAGGACGCGCGCGTAGAGCCGCGAGTCGCCTGGGCGCAGCTTCTGGGAGATGCGTTTGAACTCGCCGCCGCGGAACGAGTCCACGATGGTGTTGCACGGCGCGGCGTAGCCCGTGATCTCGACGACGACTTCGTCGCCGAGCGCGAGGCGCGCGCCCGGATTCAGGTCGCGCCACTCGACGCCGAAGACGGTCACGTTCTCGCCGACCGAGCCGGGGAAAACGGGGTGCCCCTCGCCCTGAAGTTCGAGGATGAGTTCGAGCGGGAAGAGGCACAGCGCGCGCTCCGGCCCGCCGTGAAAGCGCAGGTCTCTCTGCCTGTCGCCTTCGAGTCCCGTCTCCGTGAGAAAGGCCTCGCGCACGGCGAGCTTCGGCACGCCGCCGTCCGAGCAACTGAGTTGAAAGATTCGTCCGTCGGTCATGCTTTTTCGCCAAAGCCTCGCTTCAAGGTTCCAAAGCCCCTCCGCCGCCGGAGAAGTTACAGCTTCCGCCGTGTGAAGACAACCGTCGGCGCGAGCGCGGGACGGCAGGCCGGGCTTTCGCTTTTCTTGCACGTCTTCTGACGCTTTCAAGAAGGCGATTGAAAAAAGTGCTTGACATCATAAAGTAGTCTATTGTATATACTCTCGTCGCCTGCCGGAAGCGGGCGGACTTTCGAGGAGAACAGAGACTTCAAATGACGACGAACTCGACAGACATCAAACGCGCGACGTTGACCGCAGCGGCGGTCGCGTGGCAGCCGCCCGCCCCGGAGATGGGCGTCGGCGTGCGCGCCGCCTGTCAGAGTCCGTCATCATTCCGGCATAACGGCGGCGGACTATCGCAAGGCTATTCGATAAGGCCCGAAGGCTTCGGGCTTAATGATCGTCGTCAGTTTCAGATTTAGTTTCGGCGGGGGCGGCCTCCCGCCCCCAAATCTCTAAAAAAACGTAGAGACTTTCGGGGCGGGCCTGCTTCCTCTGGGGGAGCAAAAGGCCCGCCCTTTCGTTGTTTGACAACCGCAGTAACTTGAGTGGATGAAGGCGGAGAGTCGCCGGCGCGAGTCGGAAGCGAAAGCGGTTTGAGTTGAAGCCGCACACGCTTCCCCGTGCGGGCTGACTGTTTGCCTTGCGCGACTTCAACCCGCGACTCTACGCCTTCATCAATTTTCTTATCGGAAATTTTCCGCACTTCATCAGCTTCAAAACGATTTTCGCATCAGAGGCCGAAGCGGCTCGGCAGCAGCCTGTAAAGCTGTGGCTCAACGAAGAGCGTTGGAGGTTCGAGTCCTCCCTGATGCACTTGAGAGTGAGGGGGCGTAAGCTAAACGCCAAACTAGCGGACTCCAAACCCGCCATTCTCGGTTCAAATCCGAGCGCCCCCGCCAATTCTCGGAAGGTTGGGCACGGGCACGCCGAGCAGTCCCGAAAACTGTCGGAGCTAAACACTCCTGCGGGTTCGACTCCCGCACCTTCCGCCAAGAGCAAGGATGAAGGCAGAGGGATGAAGGATGAACAGAGTCAATTTGTCTTTTCTTCATCCTTCACCCTTCCTACTTCATCCTTTGATTCGGAGGCGTCGCACAAATGGTAGTGCAGCGGCGTGCTAAGCCGCCGGGCCTCGCGCCTGTGTGCGTTCGAGTCGCACCGCCTCCGCTTTGAAAGAATGAAGAATGAAGGCGGAAGGATGAAGGATGAAGTGGAAGCAGCCTTGTCTTCACTTCATCCCTCATCCCTCCGCCTTCATCCTTACATTGAACCCGTAGCTCAGAAGGATCAGAGCGCAGGCTTGCGGAGCCTGAGGGCGCACGTTCGAGTCGTGCCGGGTTCGCTCGTGCCTTTCCGGGGTCGTCTAAAGGGAGGATGCCTGCCTTTGAAACAGGCGATGAAGGTTCGAGTCCTTCCCCCGGAGTCGGCTCATTGGTTTCAGACTCAAGCTGGAGTGGCGTAAATGGCAAACGCGCGGCGCTGAGATCGCCGTCGGGCACAAAGGCTCTTTTGAGGGTTTGAGTCCCTCCTCCAGCATCCCACGCGGGAGTGGCGCAAACGGCAGACGCGCCGTCCTCAGAAGGCGGTTCATGTGAGTTCGAGTCTCACCTCCCGCACCAACTCAAGAGCGCGCGTGACCCATTCGGCAGAGGGGATTCTCTCAAAAAGAGTCTCGGCGCGGGTTCGACTCCCGCCGCGCGTAATCCCGCGCGCGTAGCCCAACCGCGGCAGAGGCGGCAGGCTTAAACCCTGCACAGTGAGAGTTCGAATCTCTCCGCGCGCATCAACGGGGGCGTATGCAAAATGGAGAAAGCGGCTTGACCTTCAATCAAGCGCCCTTCGGGCTTTGCGGGTTCGAGTCCCGCCGCCCCTGCCAAAACTTTTTCGCGTTGGTCGTAGCTCAGACGGCTAGAGCGCTGCGCCGTGAACGCAGATGCGCGGGTTCGACTCCCGCCGACCGACCTTCGACAGACATCAACAAAGGAGACTTCAAATATGACTGCGACGAGTACACGCGCACGCAACCACGAGAAAACTTTTTCGACAGACGCTGCGCGCAGCAGCTTAGAAAGGCAGCACAATGGCTCGCACAAGACGAGTGAAATATCACGTTCGCCGTCGCCTGTTCCTGAACCGTGACTCCGAGTTGCCCGCATTCATCATCGGCGTCGTCGAGGACACGCGCGACATTCCCGACGACGCGCCGAAACAGCCCTGGAAGTGCGGGACGATAATTCTCGACATGGGCGACTGCTACCGGCGCGTGTCGTTCAGCTTCGACATGGCGACGCGCCGGGATCGCGCCGACAGCCTCTACAAGGTTCGACGCCTCGCCGAGGTCGTCAACGCCGTGCGGGACGCAATCGAGGTCGAGGCGGCCTCGATTGACGCTCGGCCCGAAGTGCAGGAAAAGAAGGAATGATCTCGACAAGTAAACGGAGCGGTGGCCGAGTGGCTCAGGCAC